>QHUT01000114.1 GCA_003222055.1 Gemmatimonadota bacterium
GAAGCGCTTGGAGACGTTGATGAGCTCGATCATTTCGCGACCAGCAGCAGCCGCGTCGTGAGCGCGTCGAGCAGGAGAATCGCGACCGACGCCGACACCACCGCCGTGGTGGTGGCCCGGCCCACGCCCTCCGCGCCTTGCTGCGTGTTGAACCCGATGTAGCAGGGGATGAGGGTCACCGCCGCCGCGAAGCAGTAGCTCTTGATGAGCGAGTACCACAGGTCGAGGGGCCGGAAGAAGTAGCGCGCCCCGTACTCGAAGTCCCCGTAGGTGAGGCCGAGCGAGCCCTTGGCGACCATGTAGCCCACCACGATCCCTGTCGCGTTGGCGAGCATGGTGAGCGCCGGCACGACGAGCAGCCCCGCCAGCACCCGTGGCAACAGCAGATGGGACACTGGGGAGCGACCCAGGCTCTCGAGCGCGTCTATCTGCTCCGTGACGCGCATGGTGCCGAGCTCGGCGGCGTAGCGCGCGCCGATACGGCCCGCGAGGATCAGCGCGGTGAGCACCGGGCCCAGCTCGAGGATCATCGATTCCGAGATGACGGCACCCGCGTAGTACAGCGGCAGCGTGCCCGTGAACTGGTAGCCGGTCTGGAGGCTCGTGACGGCGCCCGCGAACGCCGCCACGAGCAGCACGATGAACAGCGAGCCGTAGCCCACCGCCACCGACTGCTCCAGGGTGCGCGGCACCCAGATGCGCCACTCCGCCAGCCCCCGAAACAGGTCGACCACGAGGAAGCTGAACCGCCCCACGTGGTCGAGCGAGCGGAGGCTCGAGCGCGCGACCAGTCGTAGCGGGTCAAGCGTGAGCTCCGCCCGGTTTGCCATGTGCAGTATCTTGGGGAGCCATGGGCAGGAAACGCAAGGGAAGAGCAGGGGAACAGGCGGTGAGGACGGCGTTTACGCGCAAGCTCTTGGCCTGGTGGGCCCGCGCCGCGCGCGACCTGCCGTGGCGCAACACGCGCGATCCCTATCGCGTGCTCGTCTCCGAGTTCATGCTGCAGCAGACACAAGTGAGTCGGGTGGCGGAGTACTATCCGCGGTTTATCGAGCGGTTTCCGGATCTCGAGACGCTCGCGAACGCCAAGCCCCGAGCTGTGAGAGAGCAGTGGGACGGGCTGGGGTACTACGCACGCGCCTCCAATCTCCACGCTCTGGCGAAAGCCGTTACACGACGCCACGACGCCACGTTGCCAAGTGAGCCCGCCGAGCTCATCAAGCTCCCGGGAATCGGACCGTATACCGCCGGTGCGGTGGCATCGTTCGCGTACGAGAAGCCCGTTCCGGCGGTGGACACGAATGTGGCGAGGGTGATCGCGCGCGTGTTCATCGGGATGCGAGACAACCGTGGAACCAACGCATCCCGCATCTCGCATCCCGCATCCCGTTTCCCGCATCCCGCATCCCGCCAGATCTGGGAGCTCACCCGTGCTCTGGTCCCCAAAGACGGCAAGCGCGCCTGGCGCTTCAATCAGGCCATCATGGAGCTGGGAGCGCTGATTTGCGTGGCGAGGAAGCCGAGGTGCCCGGAATGTCCAGTGCGAGCGGTGTGTAGGACCGGCAAATCTAGACGCACAGACGCACAGGGGAGAATAGGTTGAGTAAAGACAGGTAGACCTGTTACTCCCCGCTGTTCTCCCCTGTGCGTCTGCTGCGTCTAGTCTTTGCCTTTCCGCGCTTTAGGGGTCTATCATTGAAGCATGTCCCTCCAGGACCGCCTGCAGGCTGCGCTCGGAGAGTCGTATCGCGTCGAAAGCGAGCTCGGCGGCGGCGGCATGAGCCGCGTGTTCCTCGCGGACGAGGTGCGCCTGGGGCGGCGCGTCGTGGTCAAAGTGCTGCCGCCCGAGCTGGCGGCGGGCGTGAGCGCCGAGCGATTCGAGCGCGAGATCCAGCTCGCGGCCAAGCTGCAGCATCCCCACATCGTCCCGCTGCTCACCGCCGGAGCCAAGGGCGACCTGCTCTACTACGTCATGCCGCACATCGCGGGCGAGTCGCTGCGCGCCCGGATAGCGCACGAGCGCGCGCTCCCGATCAGCGAGACGGTGCGCATCCTGCATGACGTCTGTGACGCGCTCGCCTACGCCCACGCGCATGGCGTGGTGCATCGCGACGTGAAGCCCGACAACGTGCTGCTCTCGGGCAAGCACGCGCTGGTGACCGACTTCGGCGTCGCCAAGGCGGTCTCAAACGCGAGCGGCGCCGGAGCGGGCACGCTCACCTCCCTCGGCATGGCGCTCGGCACGCCCGCTTACATGGCGCCCGAACAGGCCGCGGGCGACCCCAACGTGGACTACCGCGCCGACTTGTACGCCGTCGGAGCGCTGGGCTACGAGCTGCTCGCCGGCCGGACACCGTTCGGCGGGTTGTCGCCCCAGGGCATGCTCGCGGCCCAGGTGACAGCCACGCCCGACCCCGTCACCCGGCACCGCGACAGCGTGCCGCCCGCGCTCGCGTCGCTGATCATGCGCTGCCTCGCCAAGCAACCCGCCGACCGGCCCCAGAGCGCCGACGAGCTGCTGGGTCAGCTCGAAGCGATGGCCACGCCGCCGCTGTCCGAGCAGACGGCCATGTCCTCGGGAACGGCGGCAGCGATCCGCCGGGCGCACCCTGTGCGCATCGCCACCCTGTTCGGCTTCGCCGCGTTCGGCGTGCTCACCCTCGTCCATCTGCTCGTGCAGCTGCTCGGCCTCCCCGACTGGGCGTTCGCCGGCGCCGTGGCTCTCGCCGCTGGGGCTCTCCCTGTCATGCTGTGGACCGGGGCCATCGAGCGGCGCCGGGCGCGCGCGGGAGCACCGCACTGGCTCACGTGGCGCCGGTCGCTGCTCTCGGCGGCCTCCGGGTTCGGCCTCCTGGGCATCGTCACGGCGACCCACGCGGCGATGCGACAGCTCGGGATCGGGCCGGTGGGCACGCTGGTCGCGAGCGGCGTGCTCGCCGAGCGCGACCGGCTGGTGCTCGCCGACTTCGAGAATCGTACCCCGGACTCGACGCTCGGACCCTCGCTGACCGAAGCGCTGCGAGTGGATCTCACGCAGTCGCCCGTGGTGCGGCTGTTGGACGCGGCGCGGATTGGAGCGGCCCTCGGTCGCATGGGTCGCGCGGCTGGGACGCCTCTCGACCTTGCGGCGGCGCGGGAGCTCGCCCAGAGGGAAGGCGCCAAGGCGGTGGTGCACGGACAAATCGATCGGGTGGGGCAAGGGTACGTGCTTTCGGCCGGGCTCGTCTCGGCCGCGGACGGCGCGGTGCTCGTCGCCCTGCGAGAGAGCGCCAGGGATGACGGCGCGATTATCGACGCGGTGGACCGGCTGTCGGGGAACCTACGAGAGCGGATCGGAGAGTCGCTCAAGACGATCCGCGCGAGCGAGCCGCTGGAACAGGTCACCACAGGGTCCCTCGAAGCACTGCGCAAATACTCGCAGGCCGTGAAGGCGAACGACGCCGGGCAATTCGCTCGGGCGGTCTCGCTGCTCGAGGAGGCCACCAGCCTGGATACCACATTCGCGATGGCGCACCGCAAGCTCGCGGTCGTGCTGACCAACACGGGCGCCGCGCCCTCCCGCGTCGCCGAGGCCGCCACGAAGGCGTTCCGGCATCGCGACCGGCTCACGCCGCTAGAGCGCTACCTGGCCGAGGCGTTCTACTACTATCGGGCCGAGTTCGACCTCACAAAGGTGGAGAGCGCGTATCGGTCGGCACTCGAGCTGGATCCCGAGAGCTACGTGGCGCTCAACAATCTGGCGCTCGCGCTGAACGACAGGCGCAGGTTCGCGCAGGCCGAGTCACTGGCCCTGCGTGGCATCGCGGTCGTCCCGAACCCGACGTTGTACGTCAATGCCACCCAAGCCCAGGTCGCGCAGGGTAAGCTCGGCGAGGCCGCGCGCACGGTAGAATCCCTCGCCGCCAGGGCGCCCAAGAGCCCCCTTACCCTCTTTCTGCGCGCGGGTCTGGCGGAAGCGCGCCGGGACTTCGACAGCGCCGAAGTGATCGTTCAGGAGCAGGCGCAGCTGGCGCCCGACTTGTCGTTTCAGGAGGAAGCAGCTTACAGCTTGGCCTTGCTAAGCCTGGTGCGTGGAAGGGTCGCCCAGGCCGAGGCCCAGTTTCACAAGGCGATGGCGATCGACGAGCAGCTCGGACAGCCGGGATCCTACCTGAAGGGCGTGGTGGGGCTCGCCATGATCGACGTGCGCTACCGGAACGCGCCCGGAGCGGCGCTGCGCAGGCTGGAGGAAGGGTTGCGGCGGCACGTCTTGGACTCAATCCCTGCCGAGGACCGGCCGTATCTCGCCCTGGCCTGGCTTTACGCGGAGGCAGGGCGGCCGGAGCGCGGGAGGCAGGTCCTGGCCGAATACGACGCCACTGTTCCCGAGGCGTTCCGCCGGCGTGAGCCCATCCGCCACGGCGCGGCAGCTACGGTGGCGCTAGCGGAGGGCCGGGTCCAGGACGCGATCAGCGCGTACCGCGCCTGGTACGACCAGGATCGCTGCGCGGTGTGCGGGCTGTTCGACCTCGCGCGCGCCTACGAGCGGGCGGGTGAGCGCGACTCGGCGCTCGCCGTGTACGAGCGCGCGGTCACGACGCCCGGCCTCACGCGCATGTTCGAGGAAGCCACGACCCTGGGCCCCACCTACAAGCGCCTCGGCGAGCTGTACGAGGAGCGCGGGCAGCTCGACAAGGCCCGCGACTACTACGGACGGTTCCTGGACCTGTGGAAGGACGCGGACCCGGAATTGCGGCCCACCGTGCGGGACGTAAAGCAGCGGTTAGTACGACTGACTGCAGAACGATCGTAGGGGCGCAACCTGTTTTCCCCTGTGCGTCTGTGCGTCTAGTAGTTGCATGTCCCCGCTTTTTTTACCACCTTCCGACGGTAACCGCAAACATCGCGACCAGTCCCAGCCCCCCGGCTATCGACGCCGCGAGAATCTGCCGTTTGCGCAGCCGTTGAAACGCCTCCGGCAGCTGGCCGCCCGGCCCGGGCTCGAGCCGTGCCAGCTTGGCCGCCGTGGGCACGCTGATCGCCACGGCGCCGATCGCGCCGAGGAAGCCCGCGCCCATCATGGCGCCGAGCCAGCCCGGCACTTGCCCCGACTGCATGTAGGGCCGGGCGAGGATGAACCCGGAGAGCACCACCGCGATCGCCCCGGGCGCCACCAGCATCCGCTGCACCGCGCCGATGATCTTGTACGCCGTGAGCCGCTCTCCCGTCCCCAGGCGTTTCGCGGTGATACCGGCGACCATAGTCGCGATGCCGCCGCCGAGCCACAGCGTGAACCCCAGAACGTGCACCAGGAGCCAGAATCCTCGCATGCCATCCTCCCCACTAACCGCTACCACCCGCTGGGCGTCTAGCCGTCTAGGCGTCTGCCTAGCCGTCTACCCGTCTATCCCCTGACGACCTCAGGCACAGGCTGCCGTCCGGCATATCCCGTCTCGAGCTCGTGCCAGTGCTCGATCTTCTCTTCTCCCTGCTTCCAGCACCAGAAGATTTCCTTGCCGTCGAGCCTGCCGTAGAAGTCCACCAGCCCCTGCTCGAATCCTTTGAACACGCAGCCGATCTGCTCCAGCTCGCCCAGATAATCGTTGATCCGCCCCGCCACCTCGTCGATACGGGCGCGCAATCCCACCTGCTCGGTCGACTCGCCCCACTCCGGTCGCGCCTGCGCTGCCACCAGCTCGTACTGTCCCACCAGGTCGCGCCACTCGGGATGCAGCGTCACCAGATCGGCGACGATGCGCTTCACGAGGGGAAGCGTACGGTTGGCTTCGGAGAGGGTGAAATACTTGCGGGTCACGGCATCAAGTATAGACGGCTAGGCGGCCAGACGGCCAGGCAGACGCCTAGACGGCGAGACGCCGAGCGGCGGTGAGTGCTCAGTCGGCAGTTAGGCCCAACTACTCGCTCCCGACTCACACCCGCTAGCCGTCTCGCCGTCTAGGCGTCTGCCTATCCGTCTATCCCTCTACTCCCTAACGATCACGATGCCCTGAATGAACTCCGGATGCGGAATGAACCCGACTACCCGTTTATCCTGGTTAACCACCACGATGGTCGAGCGTATGTGCGTGTCCTTCTCATCCAGCTGTTCTATCCGGAAGCCTTCGAGCTCGGTCTCAGGGCTCACGACGATGGTGTCGGTGCGCGCGTGCTCGAGCGCCTGGCAGTCGGTCGGGTCGTGGCCGGCGGCCACGCACTGCGTGACGATGTCGCGGTCGGAGATCGTGCCCAGATAACGGCGGTCCTTGGGATTGTCCACCACGGGCACGACCGAGATGTCCTTGGCGCGCATCAGCAACGCCACCTCGGCGCTGGTGGCGCCGGCGGCCGCGACGAAGGGCTCCGGGATCATGATTTCGCGGGCGAGCATGGCGCGTAATGTATCAGCCCGGCCGCGACTCCTCTACGACGCGCTGGAACCTCGTGTCGAGGCGCACGGGGTCGAAGCCGGCGAACCGCAGCCAGAACCACAGGGCTGCGCCGCGCGGCCGCACGCGCTCGAGCACGTCGAGCCCGCGCTCCGGATCTCCCAGAGTGATGAACGCCAGCGCCACCAGCGGCCCTTGCAGCGGGCTCGGGTGGCTGGTGTCGAGCGCCTCGAGCAGCCCCTGGACGCTCCGTTGCGCCGCCCGGACGTGACCGGTACGCCCATCCACCATCGCGAGCAGGGTGCGGTCGGACACATGACCGCCCGAGGGGAGCCGGGCGGCTACGAGCGCATCGGCACGCGCTCCCGCGGTGTCTCCCAACAGCAGCCGGTAGAACCCGCGGGACACCCACGCGTCGTAAAAGCCCTGGTCGACGGCGAGGGCGCTGTCCGCCCAGCCCAGCGCTTCGTCATAGCGGCGCTCGAGCGAGGCCTGGACGCCGAGCAGCACGAGCGTGGTGGCGCGATCGGGATCGAGGCTGAGGGCGTGGTGGAACGCGTCGACCGCGGCGGAATCGTCCCCCAGCTCGCGGAGCGATGCGCCGAGCATGTTGAAGACCTCGGGGTTCCGCGGGTCGAGCGCGGCGGCCCGGCGATACGACGCGATCGCGCCCTCGTAGGTACGCGGGTGCAGCACCTCGAGTATGCGCCCGCGCGCGAGCCACGCCTCCGCCACGGTCGAGTCCGCCCGCAGCGCGCGATCCGCACTCGCCTGGCCGCGCGCGAGCAGACTGTCGGCAGCGAGGTTGTGGTACGTCCACCCATAATAGAGCAACAGCGCGTAGCCGTACGCCTGTCGCCCCAGGGCTTCCACGAACCGGGGATCCCGCGCGATCGCCGCGTCATACTCGTCGATCGCGCGCCCGACGGCGCGCGCGGTGCGTTGCGCCAGGTAGTGGTTCCCCCGGAGATAGTGGTCATAGGCCACCGCGTCGCGCGTGGGTGACCGCAGGGACGCGCGCTCGACCCGGTTGAGCCGCCCGGCCACCGCCGTCGCGACGGCGGCGGCAATATCGGCCTCGACGTCCATCAGTCCCGAGTCGGGTCGCTCGAATTCGGCGCCCCAGATGCGGACGCCGTTCGCCGCGCGCACCAGCTCGACGTTCACACGCAGGCGACGCTGCTCCCGCCGCACCGTCCCATTTACCAGGTTGGCGACGCCCAGGGCGCGACCCAGCTGCGTCGGGTCATCCACACGCTTGCCACGGAAGCGCTCGACGGCCGTGTGGGACTTGACGGCGAGCCGGCCGATCTCTCCCAGGCGGGCGATTATTTCCTCCGTGAGTCCCTCCGCGAGATAGACGTCGGTCGAGTCGTTCGGGATGCTCTTGAAGTACAGCACTGCCAGGGTACTCGTCGGGCGGAGCCAGAAGATCCGCGCCACGAGGGCGATGGCGACGACCGCGCCGGCGGCGGTGACGAGGCCGCGCCTGCGTGCGCCGTGCCCGGCGCGCGGGGGCGGAGCGGGTCCCGTCAGCGCCGCCAGGAATTCGGTCCCGCTGTGCCAGCGGTCGGCCGGCGTCTTGGCGAGCGCCTTGCACACCGCCGCCTCGACGCTCTCGGGGACCGCTTCGCGAAACGTGGACAGGGGACGCGGCGTATCGACCAGCTGCTGGCGCAGCACGCTCTCCGCGGTGGCACCCTGGAACGGCGGGACGCCCGTGATCAGCTCGTACAGCACGCACCCCAGGGCGTACGTGTCGGCCCGTCCGTCGATGTCGCGCTCCCCGGCGGCCTGCTCGGGGCTCATGTAATGCAGCGTCCCGATCGCCAGTCCCGCCTCGGTGAGCGCTTCGCCCGGGGCCGCCGCCACGATCGCCCGCGCCACGCCGAAGTCCGTCACCACGGCGTGCCCTTCCTCGAGCAGGATGTTCTCGGGCTTGATGTCGCGATGCACCACGCCGTGGCGGTGAGCGTAGTCGAGCGCGTCCGCGACCTCGCGGACGATGCCGAGCGCCTCGGCGAGGGGCAGCTGTCGCTCACGCTCCAGCCGCTGCCGCAGCGACTCGCCGTGCACGTAGGGCATGACGTAGTAGAGGAACCCGGCCGCCCTGCCCGAATCGAACACCGGCACGATGTGGGGGTGGGTCAGGCGGGCGGCGGTCCCGATTTCCCGCAGGAACCGCTCGGCGGCGAGCACCGAGGCGACGTCGGGCCGGAGCACCTTCAGCGCCACCGCCCGCTTGTGCTTCAGGTCGCGGGCGAGCCACACCGTCGCCATCCCGCCCCGACCGATCTCCCGCTCGAGGGTGTAGCGGTTGCGCAGGGCGGCGCGGAGGCCCGCCAGCTCGTCGACCATGTGATGTCTCGAACCCGCACGGGGCCGCAAAGCATACGCCTAATGCGCATCCGTGGCCAGGTTCGCGGTGTCTAGCCGGTCTCCACTCCGCGCCCTATGCTTACGACCGACCACGTATGCAGAATCCACCACGCCTCGAGCTCCGGTGCTTCGGCACCGCGACGGCGCGGGTCGACGGGCGCGACGCCCCTCCGCAGGTGCTGTGGCACAAGCACTTCGCGCTGCTCGCGTACCTCGCCCTCTCGCCCGACCGGACGCGCACGCGCGAGCATCTGGTGGGCCTCTTGTGGCCCGAAAAACGGGACGGGCAGGCGAGACACTCCCTGAACGAGGCGTTGAGCCGGCTGCGGACCGACCTCGGCGCGAGTCGCTTCACATCGACGGGCGACGCGCTGACGCTGGCGGACGGAGGGCTCGAGGTCGACGCGCTGCGACTCGATGCCCTGGCGGAGTGCGATCCCAAAGCCGTGGTCGCCCTGGCCACGGGAGACTTCCTCGAAGGATTCGACGTCGCCGGAGCACGGGCCTTCGAGGAATGGGCGGCGGAGCGGCGGGCTCACTATCGCGCGCGCGTCACGGCCGCTCTGTTGGCCGTGGGCGGAGAGGCCCTCGCTACCCTGCGCTACGCGGATGCCGTCTCCGCCGCCCGCCGCGCGCTGGCGTTGCAGCCTTACTCGGAGGCGGCGGTCACGCTCTTGATGCGGGCGGCGGCGTTGAGCGGCGACGTGACGGTGTCGCTCGCCGCATTCCACGAATTCGCCGCACGTATCGCGGCCGACATGCACGAGCGACCGAGCCACGCCCTCGCCGACCTCGCCGCGCGCATCCGTACCATTCGCCAGCCGTCTCCCCGGCCCGGCACGAAGCAGCCACGCGCGCCGCTCGTCGGTCGTGCGGCGCTGCATCGCAGCGTGTTTCGCCTGATCGCCGACGGCGCTCGCCAGGGCCCGCGCACGCTGCTCATCGTCGGCGACCCCGGCACGGGAAAGACGCGGCTGCTCACGGAATGCATGGACCGGCTCGCCCTCGATGGCGCCACGGTCGCCGTCACGCGACCGCTGGATACCGACCAGGACGTGTCGTGGAGCATGCTCCGGGCGCTGCTGCGCGCCGGGCTCCTCAACACCCCGGGAAGCGCGGCGGTCGATCCCGGGGCGCTGGGCGTGCTCGCCCGCCTGGTGCCTGAAGTGATGGAGTCGGTACCAGGGCCGGAGCCGGGCGGCGTGGCTCGGGTCGCCGCGGCGCTGGCCTCCCTGCTCCGGGCGCTCGCCGAGGAGCACGGCGTGGGCGTCGGGGTCTGCGACGCGCAATACAGCGACGGCTTCAGTCTCGACGCGCTCGGCGCCGCCATCGCGCAGCTGCCGGCGGGCGCCACCGCCGTCGTGGCCGCTCTGACCACCAGCCCCACCTGGGGCCAGGTGCCCCCAGAGCTGCTGCGGCTCCGCGCGGAGATCGGCCGGAGTCTGCCCGGCCTCGAAGTGAGGCTCGAGCCCCTGTCCCAGGCGGAGACACGGACGCTCGTGTTCGAGCGCAGCAGCTGGTGCGCCAACGACGAGGAGCGGGAGCGACTGGCGCGCCGGGTGTTGTTCGAGACCAGCGGGAATCCCTTCCTCGTCACGACGCTGTTACGCGCCCTCGCGGATGCCTCGCCGTTCCGCGCCGAAGTCCTCGCCTGGCCACCGCCTGGTGGGACCGACGGGACCCCGTTGCCGATCTCCGTGCCCCAGCTGGCCCGCCGCGCGATCACGGCACGCGTCGCCAAGCTCGATCAGCCGGCCCGGCGCGTCCTTCAGGCGGCCACCATAGGCGCCGCCGCGATCGACGTCGCACTGCTCGTCGCCCTGACCGACTTACCGCAGGCGGCCGTGGAGGATGCGTTGGCGACGCTCGAGCGCGCTCGCCTGGTGACGTTCGAGGGCAGCCGTTACACGATCGCCGCCCCGCTCATCGCGCAAGTCGTGCTCGCCGAGTGGCTGCTGCCCGGCGAGCGCCACATGCTGAGGCAGCACGCGATCAATGCGCTGACGCCCCGCAGCGACGTGCCGTCCCGGCTGCTGCGCGTGCAGCTCATGGCACTCGACGAGCCTGGGGCGTCGGCGTTCGACGAGGCGATCGCCCTCGCCAGGGCGGCACTCGCCGCCGGTACCCGCCATACCGTGCGCCAGGCGCTCGCAGCCGCCGCGCAGGCGATGCCGAGCGGCGACGCGTCGCGCCGGCACCTCCTCGCCCTGCTCGAAGCCGAGCTCCCACCTGCAGAGGCTCGTGGGTGACTCGCGCGCCGAGCCACTTGACTGCCACCTGACCCACGCTTCCTAGCTTCGCCCCTTCACAACCGGAGCGTCCGTGCTCCGGCTCCGCATTCATCGAGGAGGGGATATGAAGCGCTCATCGCAATTGCTGTGGACCGTGGCCGCCCTGGCGGCGCCGCTCGCCGCGCTCGCGTGCGCCAGCATCATGCACGGCAAGTCCCAGGACGTGAACATCGCCAGCCAGCCGAGCGGCGCCAGCGTGACCGTGGACAATCAAGCGCTCGGCACGACTCCGGTCGTCGCGAAACTCAAACGCAAGGACAAGCACGTCATCACGGTCAAGATGGACGGCTACCAGCCCTTCGAGATGACCACCACCCGGAGCACGAGCGGCTGGGTGTGGGGGAACGTCGTGTTCGGCGGCCTGATCGGGCTGGCCGTGGATCTCGGGGGCGGCGGTGCCTACAAGATCAGCCCCGGTCAGGTCAACGCGCAGCTCGCGCAGGCGCATGCGAGCGCGACCTTCGAGGACGGCGTGCTCTACGTCGTGCTGGTGCGGAGCCCCAACCCGTCGTGGGAGAAGATCGGACAGCTCGAGCAACTGCGGGCTGGAAGGGAGGAGCTATGAGCCGCGACCGGGCGCTCGCGGGAGCCCTCTTGGCAGTCGTCGGTGCGCTCACGCTGAGCGCCGCGCAGCCCGCCACTGCACAGCAGCCGGGAACGCGCCACGGCTTCTGGGGCGCTTTCGGCCTCGGCTATGGCGCCAACAGCCTGAGCTGCAGCGGCGGCTGCAGCTTCAACTCGGGTGCCAAAGGAGGTGGCCTCACCGCAGCGCTCAAGCTGGGTGGCACGCCGAGCCCCCGTGTTCGCCTGGGCGGCGAAGTGAACGTCTGGACCAAGGACATGAACGGCGTGACGGAGTCGGTAGGGAACATCTCCGCGGCGGCGTACCTCTACCCGACAGCGCGCAGCGGCTTCTTCGTCAAGGGCGGCGTCGGCGTCGCGAGCTTCCAGCTCAGCCAAGGGAGCTCGACCGCCTCCGCCGACGGACTCGGCTTCCTCACGGGTCTGGGATACGACATTCGCTTGAGCAACAAGGTGTCGCTCTCGCCGATCGCGAATTTCTATTTCGGTCACGACGGCGACTTGAAGGACGGCTCGACCGTGGTGATCCCCGGCATCAAGCACGCGATTTTCGACGTCGGGCTCAGTGTGCAGTACAACTGAAGACCCCATTGCCTGCGGGAGCGGCGGGCCTGTCTGGTCGCCGCTCCCACACCGCTTCATGTTTGTGGGCGTCATGCCAGTCTCGGAACGCCGGCTGCCGCCGTGTCGCCCCTGGCACGCGTCGTACGACGGGGGCGTGCCTCGCGCGCTGGAGAGGGAGGGCTAGCGATGTCGTACGCGATATTGGCGGGGCTGGTCCTGTGGCTCATCTGGAGGGGCTTCGCGCACCTCACGGACGAGACCGAGAAGCTCGGATCACGCCTGGAGCGCCTCGAGGAGCGCGTGAAGCGCCTCGCCACGCCGGCGACGGAGCGCTCGGCCGAGATCCTACCGCCCGTCGCACCTCGTCCCGCGGCACCCGTGCCCCCGCCTCCGGCCCCGGCCCCGACCCCGACCCCGGCGCAGCTCCAGGCAGCACCCGAGTCCTGGGCGCTGACGCGGCGACAGATCAAGGGAGTGCTGCAACGGTCGGGCATCGGTGCCGCCGACTGGGAAACGGTGATCGGCGGAAAGTGGCTCAACAAAATCGGGATCGTCGTGCTGGTCGTCGGAGTGGCACTGTTCCTGGGCTATTCCCTGCGGTACATGGGTCCGTGGGGGCGCGTCGGCACCGGAGCACTCAGCGGCCTGGCACTGCTGATCGGCGGCGTCCTGTTGCAACGGATCCCCAGGTACACGCTGTTCGCGAAACCGCTCGTCGGAGGCGGCTGGGCGCTGCTGTACTTCACCGCCTACGCCGCGCACAACGTCTCGGCGGCCAAGGTGATCGCGGCACCGGTCTGGGGGCTGTCGCTCCTCGGAGCGGTGGCGGCCGCAATGATCCTGCATTCGCTGCAATACCGCTCGGAGGTCGCAACCGGACTGGCGTACGTCCTGGGCTTCGTCACGGTCGCCATCAGCCCGATCACCGAATTCACGCTCGTCGCGGCGCTCGTCCTGGCCGTCTCGCTCGTTCTCATCGTCACACGGACGCGTTGGTGCGTCCTGGGCCTGTTCGGTGTCGCGGCAACCTACGTGAACCACGCCTTGTGGCTCGAGTTCAGGATGGAAGGGTTCGCGCACCGCCCTAGCCTCGAGACCTTTTGGCTCGGCCAGGGGATGTTGATCCTGTACTGGCTCGTGTTCTCGGCGTTCGATTTCAGCGTCGAGCCGGTGACCGGCAGAGAAACGCGCGTCACGACGGGCATCAACCTCGCGAACACGCTGGCCTTCCTCGGCCTGTCCTTCCGTCAGGTGTCGGCCGTGTTCCCCGAATCCCGCTATCTCCTTACCGGCATCGCCGGACTGGTCTACGCCGCGAGCAGCTCGCTCTTGCGAACGCTGCGACGCCGCATCCCGCATTTGCTCAACGGTGTGGTGGCCGTCGCCTTGATTGCGTTCACCCTGCCGCTCAAGCCGGCGACCTCCGCTGTGGCGCAGTATTGGCTCGGTCCCGCGTGGCTGTTCGAGGCTGCCATCGTGCTCGCCGTAGGACTGTTTCTTCGGGAAGTCGTCTTCCGCGTCGAAGCGTACCTGCTGGGGTTAGCCGCCGCGGGCACGCTGTTTTTCGTCAACCTGTCGGGCCGACCTGACGTTCCGCACGTCGTGCGATTGCTGACGGTCGTGCCGGCGATCGCGTACTTGTACTACGCGTTCAGCCGCCTGGAGCGAGCCTCGCAGTCCCGCTTGCTGCGCGAAGGCGAGCGCGAGACCGGCATCGTGGCGTCCTACCTCGCCGCAGCCCTGTTCGCGGTACTCGCCTGGCAGGAGCTGCGTCACGAGCTGGTGGGGCTCGCGTGGCTCGCCGCCGGGCTGGTGCTCGCCGAGGCCGGGATTCGGTTTCGGACACTACCCCTCCGCACGCAGGCGTGTCTCTTCGCCGCACTCGCGGTGGCGGCGCTGCTGGCGGTCAACCTGTACGAGTTCTACGGCGGTCACGAGGCGCGTCGCCTCTCCCGCTGGATGACGGTGCCTCCGGCGATCCTCGCGTCGTATTACCTGTTCGGCCGCCTCCGGCGCGCGGTGGACCGAGGAGCGGTGCCGCAAAGCGAGACGCAGGTCGCCGATCTAGTGTCCTACGGTGCGTCGCTGTTGCTGCTCGTGCTGCTGTGGAAGGAGCTCGACAGCGCCGCGGTTGCGCTGGCCTGGGGCGTGGTGGGCTTGCTGCTCATCGAAGCCGGGCTCGCGCTGGACCGCGCCGCCCTCAGGCGTCAGGGCCACGTCGTTGCCGCCGCGACGTTCGGCCGCCTGTTTCTGGCCAACTTCACGGCGCCGGGAGGATTCCACGGGCTATCGATCCGGCTGATCACGGCGGTCCCGATCGTGACGTTCTTTTATTACCTCCGCTCCAGACTCAAGGACGATACCTGGGCTTCGCGCGGGTACTCCTATGCGGCAGCGATCGTGCTCGTGATGCTGGCCCGGTTCGAGTTGGGGAGGACTGAAGCCGTGCTCGGCTGGGCCGCTCTTGCCTTGGGCTGGCTCATCTTCGGCATCGCGTGGCAGGACCGCGATTTCCGGTTCCAGAGCTACCTGGCGGCGGCCCTGTCGTTCGAGCGCAGTTGGGCCACCAACTTCTACCTGACAGGGAGCTTCTACGGGCTGCCTGAACGGATTGCGACCACCGTTCCGGTGATCGCCGTCCTGTACGTCGCCAACGCGTGCTGCCTCGCCAGGCGCGACGCGTTTGCGCGACTCGGGGCGGGTGAGACCGCCGGCCGGCTGACGCTCATCGATGCCAACGCCCGCGTCCTGTTTTCGCTCCTCGGGACGTTTCTCGTCACCCTGCTGCTGTATTACGAAGTGCAGGGGAATCTCCTCACGATCGCCTGGGCAATACAAGGATTGGTGGTCCTCACGCTGGGCTTCCTGGTGCGCGACCGCACGTTTCGGCTGTCCGGACTCGCGCTGCTGCTGGTCTGCCTGCTCAAGGTGTTTGTCATCGACCTGCGGGGGGTCGAGACGCTGTACCGCATTCTTTCGTTCATCGTGCTCGGGGCGATTCTGCTCCTGGTGTCCTTCGCGTACACGAAGTATCGGGAGGTGATCAAACGGTACATCTAGGCGCGAGACCGCCGACCCGGCGGCGCATGCTGCTCCTCGTCACGCTCGTTACGCTCGCCGCCGTTGGGGGGATCCTGCTCGGCCGCAGCAAGACGGGGCACGAGACCGGTCTCGATTCCGTGTTGGAATTGACCACCGACCTCACCCGCGACGCGAACCAGGTCGGCCTGGTGGTCACGCGCATCTCCGACGAGCGCGAGGTCGAGATCGGTCGCGAAATCGAGCGCAAGATCGCGGCGAGCGGCTTGGTGAAACGTGATCCGGCGCTCCAGGCCTACGTGACGGACGTGGCGCGGCCCCTGCTGGAGTACACCCGCCGGAAGACGATCCCGTACCGTTTCTACATCATCGGGTCGCAAGAGATCAATGCCTTCGCCATCTCCGGCGGGGCCGTGTACGTAACCACGGGCATGCTGGACTTCCTCGAGTCCGAGGCCGAGTTGGCGGCGATCCTCGGACATGAGATCAGTCATGTGGATCTGAAGCACTGCGTCGAGCGGCTGCAGTACGAGGTCGCCGCCCGCAAGATCGGCGGCGATCGTCTCGCGGCCATCGCCGATCTCGGATCTCGGCTGGTGGGGTTGGGCTTCAGCGAGCAGCAGGAGCTGGAGGCGGACGCCCGGGGCGTGCTGCTGGCAGCCGCAGCCGGCTACGACCCGATGGCGGCTCGCGCCACGTTCCAGCGCCTGTCTCAGCGCGAGCCGAAGACGCGCGCCGGCCAACCGACCTTGATGGTCGGGGAGCTGGCCGTCGCTCTCGAAAAAGCATTGGAGCAGTACTTCGCTACTCACCCCCCCACGGAGACCAGAATCCGGGAGCTCGAGACCCTGTTCGCGAGGAACGCGCGGAGCTGGCGCGGGCGGACTTTCTACGAGGGGCGCTGGAACTATCAGGAGCGGATCCCGCGGTCCCGGAGCGACCAGGTCGCCGAGAGGCGGCGGCATTAAGGCGGTGATTCAGGCGTGAGCGCCAGGCGAGTCTGGCGGTACCCCGCCTCGACGTACCGCTCCCCAGCGCCGACGGCAAACGTCGCCTCGCGCTCCGCCACCGCCCGCACGACGACCAGGCGCGCGCCGTCACGCGGCCATGCCGCGATCGCCAGCTCCGTCTGCGCCGCCATCATGATGCGGATCGCCTCGCCATGGGCGCGGATGAGAGGCGGCGGTAGAAGACGGTGAAGGGCGGTGGAGGGAGGTAGAGGAGGTTCATCGAAACCCGGGCCCACGTGGATTGCAACCGCCAGGTCGGCGGGGATGCTCCGCGCCACGTCGAGCGCCAGCACCGCCCTCAAGCCCCCGTCCGCGAGCCGCCGGCCGTTGATCACCGCAGGCGGGAAGTAGAGCGGCAGCGCGCACGAGGCATAGAGCGCCTGGTGCAGGGCTACGGCGTCGTGTAGGGGC
>QHUT01000115.1 GCA_003222055.1 Gemmatimonadota bacterium
CCGGGCGGTGTTGGCGTTCCTCGTGGGCGGGGCGCTCGGCGTCGCCGGCACGAGCCTGCAGGCGCTGGTGCGCAACCCGCTGGCGGACCCGTTCCTGCTCGGCCTCTCGGGCGGCGCCGGCCTGGGCGCGGTGGCCGCGATCGCGCTCCACGTCCCGGGCCCGTGGGCCCTCCCGCTCGCGGCGTTCGTCGGCGCGGTGGGCGCGATGGCGCTGGTGTATCGGCTCGGGCTCGTGGGAGGCGGCGAGCTCGACCCGCGCATCCTGCTGCTGGGCGGCGTGGCGGTCGGCGCGCTCGCGGGGGCGATCACCACGGCTATCGTCTCTCTCGCCGAGGCCACCGAGCTGCGGAACGCGTTCCTGTGGCTGTGGGGCGGATTCTCCGGGGCGTCGTGGACCACGGTGTTCGTGATCCTCGCGTACGCGCCGCTCCCGCTCGGCGTCCTCGTCGCGGCCGCGCGGCCGCTCGATCTGCTCGCCCTGGGCGAGGAGCCCGCGCAGTACCTCGGTGCGGACGTGCGGCGGCTTAAACAGCTCGTCTATCTGGCCGCCTCGCTCCTCACCGCCGCCGCGGTCGCCGTGGCGGGCGTGATCGGCTTCGTCGGACTGGTCGTGCCGCACGTCTGTCGCCTCGTGTGGGGGCGGCTGCATCGTACCTTGCTGCCGACGGCGTTTCTCACGGGCGGAATCCTGCTCGCGGCGGCCGACACGCTGGCCCGCACCGTGGTGGCGCCGCGCGAGCTGCCCGTGGGGATCGTCACCGCCCTGCTCGGCGTCCCCGTGTTCGCGTTCCTGCTGCGCCGATGGACGGTGAGCTGATCCTCGCCTTGAGCGGCGTCACGTGCCGCTACCCGGACGCCCCGCGCGACAGTCTGGTGGGCGTCTCGCTCGAGGTGCGCGCGGGCGAGTTCCACGCCGTGCTGGGACCGAACGGCAGCGGCAAGACGACGCTGGTGCGCGCGGCGCTCGGCCTGGTGCGGCGCGTCGCTGGTCGCGCCGAGATCCTGGGGCGCCCGGCCCGCGACTGGTCGCGCCGCGAGCTGGCGCGCGTGGTCGGCGTGCTCCCGCAGCGCGAAGACAACCTGTTCCCGCAGCGCGTGCGGGAAACGGTGCTGCTCGGTCGGTACCCGCACCTCTCGCTGCTCGGCGGAATGGGCGCGAACGACCGTGCGGCCGTCGAGCGGGCGCTCGTCGCGTGCGACGCGGCGGACCTGGCCGATCGCTGGCTCTGGAGCCTGTCGGGCGGCGAGTACCAGCGCGTCCGGCTGGCGCGGGCCCTGGCGCAGGAGCCCAGGCTGCTCGTGCTCGACGAGCCGACCACGTCGCTCGACCTGCGGCACGAGATGGAGCTGTTCGAGCTGGTGCGCGCCCTGGTAGATGCGCACGGGCTCGCCGCGATCATGATCACGCATCACGTCAATCTGGCGGCGCGGTTCGCCGACCAGGTCTTGATCCTCGCCGAGGGGCGCGCCGTGGCACGCGGTAGGCCGGCCGACGTCCTGACCGGGGAGACCGCGGCCGCCGTGTTTCAGTGGCCGGTAGTCATTTCGGCATTCGAAGGACGACCCCAGATGATCCCCCTGCGCAAGAAGGAGAACCGTCCATGAGACAGTGGCTGGGCATGCTGCCGCCCGTCGTGTTCCCCATGGTGCTTGCCGCGCAGCAGCGCACCGACACCGTCACACTCGCGCCGGTGGTGGTCACGGCGACGCGACTGCCCACGCGGGCCGACGCCCTCCCCACTTCGGTCACCGTGATCAGCGGCGCTCAGCTGCGGGCGCAGGGACTCCGCACGGTCGCCGAGGCGTTGCGCACCGTCCCGGCAGCGGCGGTGGTCACGACGGGCCCCTGGGGTGGCCAAGCGTCGCTGTTCCTGCGGGGTGGCGAGAGCGATTACGTGAAGGTGCTCATCGACGGCGTCCCGCAGAACGCACCCGGAGGTAGCTACGACTTCGCGAACCTGACGACCGACAATGTCGAGCGGATCGAGGTCGTGCGCGGCTCGACGAGCGTGCTGTACGGCTCGGACGCGGTCACGGGCGTGGTGCAGATCTTCACGCGCGACGGACGCAGCGCCCCCCGCGCCACGATCGCCTTCGGAGGCGGGACCTACGCGACCAATGCCGTCGACGTGACTGCGTCGGGCGGCGACGACCGGGTGGGGTACGCCCTCGGTCTGTCGCGCTTCGCAAGCGATGGGACCTATCGGTTCAACAATCAGTACCGAAACGAGGTACTGAGCGGCCGCCTGCGGGTCCGGCCGGACGCGCGCACGGACGCCGCCCTGTCCGTCCGCTACGGCGACGCTCTTTATCACTTCCCGACGAATGGCAGCGGCGACCCGGTGAGCCACAACCAGCACCAACTCGATCGCGGCCCGTCCGTCGGGCTCGATGTGGGCCGCGTCTTCTCGGACCACGTCGAGAGTCACCTGACGGGCACCTGGCACCGCGACAACGCTCAGTATGCCATCGCGCCGAACGACTCGAGCGACACAAATACGTTCCCATTCTCGAGCTCGGACTGGGTGACGCGCACGGGGCTCGACGGTCGCACGAACGTGCGCCTGTCGGGTGGCGACGTCGTGACGGTCGGGGGCGCGTTCGAGCACGAGACGACGCAGGGGAGCACGCTGAACGGATCCAGGTCGCGCGACGACGGCGCGGCGTATCTGCAGCTCGTCACGGACCTGGAGCGACCGCTCAGCCTGACGCTCGGCGCGAGGCTCGACGACAACCAGCGATTCCGCACCTACGCCACCTACCGGGCGGGCCTGTCGTTCCGGGTTCACGGGCACACCCGTGCCATCGCGTCCCTCGGGACCGGATTCAAGGAGCCGAACTTCTTCGAGAACTACGCCACCGGCTTCGTGCGCGGGAACCCCGGCCTGCAACCGGAGCACTCATTCACGTGGGAAACCGGTCTCGAGCACCACATCCCGGGGGCGGGGGTCACGGTGCGGGCGACTTATTTCAATCAACGGTTCCGCGACCTGATCGATTACAACGGATCGGACAGCGTCAGGTACAACTACGTCAACGTTCCCGGCGCCGACGCTCGGGGCCTCGAGGTTGCGTCGGAGGCGGGCCTGGGCGGGGTGATTCGCATCACGGCCGGGTACACCTTCCTCGACACGCGGGTCACCAGGGGCGGGGCCGATACCGGGTCGACCGCCTTGTTCCTCACGGGGCAGCCGCTCCTCCGACGGCCATGGCACTCCGCGACGCTGGGGCTGTCGTCTCGGCTGGGGGGGCGCGGCAGCGTATCGGTGACGGTGCTGTACACGGGGCGGCGGCCGGACGTCGACTACCGGACGTCTCAGCGGGACACGCTTCCCTCGTACACGCGCGTGGACCTCGCCGCTCAGGTCGACCTGGTGCGGCCGCAGGGCGCGGCGCCGGGCCTTGCCGTCGTCGGCAAGGTGGAGAACCTGTTCGACGCCCCGTACGAGGAAGTGACGAACTTCCCGGCGCGGCGGCGCAACGTGTTCTTCGGCGGAGAGCTCCGTTTGGGACACTGACGTGTCCCACCCCCAGGACGTGCTCCTCGCGTGGAGCGGCGGCAAGGACAGCGCGCTCGCGTTGCGGGAGATCGTGCACGACGGTCGCTACCGGGTCGCGGCGCTCCTCACCACGGTAACGGGAGAGTACGACCGGATCAGCATGCACGGCGTGCGCCGCACGCTGCTCGAGCGCCAGGCCGAGTCCCTCCGGCTGCCCCTCGAGCAGGTGGTGATTTCGCCCGGCGCCACGAACGACGAGTACGAGGGGAAGATGGCCGCCACGCTGCAAGGGCTGCGGGAGCGCGTGCCGGGTCTCGACACGGTTGTCTTCGGAGACCTGTTCCTCGCCGACATCCGCGCCTATCGCGAGCGGATGCTCGGGCGGATCGGCATGCGGGCCCTGTTTCCGCTGTGGCTGCGCGATACCCGGGTGCTGGCCCACGAATTCGTCCGGCTGGGGTACCGCGCCGTGCTCGTGTGCGTGGATGCGGACCGGCTCGCCGGCGAGTTCGCGGGCCGGGAGTTCGACGCCGAGCTGCTGCGGGATATCCCCTCGACCGTGGACCCCTGCGGGGAAAACGGCGAGTTCCACACCTTCGTGTATGCGGGTCCGGGGTTCCGGCACGCCGTGCGGCACGCGCGGGGCCCGGTCGTCGTGCGAGACCGCCGGTTCGTATATTGTGATCTTGTGGAGACCGCCGCTCGATGAGACGCCTCGCCCTGCTCGCCCTCGCGCTCGCCGCCGCGTGCAGCGACGCGCTCGAGCAGACCAGCTCGGCGGGGCAATACGTGGGGTTCGTAACGCAGGACAATTATCTCTTGCTACTCTCGGCGACCGATCTGACGCAGCGGTTGGTCCAGCTGGAATTCGGCCCAGGCTCTGGGCAACGTCTCACAGCTCGCGGCAGTGTTTTTCTCGCCTCCATCCCTGGGAGCGCGAGGGTAGATATTGTCGACCTCGCAGACAACCCTGACACCGTGCGGCGGATCGGTCTCGCGGGGATGGAGCCCGTGGACGCCGCGATGGCCGACGACTCGATCGCGTGGGTCGTCGCTCCGCCGTACGTCGTTCGGGTGAACTACCGGGCTGGAGCCCTCGGTGACATGGTTTTCATCGGCGGAACCGCCAGCCTGACTGCGGTGGCCGTGACCGCACAGCGCGTCTTCGTGCTGAGGGATGCCGGGCTCTCCAGTCCAGGATACATCACCGTAGTCGACCCCGTCGCCCACGCCGTCGTCGATTCGGTGCTCCTCACTCCTGCCCGACCGCGGCTCGCGGTGGTTGGTGACGACAGTCTTCTGTATGTCGTGTCGACGCGCGCTGGCACCGATAGCGGAAGAGTGTCCGTCGTCAATCCCATCGAGCCGCGCGAGCTGCTCGTAATCAACGGGATCGGCTCAGCCCCGCTCCAGGCCCAGTTCCACCCGAGCGGGAGCCGGCTGCTCGTCGCATCCGCGTTCAGCGGCATCCAGGAGGTCAACACCATCACCAAGACGCTCACGCGACCGCCATCGGACGCCATCCGGCCGGGCGGCCACGCCGTCGCCGGTATCGTGATCGATCAAGGGAGGCTGATCTACGCTGCAGACTCGGCCTGCGCCGTGGATGTCCTCCAACCCCCTCCTGACTACACGGTGCGCAAGGTGGTTAGCGCTCCTGGAGCGCACTGCCCGTGGTACGGCGCCGTGGCGACCAAGCCCTAGGTATGTCCCTCGTTACCACCCCCGCCCTCGTGCTCCAGACGTACCGCTACAGCGAGACGTCCAAGGTGGTACGGCTCGCGACGCGCGACTTGGGCGTGCAAAGCGCGATCGCCAAGGGCGCGCTCCGTCCCAAGAGCCGCTTCGGGGCGGGGCTCGAGCTGTTGAGCGAGGGGATGGCCCAGCTCTACTTCCGCGAGACGCGCGAGCTCCATACGCTGGGGGCGTTCGATCTGGTCAACCTGCGACGCGACCTGGCCGCGGACGTGGGCCGCTTCGCCGGCGCCACGGCGCTCACGGAGGTCATGCTCAAGATGGCGCCCCCGGCGCCGCTGCCCGCCGCCTACGACACGCTCACGAGCGCGCTCGACGCGCTCGAGCGGGTGCCCCCGGGGGAAATCGATGCCGCCGCCGTGCGGGCGCTGTGGTGCCTGCTCGCCGTGCTCGGCTTCGAGCCGTCGCTCGCGCGCTGTGCGCGCGACGGCGCCGCGATCGAGCCGGCGGCGGACGAGCCCGTGCCCTTCAGCGTGGCGGACGGGGGAGCGCTCTGCCCGCGGTGCGGACCGACCTCGGCCCAGCCGCCCAGCCGCCTCCCGCTCCGCGCGTACGCCGATCTCGTGGCCCTGAACGACCCGCGAGCGGAGCTACCGCCGCTCGATGCCTCGCACGCGGCCGCCCACCGCCGCCTCGTCGCCCGCTTCGTCCGCTACCACCTGGGCGAGGCGGGCCCACTTTCGGCCCTGGACTTCTGGGAGCGTCGCGCGTGGGTACCCCCCACTCCAACTCCGATTCCCTCCGCCGCTTCGTAATCGGCACCGCGGGGCACATCGACCACGGCAAGACCGCCCTGGTGAAGGCCCTCACCGGGGTCGACACCGACCGCTGGGAGGAGGAGAAACGCCGCGGCATCACCATCGACCTGGGGTTCGCGCCGCTGCCGCTCGGAGGCGACGTGCAGGCGAGCGTGGTGGACGTACCCGGACACGAGGGGTTCGTCCGCAACATGCTGGCCGGCGCCACCGGTATCGACGTCGCCCTGCTCGTCATCGCTGCCGACGAGGGGATCATGCCCCAGACCGAGGAGCACCTCGCCATCGTCGAACTGCTCGGTGTGCGTCGGGGCATCCCCGTGATCACCAAGCGCGATCTCGTGGATCGCGAATGGCTCGAGCTGGTGCAGAGCGAGGTGGCAGCTCGACTGGCCGGGAGCCGGGTCCGCTGGGAGCCCGCCGTGCCCGTTTCCGCGCTGACGGGCGAAGGACTGGACGAGCTGCGCGGCGCCCTGGGCCGGGTCGCCGCCGATCTGGCGGAGCGGCCCGCCGACGACCTGTTCCGCCTTCCCATCGACCGCGTGTTCGCCGTGGCGGGCGCGGGTACGGTCGTGACCGGCTCGACCTGGAGCGGCAGCGTCGCCGTCGGCGACTCCGTGCGGCTGCTGCCGCTGGAGCGGGAGGTCCGCGTGCGCTCCATCGAGGTTCACGGCGAGTCCGCGTCGCGGGCCGTACCGGGACGCCGTACCGCGCTGGCCCTCGTGGGCGTGGACAGGAGCGAGTTGGCCCGCGGGGCCGTCGTCGTCACGGGCCCAGGCTGGCGCGCCGCGAGCATGCTCGACGCCGTGGTCGAGCTCCTCCCCGGAGCGTCGAAGCCGCTCGCCTCGCGCACTCGCGTTCGTGTCCACTTGGGCACGGCGGAGATCCTCGCTCGTGTCGTCCAGACCCGGAGCATCGGGCCGGGCGAAACGGGTAGCGCGCGCCTGCTGCTCGAGACTCCTCTCGTGGCGCGGGGCGGCGACCGATTCGTGCTGCGGTCGTTCTCTCCTGTCACCACGATCGGGGGCGGTGTCGTGCTGGACCCATTCCCACCGCAACGCACCCGGCCGCGCCGGCGCCGCATCGCGGCGGACCAGACGCCGGCGCAGCGACTCGACGCCCTCGTGGCCGAGGCGGGGCTCGCGGGTTTGGCCACCGAGACGCTGGCGGTGCGGCTTGGCGTGGCGCCGCGGCGTGTGCCGACGGTCATCGCGGCTGTGGGGGATGGGCTCTTAGTGTTGGGTGAGACGCTCGTCTCAGGTCCGGCTGTGGCGGCTGAGGCGGCACGGTTGGTGGAAGTGTTGCGTCGACACCACGGGGAGCATCCGCTCGATCCAGGCATGTCGCTGCAGGCGTTGCGGGCGACGGTCGGCGCGGCAAACTCTCCACCTCCAGCCGCCGTGGTCGACGCCGTCCTGGCGCAGGGCGCGCGCGGGCGCAAGCTCGAGATCGTCGAGAGTGTGGCGCGGCTTGCCGGTTGGCGTCCCGCTTTCGACGCCCGGGCGAGCGGGGCTCGCGACCAGGTCGCGCGGCGCGTCGCAGCGGCGAAATGGCAGGTGCCCACCGTCGCCGAGCTCGAGCGCGAGTTGCCCGACGCCCCGGTGCGCGCGGTGCTCGCGCACCTGGCGCGCGAAGGCGTGGTCGAGCAGATGGATCAGGAGCGCTACGTCGCGGCGGCCGCGCTCGCCGAGTTTCGCGCGGTCCTGGAAGCGACGCTGACGGAGCTTGGGTCGGCGACGCCCGCGGAGCTGCGCGACCGGCTGGGGCTCACGCGGAAGTACTTGATCCCATTGCTCGAGTGGGCGGATCGCCGCGGCGTCACGCGCCGCACGGGCGACGCACGCGTCCTGGGCCGGTTGACAGCGGGGAAAGGCGGACCCTAGTTTCACAGTGCGCCCCGCGTCGGCATCACTAGCGACATAAGGAGAGCGGTCTCGAGTCACATCTCGTGTGCTAGAGGAGCGGTGGATGAAGCGGTTCGCCTGGGCGATGCTGGGGCTCGGGCTGTGGGTGTTCGAGGGGGGCGTCGAGCCGGCGCTGGCACAAGACCCTCAACCCACGATTGAGCTTCAGCGCAATCGTTCGAGTCCGTTCAACCCGGTGACCACGATCCCGTTCAAGCTGAGCGGGCAGTTGTTCCTCAAGGGTCATCGGCCCGTCGTGTCGCTACGGATTTACAACGTCCTCGCGCAGCTGGTCGCGATTCCGGTGCTGCGCGGCACGGGCAAGGCGCTGGACAGCCTCGCCCTCACCTGTCCCACGCAGCTGGGGTGCGCCTACAGCGCGTATTGGGACGGCTTCGTCGCGAACACGGGAAAGCCGGCCGCGTCCGGCGTGTACATCTATCAGCTGGTGGTGGACGGTCAGCGGGTGACCAAGAAGATGGTCGTCAAGCAGCCACAGCCATGACGTAGCAGGCCCGCGTCATTTCTGGCGCTGCAATACCAGATAGCGCACGTCGTCCTTCCCCATATCCTTGAGCCACGCGATCAGCTCCCCGATGCGGTCGGGAGGCTCGACTCCCTTGCGGCCGACCAGGCGGCGCGCGATGCGGAGCGCCCGCCCATCCTGCGCGTACTCGGCCGTGTAGGTCCCGAAGGCGCTTCTGGCCGTGACGTTCGGGGGCAGGGTCGCGCGCCAGCCGGGCGGGAGGTTGAGGGTCAGCAGCGCTTCCTCCACGTGCGGACCGGCGACCGCCGCCACGTCGATCGGATACTTGCGCGGGCCGAGGCCCTCGAGCTCGGCGGCGAGGGCCTTCACTGCGCCGTAGTTGTGCAGCGGCAGGGTGAGGATGTCGCTCGTGCCGGACTGGGACGTCACCTGGGCTCCGCGCACCACGAACGCCACCCGCGGTTGCGCGCTCAGATCGCGCCCGTCGAACAGCTCGAGGCTGTCGCCGGACGCGCCGGGAAACACGAGGTTCGCGACGGTGCGGGTGAGCCGCTCGCGCTCGTCGGGACCCATCGCGGTGGCGAAGGTGCGCCGCAGCGAGTATTGCTGATCGCCGGTCGCGACGTGGACGTAGCGTCCGCTGAAGACGCCGTCCGGCGACAGCTCTCCCTCGAGCGTCGAGGCATCCCGGTTCACGGGTGTGGAATCGGTCGGGAACGTGACTTCCTCGCCGTGACCGTCGGGGTGGACCACCAGACCGAACTCGCCCTGCTCGGCCGGCGGCAGCGAGCCGAGTGGTGTGAGTTCGGATGTGAGATCGAGAAAGAGATAGCCCGCGGGGCGCTCGACCGCCGCGATCATGTGGTCGAAGGCGTGGGCCGATGGCACGTCGCGCTCGATGCCGCCGCTCGACGCCAGCAGCACGGGATACGCCTTGAGTCCCATGCGCTGGGCCAGGGTGATGAACAGCGTCGCTTTATCCTTGCAGTCGCCGTAGCGGGCTTGCAGCACGGCCGCGGGGAGCCTCGGCTGGAACCCGCCGATCCCGAGCGAGAGCGAGACGTAGCGAAAATCCTGCGCCACCCAGCGGTGCACCAGGCGCAAGGAATCCTCCAGCGTCCGGGCGGGGCCGACGAGGCTCGCGAGCGACGAGTCGAGCGCGGGGGTCGTCACGTAGCGGTCGCGCGCGAGCTGGCTGTACCATCGGGCCACGTCCGCCCAGGTGCGCGGCCCGGCGACCGTGATGAACTGATCGATACCGTTCGAGTCCGCGGCGAACGGCTCGCGCTCGAGCTTCGGGACCTCGCTCGTCGCCCAGACGTAAACGCGTCGGCCGCCGACCTCGGACGTGCGACGCCGGAAGCGTAGATTCGTCTCCTTGATACGCACGTCGAGCGCGGCGGGCGCGTCGATGATGTAGCGCGAGCGCCGGGTGAGGCGCCCGGTGGTGATGCGCCAGCTGGTCTCGAAGTCGCCCGGCATGACCGGCTTGAGAGTCTCGACCGTATAGCTGTAGTCGAGCAGCGTTCCCGGGGCGATCCCCCCGATCGAGATGCGGCGCACGCGCACGTCGGAGTACACCGGGGCTTCCTGGGCTACGGGAGCGACCGTCTCCTGTTCGTGCGATGGCTGGGCGCTGATCACCGCACCGCTGGGCCGCACCACCCGCACCCAGTTGAGGGTCAACCGCTCCCGCCCGCTGACGTACGAAAACGACTGCTCCCCCCATTGCTCCGCCGCCTCCCGGTTGAGGATCTGCACCACCTGCCGGTAGGTGCGGGTGCCGCGGCCGTCCGCCTCCAACCGGACGACGCCGTCGTCGAGCAGGTAGATGTACGCCTCGTTCGGGTGGTCGGCCGGGTTCACCGCCAGCCGATAGATCGTGTCGTTCCGGACGCTGGGATCGCCCTTCGGCGTGATGTGCGGAGCCTGGGCGAAGGCGGGGCCGGCGAGGACCAGCAGCACCGGCCAGACGATATGACGCACTGAGGAATCCTTCGGTCTGACGGCGCAAGTTCACCAAGGCAGCGCCGCCGGTCAATGAGCGCTCATTTTGACTTTGCTTCTGCCGATTCGGCATCTTACAGTCGGCACGGAGGTTGCCCGGGGAGCGGCTGCCATGATTAAACCCGATCGTTTGACGGTGAAGGCCGCAGAGGCCCTCCAACAGGCGGGCGCGCAGGCGCGCTCGCGGGGCAACCCGGTTCTCAACGACGCCCACCTCTTCTACGCGCTGCTGTCGCAGGACGACGGGATCGTCGTCCCCCTACTGCAGAAAGCCGGGCTCAACGTCACCCAGCTCAAGGCCGACACCGAGCGGGAAATCGCGCGCTTCCCGCAGCAGTCGGGCACCGCGGCCGAGCCGACGTTGTCGCGCGAGGTGTCGCACGTGCTCGATCGGGCGGACGAGGAAGCGAAGGCGCTGGGCGACGCATACGTCTCCACCGAGCACATGCTGCTGGGCCTGGTCGAGGAGAAGGGCACGACCGCCAAGCAGCTGCTCTCCGCGGCGGGCGTCGACCGTGCCACGGTCTTGGCGGCGCTCGAGGGCGTGCGTGGGTCGCAGCGCGTGACCGACCAGGAGCCGGAGCAGAAGTATCAGGCGCTGGAGCGGTATACGCGCGATCTCACCGAGCAGGCCCGCAAGGGCAAGCTCGACCCGGTGATCGGACGGGACGAGGAGATCCGCCGCGTCATGCAGGTGCTGTCGCGCCGCACCAAGAACAATCCCGTGCTGATCGGCGAGCCCGGCGTCGGCAAGACGGCGATCGTGGAGGGCCTGGCCCAGCGCATCGTGAACGGGGACGTGCCCGACTCGCTGCGCAACAAGCATCTCGTCGGGCTCGATCTGGGCTCCCTGATCGCGGGCACGAAGTATCGCGGCGAGTTCGAGGATCGGCTCAAGGCGGTGCTCAAGGAAATCACGAGCGCGGAGGGCAGGTACGTCGTCTTCATCGACGAACTGCACACGCTGGTGGGCGCGGGCGCCGCCGAAGGCGCCATGGACGCGTCCAACATGCTCAAACCGGCGCTGGCGCGGGGCGAGCTGCATGTGGTTGGCGCCACCACGCTGGACGAATACCGCAAGCACATCGAGAAGGACGCGGCCCTGGAGCGGCGCTTCCAGCCGGTGTTCGTGGGTGAGCCTTCGGTCGAAGACACCATCGCGATTCTGCGGGGCCTGAAGGAGCGCTACGAGGTGCACCACGGCGTGCGGATCACGGACAGTGCGCTGGTCGCCGCCGCCACACTGTCGCACCGCTACATCGGCGACCGCTTCCTCCCCGACAAGGCGATCGACCTGGTGGACGAGGCCGCGAGCCGGCTGCGGATCGAGATCGACTCCCTGCCGCAGGAGATCGACGAGGTCGAGCGCCAGATCGTGCAGCGCGAGATCGAGCTCGCCGCCCTCGCCAAGGAGAAAGACAAGGCGTCCAAAGAGCGGCGCGCCAAGGTCGAGGAAGAGCTGGCTGAGCTGCGGGAGCGCTCCAAAGTGATGAAAGCGCAGTGGCAGGCGGAAAAGGAGGCCATCGGCGGATTGCAGGGAAAGAAGGCCCAGCTCGAGCAGCTTCGCACCGAGGCCGAGCAGGCCACGCGGCGAGGCGACTTGCAGAAGGCGGCCGAGATCACCTACGGTCGCATCCCGGCCCTCGAGCGCGAGATCACGGAGATCGAGAAGCGGCTCGCCGAGGTCCAGAAGAACGCGAAGTACTTGAAGCAGGAAGTCGATGCCGACGACATCGCCGAGATCGTGTCCAAGTGGACGGGCATTCCGGTGTCCAAGATGCTCGAGTCGGAGCGCGAGCGTCTCACCCACCTCGAGGACGAGCTGGCCCGGCGCGTGATCGGGCAGCCGGAGGCGCTCGCCGCCGTGGCCAATGCGGTACGACGGGCCCGGGCCGGCCTCCAGGACCCCCACCGTCCCACCGGCTCGTTCATCTTCCTCGGCCCCACCGGCGTCGGGAAGACGGAGACCGCGCGGGCCCTGGCCGAGTTCCTGTTCGACGACGAGAAGGCGCTGGTGCGGCTCGACATGTCCGAGTACATGGAGAAGCACGCCGTGGCACGGATGATCGGTGCGCCCCCGGGCTACGTCGGCTACGAGGAGGGCGGACAGCTCACGGAGGCGATCCGCCGCCGGCCCTACGCGGTGGTGTTGTTCGACGAAATCGAGAAAGCGCATCCCGACGTCTTCAACCTGCTGCTCCAGATCCTGGACGACGGCCGACTCACCGACTCGCAGGGACGCACCGTCGACTTCCGCAACGCGGTGCTGATCATGACGTCGAACATCGGGTCCCAGGACATCCTCGAGATGGGGACGCGGAACTGGGAGCAGGTCGAGACCAAGGTCATGGAGCTGTTGCGCCAGACGTTCCGGCCGGAGTTCCTGAACCGGGTGGACGACACGATCATCTTCCGGCCGCTCTCGAGCGAGGACATCGCGAAGATCGTGGACATCCAGATCACGCGGGTCGAGCGGCTGGTGGCGGAGCGCAAGCTCCACCTCGAGGTGACGCCCGCGGCCAAGCAGCTGCTCGTGGCCGAGGGGTACGATCCGGTATACGGCGCCCGGCCGCTCAAGCGGGCGATCCAGCGGCTGCTGCAGAACCCGCTCGCGCTGGCGGTGCTCGAGGGCAAGTACGCGGAGGGCGATCGGATCCGGGTCAACCGGTCGAAGGACGGCAGCCATCTCACCTTCGAGCGCGTCGCCGGGGGAGTGGCCGAGCCCGCGCGTGCTTAAAAAGGCCGGGAAAGGGGAAGCGGGAAAGGGGAAACGGCCCCACTCCGCACCCAACGACCACCAAGCGGGCATGGGAGAGGCGCTCGAGCAGGCCCGAACGGCGGCGTCCAGCGGAGAAGTTCCGGTGGGCGCCGTCGTGTTTCGGGACGGTGCCGTCGTCGCGCGGGCGCACAACGAGACCGTCGCCCGCCGCGATCCCACGGCTCACGCCGAGCTGCTCGCCGTGCAGCAGGCGCTCGCGTCGCTCGAGACCGACCGACTCACCGATTGCACTCTGTACGTAACGCTCGAGCCGTGCGCCCAGTGCGCAGGAGCGATCGTGCTGGCCAAGCTGGGCCGGCTCGTGTTCGGCGCCTACGACGACAAGGCTGGGATGGCGGGGAGTGTGGGAGATCTGCTGCGGCATCCCGGTCTGAATCATCGCGTGGAGGTGATCGGCGGGGTGGATGCCGACGTGTGTGGTCGGTTGCTGCAAGGTTTTTTCCGCGAGAAGCGCTAGCGCGCCCCTCCTCCCAGCTCCCTGATCACGCGTCCCAGTGCCTGCGCGGCATCGCGGAGCTGCACGTCCGACAGATAAGGGGCCGGACCGAGACGCAGTACGTCCGCCCGGTAGTCGCTCAGGACGCCATGGTCCCGCAAGCGACGACACAGCTCGGCTGCCCGGGCCGATTGCAGTGCGAGGAACCCCCCGAGGTCCGGCAGTGTCACGGTCCGGTCCCGCGTGATCAGGCGTGGGTCGGCATCGAGCGCGTCAAAGGAGCGCGCCAGAAGGCCCACCTGGTGCTGGCTCACGCGCCGCAGGACCTCCGGCGAGAGCTCGTGCTCCTCGAAGAAGTCGAGCACGCGGGCGCCGCGATAATGACTCGTCGGATCGTACGTGGCGCCGGCGAACCGAGCCGCGCCCGGGCCGTAGGCGACCGCAGTCGCCGCCTCGCCGGCGGTCAGCGTCTCGAACTCGCTGAACCAACCCGTGATCACCGGCCGCAGCGCGCAGCCCGCGGGGATGCGCAGGAAGCAGTTGCCCTCGCCCAGCTGGCAGTACTTGTAGCCCCCGCCGACCACGAACGCGCCGGCGAGTTGGTCTTTCCGCAGGGAAAACGGTGCGACGTTGAGCGCGTGATAGGCGTCCACCAGCAGCTCCGCACCCGTTCGTCGACAGGCATCGAGCACGTGACCGAGGTGGGGCACGATGTGGGCGTTCTCGTACAGCACCGCCGAGACGAGCACCGCCGCGGTGCGGTCGTCCACGGCTCCGGCGAGCCGCTCGGCGAGCGTGGCGGCCGGGAGCGCGGGGACCTTGACGACGGCGATCCCTTCCTCACCGAGACGTTGGAGCTGGCGCCGGATGGTGTGAAACTCTCCGGTCGTCGTGACGAGGCGGGGTCGTCGGCCGAGGGGCAGGGCGGAGAGCCACCGCACGACCAGCTCGTGGGTGTTCGCGCCGAGAGCGACCGCGCCATCGGGGTCGTCGAGCAGCC
>QHUT01000116.1 GCA_003222055.1 Gemmatimonadota bacterium
GAATCTTCGTCGCATCGCGCCGGCCCTGGCTCTCGCTCGCCTTCGCCACCTGGTCGTACGTCACGTACGTCGCCAGCCCCTTATCGGCGGCGACCTTGGTCAGCGCCGCCGTCAACGTCGTCTTCCCGTGGTCCACGTGCCCAATCGTCCCGACGTTCACGTGGGGCTTCGTGCGTTCGAATTTCGCCTTCGCCATGGTCTCCCTCTAACTGGTGCGCGGTCCGCGGTGCGCGGTTGCGGACGGTGCAGCGGAAGCTACCGCGCACCGCGCACAGCGCACCTGGTGCATCAGCCTTTCACTTTACTGACAATCTCCTCTGCCTTCGTCTTCGGGACTTCTTGGTAGTGACTGAACTGCATGCTGTAGATCGCGCGGCCCTGGCTCATCGAGCGCAAGGTCGTCGAGTACCCGAACATCTCGGACAGGGGCACGCTCGCGGCCACGACCTGCGCGTCGGCACGCTGCGTCATGCCGCCGATCTTGCCGCGCCGCGACGAAAGATCGCCGATGACGTCGCCCATGTAATCGGACGGCGTGACCACCTCCACGTCCATGATCGGCTCGAGCAGCACCGGGTGCGCCTGGCGCGCCGCTTCCTTCACCGCCATGGATCCCGCGATCTTGAACGCCATCTCGCTCGAATCGACGTCGTGGTACGACCCGTCCACCAGTTCCACCTTCACGTCCACCATGGGATAACCCGCGAGCACCCCGTTCTCCAGGGCCTCCTTCACCCCCTGCTCCACCGGCCCGATGTACTCCCGCGGGATCGTGCCGCCCACGATGTTGTCCTCGAACACGAAGCCCGTGCCCGGCTGGCCGGGCTCCATGTTGATGACCACGTGGCCGTACTGGCCGCGGCCCCCCGTCTGCCGGATGAACTTGCCCTCGACTTCTTCGACCCGCTTGCGCACCGTCTCCCGGTAGGCCACCTGGGGGCGGCCCACGTTGGCATCGACCTTGAACTCGCGCTTCATGCGCTCGACCAGCACTTCCAGGTGCAGCTCGCCCATCCCGGAGATGATGGTCTGCGCCGTCTCGGCGTCGGAATGCACGCGGAACGTCGGGTCTTCCTCGGAGAGCTTCTGCAGCGAGATCGACAGCTTGTCCTGGTCGGCCTTGGTCTTGGGCTCGATGGCGACCGAGATGACCGGCTCGGGGAACTTCATCGCCTCGAGGATGATCGGGTGACCCTCGTCCGACAGGGTGTCGCCCGTCTTCGTGTCCTTGAGCCCGATCGCCGCCGCGATGTCGCCCGCCCGCACCTCCTCGATCTCCTCGCGCTTGTTGGCGTGCATCTGCAGCAGCCGGCCGATGCGCTCTTTCTTGTCCTTGGTGCTGTTATAGATGTAGGAGCCGGCGGCGAGCACACCCGAATACACCCGAAAGAACGTCAGTTTCCCCACATACGGATCGGTCATGATCTTGAACGCCAGCGCCGAAAACGGCTCTTCGTCCGAGGCCTGGCGGACCGCGTGGGTGGCGTCGTGGTGTGGCAGGTGCCCCTGGATCGCGGGGACGTCGACCGGCGCCGGCAGGTAATCGACGACGGCGTCGAGCAGCGCCTGGACCCCCTTGTTCTTGAAGGCGGCGCCGGCGAGCACGGGGACGACCTTGCCGGAGATCGTCGCCTTGCGCAGCACCGTGCGGATCTCGTCTTCGCTCAGCTCGTGCTCCTCGAGGTACTTGTGGAGGATGGCGTCGTCCTGCTCGACGATCGCCTCGAGCAGGTGATGGCGCATCTCTTTGACTTTGTCCCTTAACGCCGCCGGCACCGGTCCCTCGACGTACTTCTTGCCGAGCGACTCGTCGTCGTACACGATCTCGACCTGCCGGACCAGATCGATGATCCCCGTGAACAGCTCGCCCGAGCCGAGCGGCAGGTGGATCGGCACGACGTTGGCTCCCAGGCGTTCGCGTACCATCTTCACGCACATTTCGAAGTCCGCGCCCACGCGGTCCATCTTGTTGACGAAGACGATGCGGGGGACGTGGTAGCGGTCGGCCTGCCGCCACACTGTCTCGGTCTGGGGCTCGACCCCGCCCACCGCGTCGAGCACGGTGATGGCGCCGTCCAGGACGCGGAGGGAACGCTCCACCTCGACGGTGAAGTCCACGTGCCCCGGGGTGTCGATGATGTTGATGCGGTACGGTTGGCCGCGCCGGGGCCAGAAGGCGGTGGTCGCAGCGGAGGTGATGGTGATGCCGCGCTCCTGCTCCTGCTCCATCCAGTCCATCGTGGCGGTGCCGTCGTGCACCTCGCCCAGCTTGTAGGTGCGGCCGGTGTAGTACAGGATCCGCTCGGTCGTAGTCGTTTTCCCGGCATCGATGTGGGCCATGATGCCGATGTTGCGAATCTTATCGAGCGGCGTGGTGCGAGGCATTCTTCCCTTTCGAGGGCGCAGCATGCTGCGCCCCTACATTCAGCAAAAACGCGGGGCGACCGTGACGCCCGTCACCCGGGCCGGTCTCGCTCCGCTGCCATCCGGGGGTTGCCCCCCTGGATGTCCCCGGGCTTGCGCCCGGGGTCAGTTAATTACCAGCGATAGTGTGCAAACGCGCGGTTGGCTTCCGCCATCCGGTGCGTGTCTTCCTTCTTCTTTATGGTCTCGCCCTCGCCCTTCGAGGCGAGGATCAGCTCGGCGGCGAGCCGCTCCGCCATGTTCTTTTCGCGCCGCGCGCGGCTGAACGAGATCAGCCAGCGCATCCCGAGCGCGGTGCGCCGCTCCGGCCGGACTTCCACCGGCACCTGGTATGTCGCGCCGCCGACTCGCCGTGACTTCACTTCCAACGCAGGCTTCACATTGGACAGCGCCTGCTTGAACACGTTCACGCCGGGCTGCCCGGTGCGCTGCTCGATCAGGTCCATCGCCTGGTAGAACACCCGCTCCGCCAGCGACTTCTTGCCCCGCTCCATCAGATTATTGAGAAACTTGGAGACGGTCTGGCTGTCGTAACGCGGATCGGCCGGGACGGGCCGGCGGACCGCTTTCTTTCTGCGGCTCATGACGCCGCCGCCTTGGGCCGCTTGGCGCCGTACTTGGAGCGCGACTGCTTGCGCTCGTTCACGCCCGCGGCGTCGAGCGTGCCGCGGATGATGTGGTAGCGCACCCCCGGCAGATCTTTCACACGGCCGCCGCGAATCATCACGATCGAGTGCTCCTGCAGGTTATGCCCTTCGCCCGGGATGTAGGCCGTCACCTCGAAGCCATTCGTCAGCCGGACCCGCGCGACCTTGCGCAGCGCCGAGTTCGGCTTTTTCGGCGTGGTCGTGTAGACGCGCGTGCAGACGCCACGCTTCTGCGGATTGCCGCGCAGCGCGGGCGCCTTTTCTTTTCCTTCCACGGTGCGCCGGCCGTGCCGGACGAGCTGGTTGATGGTCGGCATAACCCCTAAGAAAAAGTTGCCAAATATCCTTGCAAAATAGAGGGGGAGTTGCGATTAGGGCAACCCCTGACCGACCGGCAACAACAAGCGCCCGGGATGTCCCCCGGGCGCCGTCGCGTTTCAGCCCACGCATTTGGTAGGGGCGCAGCATGCTGCGCCCCTACGATCCAACCGTGCACCCGTGCTCTAACGCCTTCTACCGCCCTCTAGTCCGCCTCCACTTCCTCCGGGAAGGGACTCGGCACCGCTCCGGGCACCGGCTCCGGGGGCGGCGGCGGTGGCTGGAACCCCTCCGGCGGCTCGATCTCGATCTCGTGGTACCGGTAAATCCCGGTCCCCGCCGGGATGAGATGCCCGATGATGATGTTCTCCTTCAGGCCCAGCAGATCGTCCCTGGCGCCCCGGATCGCCGCGTCGGTCAATACCCGCGTCGTTTCCTGGAACGACGCCGCCGAAATGAACGACTGCGTGGTCAAGCTGGCCTTGGTGATGCCCAGCAGCAGTGGCTCGCTCGTGGCTGGCTTGCCGCCCTTCTTCTCCCCGCGCGCGTTGGACTCGCGGAACGTCAGCTTGTCCACGTGCTCGCCCTCGAGGAACTCGGTGTCGCCCGGATCCACGACCTTCACCTTCTGCAGCATCTGACGCACGATCACGCCGATGTGCTTGTCGTTGATCTTCACGCCCTGCAGGCGGTACACCTCCTGGACCTCGTTGAGCAGGTACTCCTGCACGGCCCGCGGACCCTTGATCCGCAGGATGTCGTGCGGGTTCACCGGTCCTTCGGTGAGGCGGTCGCCGGCGCGCACGCGGTCGCCCTCGTGCACGCGCAGGTGCTTGCCCGCCGGCACCTCGTACAGCTGCGGCTCCCCCTCCTCGGGGTGGACGTAGATCTCGCGCTTGCCGCGCTTGATCTCGCCGAACCGCACGGTGCCGTCGATCTCGGAGATCGTGGCGGGGTCCTTGGGCCGCCGGGCCTCGAACAGCTCGGCCACCCGCGGCAGGCCGCCCGTGATGTCGCGCGTCTTGTACGCCTCGCGCGACACCTTGGCGAGCACCAGGCCGGCGTACACCTCCTGGCCGTCCTCCACGGTGAGCTGCGCCCCTTCGGGAATCACGAAGTCGCGCAGCCGCTTCTCCTTCTCCCCCTTCTTCTGGATGATCTCGATGTGCGGGTGCAGCTTCTTGTCCCGGTCCTCGATGATCACCCGCTGGCGCCGCCCCGTGAGCTCGTCCAGCTCCTCGCGCACCGTCTCGTCGTCGACGATGTCCACGAAGCGGACTACGCCCCCCACGTCCGTCATGATGGGGTTGGTGTAGGGGTCCCACGTGAACAGCACCGAGTCGCGCGCCACCTTGGCGGCGTCCGGGACCATCAGTGTCGCGCCGAGCGGCACGTGGAAGCGCGAATGCACGGAGAGCTTCCCTCCGCCCTCGCCGTGGGCGTGCGCCTTGAGCACCAGCTCGCCTTCGTAGCTCGTCACGATCTTCTGCTTCTCGGGCGTCTCGACGAAGGTGAGCCGGTCGCCGAACTCGATCACGCCTTCGACCTTGGTCTTGCGCACGGTCTGCTCGGCGATCCGCGCCGCGGTGCCGCCGATGTGGAAGGTGCGCAGCGTCAGCTGCGTGCCCGGCTCGCCGATGGATTGCGCCGCCAGGATGCCGACGGCTTCGCCCAGATCCACCATGTCCATGGTGGCGAGGTTACGGCCGTAGCACATGCGACACACGCCACGCTTTGCCTCGCAGGTGAGCACCGAGCGGATACGGACCGCCTCGATTCCCGCGTCCTCGATCGCCTGCGCGGTCTCCTCGTCGATCAGCTTGCCGGCCTCGACCAGCACCTTGGGCCGCTCGTCCTCGTCCAGCTCGTGCGGATCGGTGACTTCGTCCAGGGCCACGCAGCCCACCAGACGCTCGCGCAGGGGCTCGATGATGTCCTCGCCCTCCTTCAGCGCCGACATCTCGAGACCCAGGATCGTGCCGCAGTCTTCCTCGGTGATCGTGACGTCCTGTGCCACGTCGACCAGGCGGCGCGTCAGATAGCCCGCGTCCGCGGTCTTCAGCGCGGTGTCGGCCAGACCCTTGCGCGCGCCGTGCGTCGAGATGAAGTACTCGAGCACCGAGAGTCCCTCACGGAAATTCGACTTGATCGGACTCTCGATGATCTCGCCGATGCCGCCGGTGAGCTTCTTCTGCGGCTTCGCCATCAGGCCGCGCATCCCCGCCAGCTGCCGGATCTGGTCGCGCGACCCGCGGCTCCCGGAGTCGAACATCATGAACACCGGGTTGAAGCCGCCCTTGGAGCGCTGCATGGTCTTCACCATGGCGTCCGCGATGTCGTTGTTCGCGTGCGTCCAGGCGTCGATCACCTTGTTGTAGCGCTCGCCGAAGGTGATCTGGCCGGTCGCGTACGCGCGCTGGAACCGCTCCACGCGCCCCTCGGCATCGTGCAGCAGGCTCGACTTCTCGGCCGGGATTTCCAGATCCTCCACCCCGATCGACACGCCGCCCATGGTGGCGTAGCGGAAGCCGAACTCCTTCAGGTTGTCGAGGAACTGCACCGTGCTCGCGAGCCCGGCCCGGCGGTAGCTCTCGAACACGAGCTCCGACAGATCGCGCTTGCGCATCACCTGGTTGCGGAATCCCCCCTCCCGCCGGATGCCCTCGGGCAGGATGCTGTTGAAGATCACCCGCCCGGCGGTCGTGTACACCCAGGCGGGCTCGGCCCAGAAATACATGGGCGAGTGATAGCCGAGCTGCTTGGTGGCGAGCGCCATGTCGAGCTCGGCCAGCGAGCCGAGCCGGGGCGCCTTGGCCTTCACCTCCGCCTGCTCGAACTCGGCGGGCTCCTTGGTCAGGAAGTAGCACCCCAGGACCATGTCTTGCGACGGCTCGGCCACGGGCCGCCCGTCCGACGGCTTGAGCACGTTGTTGGACGAGATCATGAGCAGCCGCGCCTCGAGCTGACTCTCGAACGAGAGCGGCACGTGCACGGCCATCTGGTCGCCGTCGAAGTCGGCGTTGAACGCCGCGCACACCAGCGGATGGATGCGGATCGCCTTGCCTTCCACCAGCACCGGCTCGAACGCCTGGATCCCGAGGCGGTGCAGCGTGGGCGCGCGGTTCAGGAGCACGGGGTGGTCCTGGATGATCTCCTCCAGAATCTCGAACACCTCCGTGCTTTCCTTCTCGACGATCTTCTTGGCCCGCTTCACCGTCTCGGCGATGCCCTTCTCCACCAGCTTGTGGATGATGAAGGGCTTGAACAGCTCCACCGCCATCGCCTTGGGGAGCCCGCACTGGTGCAGCCGCAGCTCCGGGCCCACCACGATGACCGACCGGCCCGAATAGTCCACGCGCTTGCCCAAGAGGTTCTGGCGGAACCGGCCCTGTTTGCCCTTGAGCATGTCGGAGAGCGACTTGAGCGGCCGCTTGCCACGCCCGCGGATCGCCTTGGAGCGGCGGCCGTTGTCGAACAGCGCGTCCACCGCCTCCTGCAGCATGCGCTTCTCGTTCCGGAGGATGACCTCCGGCGCCCGGTGCAAGATGAGCTTCTGCAGCCGGTTGTTGCGATTGATGACGCGACGGTACAGGTCGTTCAGGTCGCTCGTGGCGAAGCGGCCGCCGTCGAGCGGCACGAGCGGCCGCAGATCGGGCGGAATCACCGGCACCACGTCGAGGATCATCCAGCGCGGGTCGTTGCGACCCTCGCCGGCGTTGCCGGAGTTCCGGAACGCGTCCACGATCTTGAGGCGCTTGAGCTGCTGCTTCTTGCGGTGCTGGCTCGTCTCGCCGGCGACCGCCTCACGCAGCTCGTCCGCGAGCTTGTCGACGTTGAGCCGCTCGAGCAGCGCCCGCACCGCCGGTGCGCCGATGTCGGCCTTGAAAGCGGCGTCGCCCTCGGCCTTCGCCTTGGCCCGGAGCTCGAGAAAGCGGTCCTCGTCGAGCAGCTCCTTCTCCTGGACCTCCTGCTCGCCCGGCTCGATCACCACGTAATTCGTGTAGTAGATGACCCGCTCGAGATCGCGCAGCGTCATGTCGAGCAGGTTGCCCATGGGCGACGGCAACGTCTTGAAGAACCAGATGTGCGCCACCGGCACCGCGAGCTCGATGTGGCCCATGCGCTCCCGCCGCACCTTGGACAACGTGACCTCCACCCCGCAGCGATCGCAGATGACGCCGCGGTAGCGGATGCGCTTGTACTTGCCGCAGTGGCACTCCCAGTCCTTTACCGGGCCGAAAATGCGCTCGCAGAACAGCCCGTCGCGCTCCGGCTTGAACGACCGGTAGTTGATGGTCTCGGGCTTGGTGACCTCGCCCCACGACCACCAGGTCCGCTGGCCCTGCAGCTCGAGGCGCTCACGCTCCTTCGAGTCGCGCGGGCCCCGGATCTCCTCCGGGGAGGCGATCCGGATCTGGATGTAATCGAAGCTCGAGCTCTTCGGCTCGCGCCCGCTCCGGAAATCGATCATCGATGCTCCCTCCCCTTACTCTTCAACGTCTTCGGTGGTGCCCAGGGTGACTTTCAACCCCAGGGCCTGGAGTTCCTTCACCAACACGTTGAAGGACTCGGGGATGCCGGGTTTCGGCAGGTTCTGCCCCTTGACGATCGCCTCGTACACGCGGCTCCGGCCGTTGACGTCGTCCGACTTGACCGTGAGGATCTCCTGCAGCGTGTGCGCCGCGCCGTACGCTTCCAATGCCCACACCTCCATCTCGCCGAACCGCTGGCCGCCGAACTGCGCCTTGCCGGCGAGCGGCTGCTGCGTGACCAGCGAGTACGGCCCGATGGAGCGGGCGTGAATCTTGTCGTCCACCAGATGTGACAGCTTCATCATGTAGATCGAGCCGACGGTCACGTCGGACGCGAAGAACTCGCCCGACCGCCCGTCGCGCAGCCGCGCCTTTCCGGTCGGGGTGAGGCCGGCCACCTTGAGCAGCTCGTTCGCCGCCTGGTCCAGGTCCGCCTCCGACTTGGGCCCGAGCAGCGCGGCGAGCGCCGGCAGCCCCACCGCGTCGAGCACCTCCTGCGGCTTGTCGTGCTCGACGAACTTCTCGCTCTCCTTGAGTCCCGCCTTGAGGGCCGCCTGCTCGGGCTTCGACAGCCCCTTCGCGTCACCCTCCAGGCGGACCTGATGGAACTCGCGCTCGACCTTGCGCTGGTCGAGCTCCCGCTCGGCCAGCTGCTTGGCCGCGGCGCGCAGGAAGTCCACGAACCGATGGTGCACGTCGCGCGTCTCCTGCGTGAGCGCCCGGCCCGCGAGCAGGCCGATCCCCGCTTTCGCCAGGTCGGGCCGGCCGCCGTTGGTCTCGGGCAGCCGTCGCAGGTCGTCGGCGATACGCCGGACCGTCTCCGAGTCGAGCTCGGGCGGGCGCACCACCAGCCGCAGTGCGTCCGCGGCCCAGGTGAGGCCGGCGAGCCGCAGCAGCACGCCGATCTCGGTCTCGTCCGCCCCCTGGAACACGGGGGTCTTCGCCTCGAAGCCGAGGATCGTCGCCGCCCAGCCGAGGTGGGTCTCGAGAATCTGGCCCACGTTCATGCGGGAGGGGACCCCGAGCGGATTGAGCACGATGTCGACCGGCGTGCCGTCCGGGAGAAACGGCATGTCCTCCTCGGGCACGATCCGCGCGATGATGCCCTTGTTCCCGTGGCGACCCGCCATCTTGTCGCCCACGGAAATCTTGCGCTTCTCCGCCACGTACACTTTTACGAGCTGGATCACGCCCGGCGGGAGCTCGTCCGGCTGCAGGATCTTGTCGATCTGATCCTCGGACTTCTCCTCGATCTTCGCGCGCTCGGCGGTCGCGGCGTCGAGCACCGCGCGGATCCGCTCGTTGACGGTCTTGTTGGTGACGCGCAGCGTCTTCAGATCGACGTCGGCGAACTGCACGCCGTCGAGCTGCTGCTTCGTGAGCTTGGTGCCTTGCGGCAGGTACTCCTCCACCGTCCCCGCCTTGAGCATGAGACCCACCTCCTGCCCCGCGAGCAGCTCCGCCAGCTCCGCGAACATCGCGTCGGAAATGCGGGCCTTCTCCTCCGCCTCGAGCCGGCGCACCTCGCCGATCCGCTCGCCGCGGTCCTTCTCCACCACCTGGTCCTCGATGCGCGAGAAGATCTTCACGTCGATGACCACGCCCTCCATGCCGGGCGGCACCTTGAGCGACGAATCCTTCACGTCCTTCGCCTTCTCGCCGAAGATGGCCGTCAGCAGCTTCTCTTCGGGGCTCAATTCCGTTTCGCCCTTGGGCGTGATCTTGCCGACCAGGATGTCGCCGGCCTTGACGTGCGCCCCGATCCGGACGATGCCCCGCTCGTCCAGGTCGACGAGCGACTCCTCGGCCACGTTCGGGATCTCGCGGGTGATCTCCTCACGGCCCCGCTTGGTGTCGCGGACGTGCAGCTCGAGCTCCTGGATATGGATCGACGAGTACACGTCGTCCTTCACCAGGCGCTCCGAGAGCACGATCGCGTCCTCGAAGTTGTGCCCGTACCAGGGCATGAACGCCACGAGCACGTTCGCGCCCAGCGCCAGCTCACCGCGCTCGGTGCCCGCGCCATCGGCCACGATCTGCCCGGCCTTCACCTTCTGACCCGCGTGCACCAGGGGCCGCTGGTTGATGGCGGTGTCCTGGTTGGTGCGCCAGAATTTCTTGAGACGGTAGCGGTCGTGCTGCTTGAGCCGCGCCAGCGGGTGGTCGCCCGCCCGCGCCTCCTCCTCACCCGCGTCGATGATGATTTCGTCGGCAGTCACGCGGGTGGCCACGCCGGCGCGCCGCGCGATCACCACCGCGCCCGAGTCGCGCGCCACCGTCTCCTCGAGCCCCGTGCCCACGAGCGGCGCATGCGGAAACAGGAGCGGAACCGACTGCCGCTGCATGTTCGAGCCCATGAGGGCGCGGTTCGCGTCGTCGTGCTCCAGGAATGGGATCAGGGCCGCGGCGATCGAGACGAGCTGCTCGGGGGCCACGTCCATGAAGTCGATCCGCGCCGGCGCCAGGAGCGGGTAGTCGTCACGCTTGCGGCACAGCACCAGCTCGTCGGCGAAGCGGCCGTCCTCGGCGAGGCGCGCGTTCGCCTGCGCCACGGCGTATTCCTCCTCCTCGGAGGCCGACAGCCAGCGGATCTCGTCGGTCACCTTGCCGCTCTTCACGATCCGATACGGCGTCTCGATGAAGCCGAGCTCGTTGACGCGCGCGTAGCACGACAGGCTGGTGATCAGCCCGATGTTCGGTCCTTCCGGCGTCTCGATCGGGCACATCCGGCCGTACTGGCTGTAATGCACGTCGCGCACCTCGAAGCCCGCCCGCTCGCGCGTCAGCCCGCCCGGCCCGAGGGCCGAGAGCCGGCGCTTGTGCGTCAGCTCGGCGAGCGGATTCGTCTGATCCATGAACTGCGACAGCTGCGAGCTGCCGAAGAACGCCTGGATCACCGCGCTCACCGTACGGGCGTTCACCAGGTCGTCGAGCGTGATGCGCTCGGGATCGTTGTTGATGCTCATCCGCTCCTTGATGAGCCGCGCCATGCGCGACAGCCCCACCGAGAACTGGTTGGCGATGAGCTCGCCCACCGACCGTACCCGGCGGTTGCCGAGGTGGTCGATGTCGTCGGTGTAGCCGCGGCCCTCGCGCAGCTCGATCAGGTAGCGGATGATCGCGATGAAGTCGTCCTCCGTGAGCACCGTGTGATCCTTGGGGACGTTCACCTTGAGCCGCTGGTTGATCTTGTAGCGCCCCACCCGCCCCAGGTCGTAGCGCTTGGGGTGGAAGAAGAGGCGCTCCAGCGCCTGGCGCGCCGTCTCGAGATTGGGCGCCTCGCCCGGCCGGAGCAGCGCGTAGATCTGCTCCAGCGCCTCGGCCTCGGTGTGGGTCGGGTCTTTGAGCAGCGTGTTCTTGATGAGCGGCGACTCGCTCCGCCCCGGCGGCAGCAGCACGTCCACCTTGGTCACGGCGGCCTTCAGGAGCTTCTTCTTGAGCGCGTCCGACAGTTCGCGCCCACCCTCGGCCACGACTTCGCCCGTCGCCGGATCCGCCACATCGAACGCCAGGATGTAGGCACCCTGCCGCTCGCGCGTGGTGGTCGGCTGCGCCTCGTCGCGCAGGTCGAGCGACGTGTAGCCCGCGAACACCGTGACCTTGCTGATGCCGGCACGGCGGAACGTGTTGAACTTCTCCAGGGTGAGCTCGTCGCCGACCTTCCCGAGCGGCTCGCCCTTCTTGTTCTCGGGGTCGGGCACGTCGATGGCCAGCAGCGTGCCCAGCACCTCACGCTTCTGGGCCCGCCCCTCGAGCTTGCCGGTGATGTCGATGTCCTTGGTGGCGTAGAACAGCTTCAGCACGTCCGCGTTGGTGCCGTAGCCGAACGCCCGCAACAACGCCGTCGCGGGGAACTTCTTCTTCTTGTCGATGTGGACGTAGATCACGTCGTGAATGTCGATCGTGAACTCCACCCAGGACCCGCGGAACGGGATGATGCGCGCCGAGAACAGGCGTTGCCCATTCGGGTGGATGCTCTCCTCGAACACCACCCCCGGCGAGCGGTGCAGCTGCGACACGATCACCCGTTCGGCGCCGTTGATGACGAACGTGCCCAGCGGCGTGAGGATCGGCAGCTCGCCGAGATAGACTTCCTTCTCGATGATGTTCTTGGGCCGCTTGGTCTTGGTGACCTCGCCCACCTCTTCCATTACGACCAGCTGCAGCGTCGCCTTCAGCGGCACCGAGTAGGTCATGTCGCGCTCGATGCACTCCTCCACGGTGTACTTCGGCTCCCCCAGTCCGTACTTCACGAACTCGAGCGAGTAGTTCCCGTTCACATCCTGAATCGGGAACACGTCCTTGAACACCCGCTCCAGCCCGACGTCGGTGCGCTCGGCACCTTTTCCGTCCGGCTGCAACAGGGACGCGAATGCACGCGTCTGGATGTCCAGGAGGTGCGGCATCGGCATCCCCTGATCCAGCTTCGCGAACGACAGTACCGGCAGCGTCTTCGTCGTCATGTCGCAACCTCAAGCAAATGCGAAAAAGCCCCCGCCCCCGACCGGAACCGCCGACCGGGGTGGACTGAGGGGCTCGTGCAAGCGAGCAGGAGTATGACCAATCCGCGCATGTCGTCGACCAAAGGAGACCCGAGAGTCGCGTCAGCGGGCCCCTATGGCCCGCCACGTCCGCCCCCCCCGCGTCTACTTCAGCTCGACAACCGCGCCCTGCGCTTCGAGCTTCTTTTTGATCTCTTCGGCTTCCTGCTTGGACACGCCTTCCTTCACGGTGCCGGGCGCGCCTTCCACCAGATCCTTGGCCTCCTTCAGGCCCAGGTTGGTGATGGCCCGGATCTCTTTGATGACCTGGATCTTCTTCTCGCCGCCGCTCTTCAGCACGACCGTGAACTCGGTCTTCTCCTCGGCGGCGGGCGCGGCGGCGCCACCCCCCGCTCCTGCGCCCGCGGCCGCGGGCGCCGCCGCGGCGGGGGCCGTGATCGTGACGCCGAACTTCTCCTTGAACGCCTCGATCAGCTCCGCCAATTCAAACACCGACATGTTCCCGATGGCTTCGAGAATGTCGTCCTTGCTCAAACTCGTCTGAGTCGCCATTGCTGTCTCTCCCACCCTTATGGAGAAGCGGCGCCCGCCGTGGAGGCGCGCTTGGTCCGGAGCGCCTCGAGGGCACCCACGACGTTCATCAGCAAGCCGTTCAGCGCGCCGACGAACCCGGCCAGCGGCGCCTGGAACGTGCCGCCCAGCTGGGCGAGCAGCTCGATCCGCGACGGCAGACTGGCGAGCCGCTTCACCTGCTCGGGCGTCACCGCCTTGCCGTCCACCAGTCCCGCCTTGATCGCGGGTTTCTCGAACTCCCTCGCAAAGTCCGCCAGCACCTTGGCCGCCGCCACCGGGTCCGCCCCGGCGAGCACCAGGCCCGTCGGCCCGGCGAGGTGCTGCTCGAGGCCTTTCCCGTCACCCGCCATGCGAGCGTCGGCCAGGGCGCGGCGGGCGAGCGTGTTCTTCACGACCACGAACTCGGTCCCCGCCTGCCGCAGGCGGCGGCGCAGCTGCGTGATCTTCGCGACGGACAGCCCGGTGAAATCGGTCACGTAGACGGTGGAAGAGCGGCCCAGCCGCGTCGCCAGCGTCGTGACCAGCTCCTGCTTCTGCGCCTTGGTCCTGATCATGCGAACACCGCCGGGTCCAGGGGCACGCCGGGCCCCATCGTGCTCGACACCGTCACCGACCGGATGTAGTGGCCCTTGGCCGCGGCCGGCTTGGCCCGCACGATCGCGTCCATGAAGGCGCGCAGGTTCTGCTCCAACGCCTCCGCGCCGAACGACTTCTTGCCCACGGCCGCGTGCACGATGCCGCTCTTGTCCACCCGGAACTCGATCTTGCCCGCCTTCAATTCCTTGACCGCCCGAGCCACGTCCATGGTCACCGTGCCCGCCTTGGGGTTGGGCATCAGGCCCCGGGGCCCGAGCACCTTGCCGAGCGGCCCGAGCTGCCCCATCACGTCCGGCGTGGCCACGATGACGTCGGTGTCGAGCCAGCCCTCTTTGATCTTCTGGACGTACTCGACCCCCACGTAGTCCGCCCCCGCCGTCTCGGCCTCCTTCGCCTTGTCGCCCTGCGCGATCACCAGCACCCGGATTTTCTTCCCGGTGCCGTTGGGCAGGCTCACCGTACCGCGGACGACCTGGTCGGAGTGCTTGGGATCGACCCCGAGACGCACCGCAACGTCCACCGATTCGTCGAACTTGGCGTACGCCGCCGCTTTCACCTTGTCGACGGCCTCGCGCGGGCCGTACAGCTTGCGGGGCTCGAGCGTCGCGACGGCGGTGCGATAGTGCTTGCCGTGCGTGCGCATCAGTCCACCACCTCCAGCCCCATGCAGCGCGCCGTGCCCGCCACCATCTTCATGGCCGCCTCGATGTCGGTGGCGTTCAAGTCGGGAAGCTTGATCTCCGCGATCTTTTTGAGCTGGGCGCGAGTGACCTTCCCCACCTTCTGGCGGTTCGAGGTGGGGGACCCCTTCTCGATGCCGGCTTCCTTCTTGAGGAGCACGGCCGCGGGCGGCGTCTTGGTGATGAAGGTGAACGTCCGGTCCTTGAAGATCGTCACCTCGACCGGCGTGATCATCCCCTGCGCCTGCGCCGT
>QHUT01000117.1 GCA_003222055.1 Gemmatimonadota bacterium
GTCCCATGCGGCCGCCGCCGTAGGGCGGTACCGGGAAGTGCCAGGCGACGTCGAAATCGATCACGCCGCGGGGCGCGAGCGGGCGGGGCAGCTCGACGCGCATCATCGTGCCGTATTCCGTCCGCGCCAGCTCGCGTCCCGCGGCCCGAAACCGCTCGATCGTGATGCCGCCGATGAAGCCCTTGCCCGTGAAGTCGAACACGGCGCCGCCCGCGAAATGCAGCGGCGGCTGGTTCAGGGCGTAGGTCACGCTGTTCTTGGCGAAGATGTTCTGCTCGATCTGCACCCACACGAACGCGAGCGTATCGGGGGAGTGGTTCGCGTAGTGGATCCGCTCGCTGCCGCGAATCACCGAGCCGGCGGTGTCGAGCGTCGCCCGGATCACGTAATCGGCGCGCTGCTGCCAGTAGTCGGGACCGGGCGCTCCGGACGCGCTGCGCACCTGCGTCGGCGCGGGCAGCGGCAGCGCGCGGAACGGCGAGGTGTCGGCAACCTGCGCTTGGAACGCGAGAGCTGCGGCGATGATGGTCAGCACACGACGGCCCAGGCCCTCAATTCCGCATTCCGCGTTCCGCACTCCGCACTGTCATTCTTGAATCACCGTGATCTTGAACCCGTCCGGATCGGTGATCGCGAAGGCGCGGTCGCCCCACGGCATGTCCTGCGGCGCGTGATCCAGGTGCCCGCCACGCGCCGTGATTCCCGCGGCAAGATCCTCGATGTCCTGCGCGGTCGAGAGCCAGATGCGCATGCCGTCGCCTTTCTTGCGGTCGCGTCCCTTGGCGAAGTCGTCCTGGTTCAGCATGAGATCGCAGGTCCCCGCCTTCAGCTGAACGCCCCGCAGCTGGCCGCTGTCCTGCCAGCGCTCGCCCACGGTGAAGCGGAGGACGTCGCGATACCAGGCGAGGCTCCGGCTCAGGTCGTTCACCGTGAGCGACACCGCCAGGGAACGGAGCCGCAGGGACTCGGGCTGCTCGCGCTCGGGACGCCGCGGCACGGGCCGCTTCTTGGCCGGGCGCCGGGGTCGTTTCTTCGTGGCCATCGGTGGGCTCCTCTCTCCGGTTACGCCAGGAAACACCGCGCGACGCGCAAGTCACAAGCGTAGCGTCCGGCTGACGCTTCCGCCAGATTTCACATCTCTCACCATCCGCGAGGAGTCGAGCCGATGCCCACGAGTCAAGCGACCGCCGTCTGGGAGGGCAAACTCAAGGACGGCAAGGGAAACTTCCGGGCCGCGAGCGGCGCGTTCAACGGGCCGTACAGCTTCGCCACCCGGTTCGAAGGGGCGAAGGGCACCAACCCCGAGGAGCTGATCGCCGCGGCACACGCGGCATGTCTGAGCATGGCCCTCTCGGCGGGATTGGAAAAGGCCGGCAGGCCCGTGGCGCGCGTCGAAACCACGGCCGCCTGCACCATGGACATGGTCGACGGCGCACCCAAGATCACGAAAATGGCGCTCACCGTGCGCGGTAAGGTGCCCGGCCTCGACCAGGCCGGATTCCAGAAGGCTGCGGAGGAAGCGAAGCGCGGCTGCCCGGTGTCGAAGGCGTTGGCCGGAATTCCCCAGATCACCCTGGACGCGAAGCTCGAATCATAGGGCGAGGGAAGGGGGGTGAGGGACGGGGGACGAGGGACGGGTGTGGACGGTGTATATGCTGCGGTGTCGCGACGGGTCTTTGTACACCGGCATCACCAACGACCTTGCGAAACGGCTGCTGCGCCACAGGGCGGGACGCGCCAGCGCATACACGCGCTCGCGCCTGCCGGTGCGCCTCGTCTACCACGAGAGCCAGGCGGATCGCGCGGCGGCGCTGCGGCGCGAGGCCGCCTTGCGCCGCCTGTCCCGTGCCGCCAAGCTCGCGCTGGTGCGGCGCTCCCGATGACACCCATGACCCCCCAGACGATCGACCGGCGCGACCTCCTGGCCCTGGTCGGCGCGCTCCTCGTCGCCGCCGTGTGTGTGCGACTCGGGCTTTGGCAGCTCGACCGGCTGCACCAACGCCGGGCCCACAACGCGCTCGTCGCCGCCGCCCGTGCCCGTCCCGAGCTCGAGCTCCCCCTGCCCGTCGATTCCCTGTGGGACCGCCGGCTGCGCGCGCACGGCGCGTACGACTACGCGCGGGAGCGCCTGTGGCACGGCCGGAGCTACGAGGGCATACCGGGCGTGGACTTCGTCACGCCGTTGCGCCTCTCTGACGGCACGGCTGTGCTGGTCGATCGCGGTTGGGCCCCTTCGCCTGACGGGTACCACGTGGACCAGCCGGCGTACCGCGAGGGCGACAGCGCCGTTGTCGAGGGTTTGGGGATGGCCGCTCCCCGAGGACGGGGGGACGTCGACCCGGCCGCGCTCCGGGATTCACTGCCGTACCGGGTCCTTCCTATTGTGATGCAGGCGTTACCCCCCTCAACCGCCCTCTACCGTCGTCTACCGCCCGCCCTCCGCCGCTGGCCCCTGCCCGCGCTGAGCGACGGTCCCCACCTGTCCTATGTCGTCCAGTGGTTCAGCTTTGCGGTGATCATCGTGGTGGGCTCCCTCGTGCTGTTGCGCCAGCGCTCCATACGGGAGCGTCCCGAGGGGTACCAATAACGCGCTGTCCTAGCTATATTTAGGTACATTTGGCCCGCGGTGTGCCGGCGCCGCATTGCACTCCGTGGGCCGTTTCATGTGCCGTTCGAAAGGAGCCCCGAAGAGATGCCAGCAGCCTCGCCCCTCAAGAATCCCGTGAAAGTCAGTTTGCTCCTCCGGCGCCGTCTGCGCGAGCTCAAGCGCACGCCGCGTGAGCTCGCGGAGGCAGTGAAGGTCTCCGAGGACTACATGGCGGACCTGGTGGCCGGTCGCCGCCGCCCACCGGCGCCGAGTCGGAGCGACCTCTACACGCCAATGACCAAGTTTCTGCGGTTGCACCGCAACGACCTGCCCACCTGCGCCCGCGCCGAGCGGGCCTCGGCGGCGGCGGCGGGACGGCCCGACCCGCGGGTGAGCCGGCAGCTGCTGGAGCTGTGCGCGCCAGAGCGGCAGCGCGTGGTGCAGCGCCGGCTGGCCCGGCCCGATGGCGGCACGCTCGAGACGGTGATCGTGGGCCGGCTCCTGTCCGTGGCGCAGGGGTTCGTGAACCGCAAGCTCGAAGACGAGGTGGGGCTGCGGATGGCTGCGACGCGCGACGGCTGCACCTATCTCGAGGCGCGGATGCGGCTCCTGGAGTTCCTCGACGCCGATTCCGCGTCGCTCACGCCGCGCGACTGCGAGGAGTTCCTGCGGCCGCGGATCAACACGTGGGACATCGACCTCGAGACGCACGCGATGCGGATCGTGTTGCGCTAGCAGTGGGGTGATACGACAACGGCGCCGTCCCGTGGGACGGCGCCGTTGTCGTTACTCCAGCCTGGGGCCGGTTAGAGCTTCACGACGTTCTGCGCCGCCGGACCCTTCTGTCCCTGCACGACGTCGAACTCGACGCGCTCGCCCTCGGCGAGCGACTTGAACCCCTGCGCTTGGATCGCGGTGTGGTGCACGAAGCAGTCCTTCTCGCCGTTCTCCGGCGTGATGAAACCGAACCCCTTCGCGTCGTTGAACCACTTCACGACCCCTGTGATGCGTGCCATCTTGCTGGTACTCCTGACTTAATGGTGTTCGCGACGTCGTGCGGACTTCACCTTGCGGCGTGCCGCGGCCTTGTCTTTCCGTCGCCGTAGAGCGCCCGGGCTCTCATAGAAGCGCTTCCGTTTCATGTCCTGAAACAGTCCGGCTTTCGTGATCTGACGGCGGAATTTCTTCAGGACGTATTCCAGCCTGTCGCCGTCGCCTACGGTCACTTCCATCCGGGTCTCCGTGTGAGAGCGCCAGAAACAGCGAAGGACCGGGGCGGGAGCCCAGGTCCTCGAAACAGTCTCTGGTTCGTGTTCGCTCGCGGGGAATGATCGCAGGGGGTACCCGGTTTGTCAACTACCCACGTTCCCGCGGGACGGTTTTCGCTTGACGGGTTCGCGTGACGGCTTCAGCTTCTACGCCTCTTTTCTCCCGCCGGGGCTCTCGTGATTCGCAGGCTGCTCGTCGCACCGCTCGTCGCCGCCGTCCTCCCGTCCCTGTCCCTCGCCGCCCAGCGGCCGGACTCCCTGCCCTTGAAGACCACCCGTAGCGTCGATTTCACGACCTCGGAAGGGACTTGGATCTCGCTCGACGTGTCGCCCGATGGACAGACCATCGTGTTCGAGCTGCTGGGAGACCTCTACACGATGCCCGTGACGGGGGGCGAGGCGAAGCACATCACCGCGGGCCCGGCGTTCGACTCGCAGCCACGCTATTCCCCCGACGGCAAGACGATTGTCTTCCTCTCCGACCGCTCGGGCTCCGAGAACGTCTGGCTGTGCGACGCCGACGGCTCCAACCCGCGCGCGCTCACCAAGGGCGACAAGAACCTCTACGCCTCGCCCGAGTGGACGCCCGACGGGCAGTACGTGGTGGCGTCCAAGACGTCGATGCCGATCGGCAGCGTGTACGAGATCTGGCTGTACCACAAGGACGGCGGCAGCGGGGTGAGCCTCACGAAGGACGATAAGGGGCCGGCTCCCGGGCCGCCGGGGCGGGGCACGCAGAACAACGCGCTGGGCGCCGCCTTCGGGCCCGACGGGCGCTATCTGTGGTACGCCCGCCACCGGGGCGGGTTCGGCTACAACCTGGACCTGCCCGAGTGGGAGCTCGCCATCTACGACCGGCAGACCGGAAAGGTGTTTCCCCAGACCGATCTGTACGGCAGCGCGATGCGTCCCGCGCTGTCGCCCGATGGCACGTGGCTCGTCTATGCGACGCGCTACGATGCCGAGACGGGCCTGCGGCTGCGCAACCTGTCGTCGGGCGACGAGCGGTGGCTCGTGTACCCGGCGCAACGCGACGACCAGGAGTCACGCTTCACCCGAGACCTCATGCCGGGAGCGTCGTTCACCCCCGACTCGAAGGCGCTGGTCGTGTCGTACGGCGGGAGAATCTGGCGCGTCGCGGTGCCGTCCGGTCAAGCGGCGCCCATCCCGTTCACCGTCAAGGTGCACCAGGACCTGGGGCCGCTGGTCCGCTTCGAGACGCGGGTGGATACGGGCGACGTGCTCGTGAAGCAGATCCGCGATGCGAGCCCCGCGCCCGACGGGAGGCGACTGGCGTTCAGTGCGCTCGACAAGCTGTACGTGATGGACCTGCCGAGCGGCACGCCTCGCCGACTGACGAGCGACAGCGTGCACGAGCAGGTACCGGCGTGGTCGCCCGACGGGCAGTGGATCGTGTACGTCACCTGGACCGACCAGGGCGGATACGTCCAGAAGATCCGTGCGGACGGCCGCGCGAAGGGGCAGCGACTCACGCCCGACCCCGCCTTCTACGATCACCCCGCCTGGTCGCCCGACGGGCAGCGCGTCGTGGTGATCAAAGGGCCGCGCGGCCCCCGAGTGGCGGAGCATTTCGGGCCGGGATACGAGCTCGACTGGCTGCCGGCCGCGGGCGGCGCGCCTACGCGCATCACGCCGATCTCGGGCGGCGGCCGCCCGCAGTTCAGCCGGGACCCGAGCCGGATCTACCTGTACGAGGCCAACGAAGGTCTCGTCTCGGTGCGCTACGACGGCACCGACCGGCGCGTGCATATCAAGGTCACGGGCTTCACGCCCAACTTCGCGCCCAACCCCGAGCCGTTCCCCGCCGACGAGGTGCTGATCGCGCCGGATTCGGGCCGCGTGCTCGCGACATCGAGCAATTACGTGTACCTGGTCACGCTGCCGCTGGTGGGCGCCACGCCGCCGGCGATCAACGTGGCGGACACGGCGGCGGCAGCGTTTCCGGTGCACCGGCTCACGCGCGTCGGCGGCGACTTCATCGGGTGGACGCCCGACGGGAAGACCGTGTACTGGTCGGTGGGGCGCAGCTTTTTCCGGTACAGCCCCGCGCTGGGTGATTCGCTCGGCAAGGCCAAAGCCCGCGCCGACTCGATCCGGGCCGACTCGCTCAAGCAGGCGACCAAAGAAAAGTCCGATTCGGCGGGGAAGGCGCGGGTGGATTCGCTCGCCAAACTGCCGGCGTACGAGGGCGAGCGCATCGACGTCGCGATTCGCGTACCGCGGGACGTGCCCCGGGGGTCGGTCGTGCTGCGCGGCGCGCGCATCGTCTCGATGAAGGGTGACGAGCTGATCGAGAAGGGCGACGTGGTCGTGACCGACAACCGCATCGGGTGCGTGGCCGCGACGTGCGCGGCACCCGCCGGGGCGCGCGTCATCGAGGTGGCGGGCAAGACGATCATCCCGGGGCTGATCGACATCCACGCCCACCCCTGGCCCACGTGGGGCATCCACGAGACCGAGGTGTGGAAGTATCTCGCGAATCTCGCGTGGGGCGTCACCACCACGCGCGATCCGCAGACGTCCACCACGGACGTGCTCACCTACGCCGACCAGGTCGAGACGGGCGATCTGCTCGGCCCCCGCATCTATCACACCGGGCCGGGCGTGTTCGGGGCGTTTCTCGAGGAGAACTGGACCAGTCTGGACGACGTCCGCAACACTCTGAAGCGCTACAGCGAGTTCTACCACACCCACACGATCAAGCAGTACATGGCGGGGAACCGCAAGCAGCGGCAGTGGGTGATCATGGCGGCGAAAGAGCTGGGCCTCATGCCCACGATCGAGGGCGGGCTCGACTTCAAAATGAATCAGACGGTGCAGCTCGACGGCTACCCCGGCTCGGAGCACAGCTTCCCGATCATGCCGCTCTACAACGATGCCGTGCAGCTGGCCGCCCAGTCGGGGATCACCTATACGCCCACCCTGCTGGTGTCGTACGGGGGACCCTGGAGCGAGAACTATTTTTACGAGCGGTACGATATCCACGACAATCCGAAAATCCGTCGCTTCATCCCCCACGAGGAAATCGACCAGCGGGCCGAGCGGCGGCCGTGGTTCCGCGAGAACCAGTATGTGTTTCCGCGCATCGCCGCCTCCGCGGCCGCCGTGCTCCGGGCCGGGGGGAACGTCGGCATGGGGTGTCACGGCCAGCTCGACGGGCTGGGGTGTCACTGGGAGCTGTGGGCCATGGCCGCGGGCGGGATGACGCCGCGCGAAGCGCTGCGCGTCGGCACCAGGGACGGGGCCTATGGCATCGGGATGGACAAGGACCTGGGTTCGCTCGAGCCCGGCAAGCTCGCCGACTTGATCGTCCTCGACGCGAATCCGCTCGAGGACATCCACAACACCGAGAAGATCCGCTACGTGATGAAGAACGGCCGGCTGTACGAGGGCGAGACCCTCAACGAGATTTGGCCGCGGCAGAAACCGCTGCCGCAGATGTGGTGGTGGGACCAAGAACCGAAAAACGTCAAGTAAAGGCGTAGCACAAAGACGTAGCACGACGACGTCGCGCGAATGCGTGAGCGCGGTTCCCGCCTCCGCGCGACGCCTTTGTGCTACGTCTTTGCTTGACGTTTGTGCGTGACGTAGTTATGCTTCTGCAGAGCCGCGAGCTGGCATCCTTCCGAAGGACGGTCCCGCTCAGGAGCGGGTTCCGGCGCTGTACACACGCCCGGTCTCATTCCTCAGGTTCACAACGAGAGTGACGCTGCAGCGCGGTGGCATGAGCTACCGGCAGCGTGCGTGTGTGTGTATTGCGAAAGGACGCAATCAGTAATGCCATTTACATCCCTCGGGCTCGTGCCCGAGCTGGTGCGCGCCGTGGCCGACGAAGGCTACGAGCAGCCCACCCCCATTCAGCAGGAAGCCATTCCGCTTGCCCTCGCAGGCCGCGACCTGATCGGGTCGGCTCAGACCGGCACCGGCAAGACGGCGGCCTTCATGCTCCCCATCCTGCAGCGCCTCACCCGCAACGGCGCCACGGACGTGCTGCGGGCCCTCGTGCTCGTTCCGACCCGCGAGCTCGCCGAGCAGGTGCTGCAGAGCGCCCGCGCGTACGGCCGGCATCTCGACGTGAGCGCGGCGGCGGTGTACGGCGGCGTGGGCATGGAGCCCCAGACCCGGGCCCTCACGCGGGGCGTGGATATCGTGGTCGCGACGCCGGGCCGCCTGCTCGACCACATGGAGCGCGGACACGTCGATTTCTCGCGGCTCGAGGTGCTCGTGCTGGACGAGGCCGACCGCATGCTCGACATGGGCTTCGCGCCGGACGTGCGGCGCATCCTCGCCGCGCTCCCCGAGCGCCGCCAGACCATGCTCTTCTCCGCCACCATCTCGCCCGAAGTGGATGCGCTCGCCCGGCGTGCACTCGATGGGCACGCCTCCGTCGAGATCGGCCGCCGCGCCAAGCCCGCGGAGGGGATCGAGCACGTCGTCGTAGCGGTGGACAAGCTGCAGAAGCGCGGCGTGATCGCGCGCATCCTGCAGGCCAAGCCGGCCGGGCAGACGCTCGTATTCACCCGCACCAAGTACGGGGCGGACAAGCTGGTGACGTTCCTGCGGCGCGAGGGCATTCCGGCGCACGCCATTCACGGCGACAAGGCCCAGAGCCACCGCACCCGGACCCTGGACGCGTTCCGCTCGGGCGACGCGGACGTGCTGGTCGCGACCGACATCGCGGCTCGGGGAATCGACGTGGACGGAATCCGCATGGTCGTCAATTTCGACGTACCGCACGACCCCGAAGTGTACGTGCACCGCGTCGGCCGCACGGCGCGAGCCGGTGCGCGCGGGCTCGCCCTGACGCTGCTCTCGCCCGACGAGTGGCTCCTGATGGGCGATATCGAGAAGCTGGTGGGTCAGACGTTTCCGCGCGAAGTGATCCCAGGGTTCGAGCCTTCGGTTAAACCCCTGCAGCCACGGCCGCTTCAGCTTGAAGTGCCCAAACAGGGCCGATCGGTTCGCGCTCGGAGTGGAGGCCGTCGCCGCCGCTAACGGGGTTGCGTGACGCCGTCGCGCGACGTCTCTGCGCGACGTCTTCGCGTGACGCCTTTAGCCCCGATTCTCGATCGCCACGTAATCTCGTTTATCGGGGCCGGTGTAGATCTGCCGCGGCCGGGCGATCTTCTGATCCTTGTCGAGCAGCATCTCCTGCCACTGCGCGAGCCACCCGGGCGTCCGCCCGATCGCGAACAGCACGGGGAACATGTCGATCGGGAACTTCATCGCCTCGTAGATGATGCCGGAGTAGAAGTCGACGTTGGGGTAGAGCTTGCGGGACACGAAATAGTCGTCCTGCAGGGCGATGCGCTCGAGCTCGACCGCAATGTCGATGAGCGGGTTCTTCCCGGTGACCTCGAACACCTCCTCCGCGATTCGCTTGATGATCGTGGCGCGCGGGTCGTAGTTCTTGTAGATCCGGTGGCCGAAGCCGAACAGCCGGAACTCGCCCCGCTTCACGCGGTCGATGTAGGCCGGGATGCGGTCTTTGGAGCCGATCTCGCGCAGCGTCCTCAGGACCTCTTCGTTGGCGCCGCCGTGCAGCGGCCCGTATAACGCCGCCGCCGCCGCGGCCATCGCCGAGTAGGGATCGGCGTGCGACGAGCCCACGCCTCGCATTGCGCTCGTCGAGCAGTTCTGCTCGTGATCGGCGTGCAGGATCAGCAGGACGTCCAGGGCCCGCTCGAGGGTCTTGTTCGGCGTGTACTTCACCTCGGTGGTCTTGAACATCATGTTCAGGAAGTTGCCCGTGTACGACAGGTCGTTGTCGGGGTATGCGTACGGCAGGCCCACCGAATGCCGGTGGGCGAACGCGGCCAGCGTGGGCGTCTTCGCGATCAACCGGAAGATCTGGTTGCGGCGCGAGGTCTCGTCCTGGATGTGCTTGGCTTCGGGATAGAACGTCGACAGCGCCGCCACCGTGCTGACGAACATCCCCATGGGGTGGGCGTCGTGATGGAAGCCGTCGATGAACTTCTTGATGCTCTCGTGGACGATCGTGTGGTGCGTGATGTTGAACACCCACGAATCGAGCTCGGCCGCGGACGGCAGCTCGCCGTTCAGCAGCAGGTACGCCGTCTCCAGGAACGTGCTCCGCTCGGCCAGCTGCTCGATCGGGTAGCCGCGGTAGCGCAGGATGCCCTTGTCGCCGTCGATGAAGCTGATGGCGCTGCGGCACGCCGCCGTGTTCAGGAAGCCCGGGTCGTACGTCTCGAGACCCTGATCCCCGTCGCCCAACTTGATCTGCCGGAGATCGACGGCCCGGATCGTCCCGCTCTCGATCGGGAGCTCGTACTGTTTGCCGGTGCGGTTGTCGATGACCGAGAGAGTGTCCTTCGGCACGCGGTGCGGGTCCTGGAAATGGCTGGGGAAAGATAACTGAGGGCCGGGAGAAGACGGTAAAGGACGGTAGAAGACGTAGAGGTTGGTACGACGCCCCCGTGCGGCGGGCCGCCCTCTACCGCCCTCTACCGTCTGCCGTATCTTGGCACCCATGACCCGCCCCGCCCCCGCCTCCCCCAAACCGGCTCCGCTCTACCCGACGCGCTCGGGAGCCGGGGCCATGTTGGGCCAGCAGCTCGCGTCCCGCGGCTACATCGGGTGCATCCTGCTCGGCGTCACGCCCGAAGGGGTGGAGATCGCCGCCCACGCGGCCAAGGCCATGGGGGCGCAGTTCGACGTCCTGGTCGCGGCCTTCATCAAGCTGGGATCCAACCTCGCGCCGATCGGGGCCGTCGCCGAGTCGGCTCCCTCGGAAATGGACCCGGACTTCCAGCCGGGTGGCGAGCTCATGGACAAGCTGGCCAGCGCGATCGACGAGTCGCGCGCGCGCATCAGTCAGGACTTGATCCTGTACCGCACCCAGCGACCGGTGAAAAAGCTGGCCGGCCGCATCGCCGTCATCGTGGACGGGCAGGTGGCCTATCCGTGGCGGGTTCTGGCGGCGGCCAAGCTCGCCGAGCAGCTGGGTGCGAAGCAGGTCGTGATCGCCACGCCGGTCGCGAGTCAGGCCGCCGCGGAGCGCATCGCCGCGCGCGGTTACGAATTCGCGTGCCCCAGCGTGGTGATGGATGCGGCTGGACATCCGCTGCCGTACGGCGACGTGTCAGGCGACACGCCCGAGCGGCTGCGGAGCATCATGATCGCGCATCAGGCGGCGTGAGTTGGGGTGAAACGATGTCTTCACTCCAGCTCGACCATGCCCCTCTCGAGCCACCGGTGCTCTCCCGCCAGCGCTTCCTGCGCCACCCGATACGCCCGGGCGTCTGCGTTGTGGCGCAACTCGCGGAACTTGACGTGCACCCGCGCGCTCGCCTGGCGACAGAATAGATCGGCCAGCTCCACGGCGCGGCGGCCCGCGGCGGGATCGTGCCGCAGGAGCCACTGCGCCCGCGCGCACGCGGCCGCCATGGCGAACAGCTCGGCCCCCACGTCCACCAGACGGAACAGCACCGCCTGGCGGTATTCGAGCTTCGGCCCGAAGCGCACCATCGCGTGGAACACGCCCCGCGCCAGGCGGCGGGCCCCGCGCTCCACGGCGCGCAGGTGCCGGGCGAGGGGCCCGAATTCCACGTACTTGGGCCAGAATCCCCAACCCAACCAGCGGGACGGATACCACCAGGCGTAGAACAGGCCGGCCCGCACGAGCCCGCGCAGCCGCTGTCCGACCGTCTTTCCCGGCAAGACGACGTCGCCCGCCACCTGGAGGTGTTTGTCCACCGCCTCCCGGGCGATGAACAGGTGCATGATCTCGCTCGACCCTTCGAAGATCAAATTGATCCTGAAGTCGCGCATGATGCGCTCGACCGCCACGGGCCGCTCTCCCCGGGCACGCAGGGAGTCGGCCGTCTCGTAGCCGCGGCCGCCGCGGATCTGGACCGTGTCGTCGATGATGCGCCAGCCGGCCTCGGAGTTGTACAGCTTGGCGATCGCGGCTTCGAGACGGATGTCGTAACCGCCGCGGTCGGCCATGGCGCCGCACAGCTCCGCCACGGCCTCCATCGCGAAGGTGTTGGCCGCCATGGCGCCGATCTTCTGGGCGATCGCGTCGTGTTTGCCGATGGGGCGGCCCCATTGCACGCGCTCGCTCGACCAGCGACGCGAGATCTCGAGGCAGCGCTTCCCGGCCGCCACCGACGAGATGGGGAGCGTCAGGCGCCCCGTGTTCAGCGTGATCAGGGCGAGCTTCAGGCCTTTGCCTTCGCCCCACAGCACGTTCTCCCGCGGCACGCGCACGTTCTTGAACGATATGACGCCGTTGTAGATGGCCTTGAGCCCCATGAAGTGGCAGCGGTGCTCGACCTTCACGCCGGGCCAGGCGGTCTCGACGATGAACGCCGTGATCTGTCGCTTCTCTTTCCCGTTGACGATCTTCGACGGCGTCCGCGCCATCACCACCATCAGCTCGGCCTTGGTGCCGTTGGTGCACCACAGCTTCTCCCCATTCAGGATCCACGCCTGCCCGTCGTCGCTCGGCGTGGCCATGGTCTCCATCGCGGCGGGGTCGGACCCCACGCCCGGCTCCGTCAGTGCGAACGCGGAGATGGCTCCCTTGGCGAGGCGCGGGAAGTACCGTTTCTTTTGCTCGTCGGAGCCGAACATTTTGAGCGGCTGCGGCACGCCGATGGACTGGTGCGCGGAGAGGAGCGCGGTGATCGAGCCGTCGATCGAGGACACCAGCTCGATGGCGCGCATGTAGGAGAGCTGCGACAGGCCGAGCCCGCCGTATTCCCGCGGAATCTTGATGCCGAATGCGCCCAGGTCTCGCAGGCCCTGAATCACCGCCTCGGGGATTTCGCCCTCGCGATCGATCCGATCCGAGTCGACGTGCTCACGCAGGAACCGCTCCAGCTTCTCGAGGAAGGGCTGGGCGCGGCGGATCTCCTCCGGGTCTTGCTCGGGATAGGGGTGCACGAGACCGAGCCGCAGCCGGCCCAGGAACAGATCGCGGACGAAGCTCGGCGCCGCCCATTCCTGCTCGCGTGCGGCCTCGGCGACTTCGCGGGCCTCGTCGGCGCTGACCTTGCGCTCGCGAGGCGTGACGGTGGTGGCCATGGGTACCTCCTGCTCTAACTTAAGCGTCTTGACAGGCCCGCGCTCAGGGGGAAATTCGCCTCGCGCTACCATGAGGAGCCTCGCGATGCGCCACTCGTTGCCGCTCGTCGTCACGCTGGCCCTGCGCGCCGTGTCGGCGGCGCAGAACCCCCCTGCGGCGTCGCCACCACCGCAGCCGATCCTCCAGATCCTCGTGAAAGCCGGCCGCCTGATCGACGGCCGCGCCGATGTCACGCGCAGCAACGTGGGCATCCTGATCGAAGGGGATCGCATCAAGGCCGTCGGCCCCCTGGCCCAGGTTCAGACGCAGGCCAAGAACGCCCGCCTGATCGATCTGGCCCAGATGACCGTGCTGCCGGGACTCATCGACACCCACACCCATCTCCTGCTGCAGGGCGATCCGACGGCCGCGTCGTACGACGAGCAGCTGCTGTACCAGTCCACGGCCTACCGCGCCATCCTCGCCGTGCGCAACGCGCGCATCGCGCTGGAGCACGGTTTCACGGCGATCCGCGATTTGGAGACCGAGGGCGCGATGTACGCGGACGTGGACGTGAAGCGTGCCGTGGACCGCGGCGTGATCCCCGGGCCGCACATCTTCGCGTCCACGCGGGCGATGGCTCCGACCGGGATGTATCCCATCGTGTCGGACAATTGGGAGCTCGAGCTGCCGCACGGCGTGCAGCCGGTCGACGGCGTCGAGGGCGCCCGCCTGGCCGTGCGGCAGCAGGTGGCCCACGGGGCGGACTGGATCAAGTTCTACGCCGATCGCCGGTATTACTTCGGCGCCGACTCGGTGCTGCACAGCTGGGTGAACTTCACCGACGACGAGGCGCGCGCGATCGTGGACGAAGCCCATCGCCTGGGCCGCCGCGTGGCCGCCCACGCCATCGGCTCGGACGGGATCGCCGCGGCGCTGCGGGCGGGCGTGAACACCATCGAGCACGGCGACGGCATGACCGATTCGCTCATCGACGTGCTCGTCGCCAAGGGTGTCTACTGGGTGCCCACGGTCACCGTGGCGCATTACGTCGCCGGTCCGCGCGGCGGGGCCTGGGCACCGATGGTCGAGCATCAGCGCCAGGCGTTCGCGCGGGCCCTCAAGAAGGGCGTCCGGATCGTTTTGGGAACGGACGTGGGCGGCTTCCCCTGGACCGAGCTCAACGAGGCGCAGGAGTTCGCGTATTACGTGCAGTACGGCATGACGCCGATGCAGGCGATCAAATCCGGTACGTCGCTCGCCGCGGAGCTGCTGGGCCAGTCCGACATCGGGTCTGTCGCCCCTGGTATGGCGGCCGATCTGGTCGCCGTCTCGGGCGACCCGCTCAAGGACATCACGGAGCTCGAGCGGGTGCGGTTCGTTATG
>QHUT01000118.1 GCA_003222055.1 Gemmatimonadota bacterium
GTCTCGTCGTTCCGGCGGGCCGGGGATCTCGCCCCGATGATGTTCCAGGCCACCATTCATTTGGGGCTGGTCCTCAATCATCTGGGCAGGAGCGATGAGGCCATCGGGCCCTTGGAAGTGGCGGTGACCACGTCCGGACGTCACCCATGGACGCTCGCCGCGCTCGCCGTGTGCTATAGCTCGCTTGGAAGGCAGGCGGATGTGGAGGCGATTCATGACGAACTCGTCGCGCGTGCCCGGCGCGAGTACCTCCAGTCGACCGTCCGCGCCATCGTGGTGGCGAGCCTCGGGCGAATGGACGATACGTTCGCCCTGCTGGACCGGGCGTGCGACGAGCACGACGGCATCCTCGTGTACTCGAAGCGCTATCCCTTCTTCAAGCAGCTCCAGGCCGATCCGCGGATGGCCCGCGTATACCAGCGCATCGGGTTCCCCGACACCGGGCCCTACGGAGCGAACAGCACCAGTCCGTAATCCCCCACGATCTCGAACCCGATCGCCAGGTACGCCGATCGCGCCGCGGCGTTGTAGGGATCTGCGAACAGCACGGCCCGTCGCACCCCCAGCTTGCCCGCCGCCACGAGCGAGCCCGCCACCACGCTGCGTGCGTAGCCCCGGCCGCGAAACTCCGGCGGCGTCCAGACGCCGCCGATTTGCACGATATCCGGGAGCATCGCGTTGAACACCGAATAGGCCACGGGGTTTCCGTGGTCGAAGAGCACCCAGTCGGCGCCCCGCTCGTGGTGCAGCAGGACGTCGGCGCGGCTGGCGTGGTGCAGCTCCGGCCCGTCGGCCGCGCCCAGCGCCTCCATGGCAAAGCTCGTGCGCCACCGCGTCAGCAGGTCGAGCTCCTCCGGCTCGGGATGGCGGCAGCGCACCGCGCCGCTCGCGAGCGGCCGCGGCACCACCAGCCGGTCCAGATCGAGCGCGTACAGCTCGTCGCGACTGTCCTTGACCGTCGCGGCGGTCGCCAGCCCGAGCGCGTCGCGCGCGGCGACAACCTGTGCCCACGGACCCGAGAACCCCGTGGCCGCGCGGCGCGAGCGGCGCACCGCTTCCGCCGCCAGCGCGGCAACGTGTGCGGGCGCCTGCACGAGGATCATCCCGTTCCAGCAGTGCGCCACCACCCCGACCACGCGGCCGTCCTCGAGCGCCGCGACGTAAGTCGCCTGCAGCGGCTGTCCGCCGTCCACGAGACCGGCCGCCCGCGCGTTGGAGCGCAGGAACATCGACGAATCAGCGTGGGCGACGAGGAACGCGTCGAGCGCGGCTTCGTCACCGGGGAGGAGCAGCCGGAGCTCGGCCACGGCTCAACCCGGCGGGGAGCGCTGCAGCCTGAGGATCTTGAGCGACAAGCTGCGCGCCAGGATCCCGATCCCGCCCGGGTCGCCCTGCCGGCGCGGCACGGCCCGATAGATCAGGATGACCAGGATCCAGGTGAGCCAGCTCGACCGCTCGCTCCACGAGAGCCCGCGCAGCATGAGCCACGGCTGCGTGTAGGCCGCGGTCCACGACTGCCAGTCGGCCTGGGCGAGGGCGATCGGCCGGGCCAGGACGCGGTTCGAGCGGTAGCCGTGGGCGCTCGGGCTCGAGAGGTTCCAGACGCAGGTCGCCTTGCCCCAGCCGTGATTGTCGCTGGCGCCGACCACGAGCAGATCGTGCTCTCGGGCGAGCTCGAGCACCCGGGCACGTGCCGGTTCGGGGAAACCGAGCGCCTTGGGCGCACAGTTCACGATCTCAAAGCCGTCTACGCCGGCGCTGACGAACCGGTCGAGATCGTCCCAGTGATTGCGCCAGTACTCGGGCAGCGACGCGATGCCGATCGCGCCCTGGCCGTGGAGCGCGGCGAACAGGCCGAGCATCCCGGGTGTGTCGCGACTGTACGCGGCACGGTCGATCAGGGTCACCGGGCCGAGCGCCACGATGTGCTGACCGTACACGCTCCATTCGACTCCCGGCAGGAGGCGGAAGGGCTGGTCGATCGACTGGTCGAAGATCACGTTGTGATCGGTGACGAAGGAGGCGTCGAAGCCCTGCGCGGCGTGCCAACGCGCGAGATCGGCGGCGGTCCAACCGGGGCGCCCGTCGTGTGAGGCGGCCGTGTGGGCGTGGTAATCGATCACCGTGAGGGTCGAGTCCGCCGGCGCGAGCCGCACGACGGGACGGGGCAGGAGCACCGCGGCCACGCCGAGCCCGAACACGCCCAGGGGACCGAGCGTCGCCCGAAGCAGCCGCCGTCGCGGCGGACCGGAGCGCCACAGGCCCCAGACGGCGAGGCCGATCACCCAGACGAGCAGGAACGCCCACGCGCGCCCGAGGCTCAGGAACGTGAGCGCGTCGAGCACGTCCGAAAGCGGGGCGAGCAGGGTGTACAAGGCGGGGCGCACCAGGTCCGCGTCGTACGGCGGCACGCCGCTCACGGCATCCACGAGTGGCGGGAGCGGGGCGAGCGCCGAGACGAGCACCAGCGCCATGAGCGTGCATGTGATCGGGTAGCGGCGCAGGAGATTCATTCGTACAATCTTGGGCATGCGGGCACTCCACGCCACATTGTTCGGTGCCGTGACGCTCGAGGGGTTCGCCGCCATTCCCGACATGGTGCTCGGGCCGCTGGCGGGCCGGCCCGAGGCCGACTGGCACCGCGCCCCGGCCGGCAAGTGGACGCCGGCGCAGATCGTCCATCACCTCGCCATCTCCGTCGACGGGAGCAGTCGCGTGTTCCAGGAGCGGCGCGCCAAGCCGCCGATGCGGCGCCGACCGCGGCCCATGCGGCAGCGGCTGGCCCACGTGCTGTATCTCGATATCGGGTGGATTCCCTCGGGCCGTCCCGCCCCGGCGGGAACCGAACCCGCTGAGCATCCAGATGCGCGCGCGGTGGAGCGCCAGCTGCGCGACGGCGTGACGCGGTTCCTCGCGCTCGCCCGCGAGATCCTGCCGGCACGCCGGGGCGATTTATTCGTGAGACATCCCGCGTTCGGTGACCTCACGCTGCCCGAATGGCTGCGGTTCCACGTCCGCCACTGTGCCCATCACGCGAAGCAGATCAAGGCGCGCCTCGAGTCGTGACGCGGAAGAAGGACAAGCTCACGGTCCGCGTGCCGAATCCCAAGGCACCGCTGAAGCAGCGGCTCAAGACGCCGTCGCACAAAGTGCACCGCTCGGCGAAGCAGTATCGCAGGCGTGAGAAGCATCCGCACCGATCGACGGACGTCGACTGATGCCCGACTACACGTACGTGATCGTGGGCGGCGGCATGACCGCCGCCGCCGCCGCTCAGGGCCTTCGGGAAGCCGATCCCGCGGGATCGATCGGCATGATCGGCGCCGAGCCGCACCCGCCCTACGACCGGCCGCCGCTCTCGAAGGCCCTCTGGAAAGGCGAGCCCGAGGAGAAGATCTGGCGCAAGACGGACTCCACGGGCGCGCAGCTGCATCTCGGTCGTCGCATCGGCGCGATCGACTTGCGCGCGCATCGGGCGACGGACGACCAGGGCACGACATACCGTTTCACCAAGCTGCTCCTCGCCACCGGCGGGGCCCCGCGGCAGCTGCCGCTCAAGACGGACCAGATCATCTATTTCCGCACGCTCGATGACTACCGGCGACTGCGCGGGCTCGCGAGCCAGAGCGTGCGTTGCGGCGTGATCGGCGGGGGCTTCATCGGCAGCGAGGTCGCCGCGGCGCTCAGGATGCAAGGGCGCGACGTCACCATGCTCGTACCGGAGGCGGGGCTCGGCGCGCGGGTGTTTCCCGCCGATCTGTCGCGCTTTCTGGTGGACTATTATCGCCAGAAGGGCGTCACGATGCGGACGGGGGAAGGGATGACGGGGCTCGACCGCCGGGCCGGCGCCTCCTTCGTGCGCACCACCACGGGAGGCGAGCTCGCGGCCGACGTGCTGGTCGCGGGTCTCGGCATCGTGCCGGCCGTGGAGCTGGCGGAGCAGGCGGGCCTGCGCGTGGAAAACGGGATCGTCGTAGACGAGTTCTGCCGCACCAGCCATCCGGACGTGTATGCGGCGGGCGACGTCGCTAACTTCGCGAATCCCGCGCTGGGCACGCGCCTGCGCGTGGAGCACGAAGACAACGCCAACACGATGGGGCGCACCGCCGGCCTCAACATGGCGGGCCGGGCGACGGCCTACGATCATCTGCCGTTCTTCTATTCGGACCTGTTCGATCTGGGTTATGAAGCGGTGGGCGACCTGGACGCCCGACTCGAGACGGTGGCGGACTGGAAGGAGCCGTTCCGAGAAGGTGTGGTCTACTATCTGAAGGGCGGCCGGGTGCGCGGTGTGCTCTTGTGGAACACGTGGGGGCAGGTGGACCACGCGCGGGCCCTCATCGCGGAGCGGGGTCCGTTCAAGGCGCAGGACTTGAAGGGCCGGCTGCCCGCGTAATGGCGCTGGGGGAAGCGCGCGTCACGAAGGTCTTCGTGGCCGCGACCTTGTCGCTCGCGGCGCTGCTCGGCGTGACGCTCGCCCTCGCCACGGTGCAGGCGAATCGCAGGGCGGACGAGTCGATCCGGCGCGCCCTCGCGGACGTGCGCCGCGGCGTCCTGGCGCTGTTGGCGGGGCGCACGGCCACGCTCGCCGGCATGAGCGGCGTGAGCGCCCAGGTGCCGCAGTTCCGCGAGCGGCTGCTCAAGAGTGACGAGCGCTCCGACGTGCTGGACCAGGCGGCGGAGTACCGGCGGCTGCTCGGGGCCGCCTGGGTGCTGGTGACCAACGAGCACGGTATCCTGGTGGCGCGCACCGACCGTCCGGAGGAGTTCGACGTCGACCTGTCCCGCGGCGCGCTGGTCGCAGGCGCGCTGTCCGGAGAATCATCGAGCGGGGCCTGGCTGGAGGAGCGGTCGCACCAGCTGTTCGTGGCCGTTGGGGTGCCGCTGCGCGCATCCGCAGCGGCGACCCCGCAGGGCGCGCTCCTGGCCGCGTACGCCGTCGACGACACGCTCGCTCAACAGATCGAGCAGGCGACGAGCGCCGACGTGGTGCTCTTCGCCATCGATACGCTGGACCATCCCTACGTCGTCGGAAGCACGCTGCCCCGCGAGCAGGTCGGCCCGGCGCTCGCCGCCGACACGGCGGCGCTGCGCCGCTTGACCGCCGACTCGGGCGCCGTGGAGGTGTCGGCGGTGGTCGGTGGCGAGCAGCTGATCGGCCTCGCGAGTCCGATCCGCTCGGGCGGCGGCGACGCGTTCGGGGGGGTCATCGTATTCCGCTCGCGCGAGCGGGAGCTCGCGACCTTCGCCGGGTTGCGGCGCACACTGGCGATCGCGCTCGCTCTGGGGCTCGGGCTGGCGGTCGTCTGTGTGTTCAGATCCCTCCGAACCACGGATACCCCTGGTCTTCCCAGTAGCCGCCCGGCCGCTGATCGGTGAACGTCATCGAGACCAGGTACTTGGTGAGCTTGTAGCCCAGCTTGGTTGGCGAGTACAGCCGCAGGGGCGCGCCGTGCGCCGGTGGGAGCGGATTGTCGTTCATGCCGTACGCCAGCATGGTTTGCGGATGCATGGCGCTCGCCAGGTCCCACCCGTTCGAGTAGCCGGCGTCGAACGACTCGAAACTGATGTAGCGCGCGACGCCGAGCGGGCGGCAGCGGGCGACGATCGCGGACACCGGGACACCGTGCCAGGTCGCGATCGCCGACCAGCCTTCGACGCAAGTGTGCTTCACCGTGTACGACGTGCGCGGCAGGCGCATCAGGTCGTCGAGCGACAATTCGAGCGGTTGTTCGACCAGGCCCCGCACGCGCAGGCGCCAGCGCTCCGGATCGCGCAGCATGGGCGTCATGTCGGAAATGAAGTAGCTCGGCAGCATCGCGCTGCGCTCGGCGGGTGAGTAGGTCCGCGCCAGGTGCGTGGGGGAGAACAGGACCTTCTCGCCCACCCAGTCGTTGACCCGGCTCCAGTCGAGGAGCAGCGGGCGAATTGCGCCGCCCCCGTCCCAACCGCACGCCGCCGCCAGCGCGGCGCCGGCCCCGGCCAGACCCACCTTTACGAATGCGCGCCTGTCGACCTCGTGCAACTTGGCGTCGTGGCGTCTTGGCGTCTGTCTCCTAGTCATGACTGGGGAACCTCCCCCGGTACCACCCCGTGATCATGGCCCGCAGCGACGCGGGGTCCACGACGAACACCAGCACCACGTGAGTGATGGTGAACGCCACGAAGATCCACACGGTCCAGAAGTGCCAGTATCGGGCGGCCTGGAACCCCCCGAACAAGGCGGTGAGCCAGCCGAGCTGCGTCGGCTTGTAGATCGCCAAGCCGGTGAGCACCGCGAGGGCGCCGAGCGCGTAGATGCTCGAGTAGGCGAGCTTCTGAAGCGGGTTGTGTTTTCCCTGGGGCGGGTGCTCCCTGCGCAGCCGCAGGTAGTAGGCGGCCATGGCGAGCGCGCCCGGGACGTCGCGCGGTCGAAACAGCAGGGCACGCCACTCTCCGCTCTTCACCAGGTAGCCGAGATATACGAGGCCGGCGGTGACGAGGGGCCACATGAGGGCGAAGTGCCAGTTCAGCGCCCCGGCGAGCCAGCCGCCCAGCCGGCTCCAGTGGGGGAACTGCGCGCCGTCCAGCGGATTCGGCAGCAACGGTCCGCCGCGGTTCCCGAAGCGCGCGTAGGCCTCGTAGATCTGCAGGCCGCTCGTGATCATCCCGGCGAGCACCAGCACGGTCACCCAGTGCGTGATGCGGACGATCCAATGGTGGCGGCGTACGAGGGGCCGCGGGGGTTGCTGGTCGGTCATGAAGCGCTCCGGTCGCCATGCACGCTACGGGCGAATCTGCTCTCGCGTAAGGGGCGATGAGCGGATTCTCACGAACGTCCAACGGCTTCCCACGCCCGCCCGCTCGCACTTAGCTTGCAGCGCAATGACCCACCCCGAACCGAGCGGCCCGGCCGTGCCCGAGCGAATCAACGGACTCGCAAGCGTAGCCGCCAACCTGTCGTGGAGCTGGAACCGCAACGCGCGCGCGCTGTTCCGCATGCTCGATGTGGCGCTGTGGCGCCGCACCCAGCACAATCCCATCGAGCTGTTGCGCCGGGTCGATCCCGCGCGACTCGCCGCCTGCGCGGCCGACCCCGCGTTCCTGGGCCTGTACGACGCCGTCGTCGCCGCCGCAGCGCAAAACGCCACGTCCGCCGGCACCTGGTTCGCCACGTCCTATCCCGAGTCGGTCACACGCTCGATCGCCTACTTCTGCGCGGAGTTTGGGCTGCACGCCTCGGTTCCCATTTATTCGGGCGGCTTGGGTGTCCTGGCCGGGGATCAGTGCAAGGCGGCGTCGGACCAGGGCATCCCGCTCGTCGGTGTGGGCCTGTTCTATACGAGAGGATACTCCGACCAGCGGCTGCGACTGGACGGCTGGCAGGAGGACGCCGAGGAGCGTTTCGCCGTGGCCGCGACGCCGCTCGAGCGGGTGCGCGGGCCGAAGGGCGATCCCTGCCTCGCCACGGTGCGGCTGTCCGGACGCCCCGTGAGCGTGGGCGCATGGCGCGTCATGGTGGGCCGCGTGCCGATCCTGCTCCTGGACACGGACCTCGAGCAGAACGACCCGGCCGACCGCGGGCTGTCGCATCGGCTCTACGCCGGTGGCCCCGACCTGCGGCTGCGCCAGGAATGGATCCTGGGCGTGGGCGGCGTGCGAGTGCTGCGGACTCTGGGATACGACCCGGCCGCCTGGCACGCGAACGAAGGGCACGCTGCCTTCATGCTGGTCGAGCGGATTCGCGAGCTCGTGACCCGCGGCACCCCATTCGCGGACGCCGTGCGCCGGGTACGTGCGACGAGTGTCTTCACGACCCACACGCCGGTGCCCGCCGGGCACGACACGTTTTCGCTGGAGCAGGTGGAGCAGTGCATCGGCCCCGTATGGCAGGAGATGGGGGTGGCCCGCGAAGTGTTCACGCGGCTCGGGGCTCATCCGGTGGTGGACCACGACCGCTTTCACATGCCGGTCGCCGCCATCCGGTTGTCGGCGCGGGTCAACGCGGTATCGCGCCGCCATGGCGAAGAAGCACGCCGCATCTGGGCGCCGCTCTGGCCGGACCGCGAGGTCGCGCGTGTGCCGATCGGCCATGTCACGAACGGCGTCCATATCGCCACGTGGATGGCGAACCGCGTCCTGACCTTGTTCGACTCGCATTTCGGCCCGGATTGGCTCGCCCGCGTGGACGGCGCCGGGTTCTGGGACAAGGTGCTCGAGTTGGACGGCGCGGCCGTGTGGGCGGTGCACAACCAGCTCAAGTCCCACCTAATGCGGAGCATCAGGGAGCAGGCGCGGCGGCGCTGGGCGGACCAGTGGAAGGAGGCCCTGCACCTCGTGGGCGCGGGCACCCTGCTCGATCCGGAAGCCCTGACGATCGGCTTCGGCCGCCGGTTCGCGACCTACAAGCGGGCCGACCTGATCTTCCGCGATCCCGACCGGCTGCAGCGCCTGCTGGTGAACCCCTGGCGCCCGGTCCAGATCGTGTTTTCCGGCAAGGCCCACCCGGGCGACGAGCCCGGCAAGCAGGTGCTGCAGCGCGTGTACGCCCAGACGCGGGAAGCCCGGTTCGAGGGCCGGCTTGCGTTCATCGAAGACTACGACATGCATCTCGCCCATAGTCTGGTGCAGGGCGTGGACCTCTGGCTCAACGTGCCGCGCCCGCCGCTCGAGGCGTGCGGCACGAGCGGCATGAAGGCGGCGTTGAACGGCGTACCGCAACTCAGCACGCTGGACGGGTGGTGGGCCGAGGGTTACGATGGGCCGAACGGGTGGGCCCTTCCGGCCGTGCCCGCGGGGCAGGACGTCGATGCGGCCGATGCCGAGCAGCTGTACCGGCTGCTCGAAACCGAGGTGGTGCCGCTGTTCTACGACCGCGATGCCGCGAATGTGCCGCGGCGCTGGGTCGAAACGATGAAACACGCGCTGCGCGCGGCGGGCGCGCGGTTCACCGCCCAGCGGATGGTGAGGGAGTACCTCACCGAGTACTATCTCCCGGCGATGCGGGGCGAGCCGCCGGCGGACGATCCGCCGACCGCCTGACAGGAGGCGACCATGGGCGCGACGACACCAACGCCGAAACCGGGCCGGCAGCGCACCACCCGTCCGCGACGGATCGCGGGCACGACCCCGCGGCCGCAGACGCCCGAGGGCGAGCGGATCGGCGTCGCCCACCTGACGGCGGAGTATTGGCCCTTCGCCCGCACGGGCGGGCTGGGCGAGGCGGTGAGCGGCCTGGCGACGTTCCAGGCCGCCGCGGGGTTCCCCACGACGGTCATCATGCCGCTGTACCAGCTGGTGCGTGAGACCACACCGACCCTCGAGCGAACGGGGCATACGTTCACTGTGACCCTGGGAGGGCACACCGAGCGAGCCTGGTTGTACGAAACCCGACCCCCGAGCCCCGGTCCCCGCGTTTTTTTCATCGAGCATCCCGACTTCTTCGATCGGGCGGGCATCTACGGCGACAACGGCGCCGACTATCCGGACAACGCCCGGCGGTTCGCGTTCTTCTGCCTCGCGGCGCTCACGGCGCTTCCGGAGATCGCCCCCGCCACGCAGGTGCTGCACGCGCACGACTGGCACACCGCCCTGGCGCCCGTCTACCTGCGCACCGCGTTCGCGGGCCAGCCCTTCTACAGCGCCCTCTCGGTCGTGATGTCGGTCCACAACGCGGGGTTTCAGGGACACTTCCCGCCGGACACGCTCGCCGGGTTGGGTCTCGCCGCCGAGCTGTACAACCCGGGTGTGTTCGAATGGTACGGCCGGATGAACATGCTCAAGGCGGGGCTCGCGTTCTCCGATCTCGCGGTGACGGTCAGCCCCACGCACGCACGCGAACTCTGCACGCAGGAGGGGGGGTTCGGGCTGCACGACACGTTCATCGGCATGGGCGACCGGCTCAACGGCATCCTGAACGGGATCGATCCGACCCTCTGGAATCCCGAGACCGACTCCGAGATCACGGATCACTTCTCCCGCGAGGATCTGTCGGGAAAGCGGCGCTGCAAGGCGGCGCTGCAGCGCGCGTACGGGCTCCCCGTAGAGCCGCATACGCCGCTCTTCGGCATGAGCGCGCGCATGGTGGCGCAGAAGGGGCTGGACCTGGTGCTCGGCGCCGATCTCCTGGGGACGTCGGACGCCCAGTTCATCTTTCTCGGCGCGGGGGAGCATCGCTACCACGAGGCCCTGGGGAACCTCGCCGCCGCGGCCCCCGATCGCATGGCGGTCGAGTTCATGTTCACCGATCATCTCGAGCATCGTCTCCTGGCCGGGGCCGACGCCCTGCTGATGCCGTCCTTGTACGAGCCGTGCGGCCTCACGCAGATGCGCGCCCAACGCTACGGCGCGGTCCCCGTCGCGCGGCGGGTGGGCGGCCTGTCGGACAGCATCGCGGACGGGGTGACCGGGTTTCTGTTCGACGAATACACGCCGGCGGCGCTGGGGCTGGCGGTGCGCCGGGCGGTGGACAGCTATGCCGACCGACCGGCGTGGCGGAAGCTCGTGCGGGCCGCGATGACGCAAACGTTCGGCTGGGACCGCTCCGCCGAACGGTACCTGGCGCTGTACGGCCGCGCGCTCGTGGTGCGGTCGGCCGCGCTTTCGAGCTGACCGAGAACGCGATGGAGTTCGTCCTCGCGCTCCACAGTCACCTCCCGTACGTCCTGAATCACGGCCGCTGGCCGCACGGCAGCGACTGGCTGTGCGAGGCCGCGTTGGACACGTATCTCCCGCTGCTGGAGCGGCTCGAGGAACTGTCCGCCGAAGGAACGGCTGCGCCGCTGACGATCGGCTTCACGCCGGTGTTGGCGAATCAACTGGCCAGCCCCGCCTTCGCGCGAGAGATGGAGGAGTTCTTCAGCCAACGGCTGGTTGCCTGCGACGAAGCCCCGGCGTCCTTCGGGCCGCTGGTGGGATTCTGGAGGGAGCGATTCAGTCGCCTGCAGGCGCTGTTCCGGAAAATCGACGCAAATCTCGTCGCCGCCTTTCGCCGGCTCCAGGAGCAGGGTCGTCTCGAGATCATCGGATCCGCGGCCACGCACGGCTACCTGCCGCTCCTGGCCCGTGACGAGAGCATCCGGCTGCAGCTGGCGGTGGGCCAGCAGGAGCACCGTCGTCTGTTCGGCGTCGCCCCGAAGGGGTGTTGGCTGCCGGAGTGCGCCTATCGCCCCCGCAAGGGAGGACGCCGCGGCATCGAGGAGCATCTCGCCGACGCCGGGTTCCGCTACTTTTTCACCGACGCGCATCTCGCCCGCGCCGGCACCCCGCTGGGCGCCTACGGCGACATCCCGCTCGGGGCGGAGCGATTCGACGCGGAGCGGCACGACGACCCCGCGAAACCCGGCCGCCGCACGAAGGCGGCGCGGTCGCCGTACCACGGCTATCGGGTCTCCCGCGCGGCGCGCGGCGGCGTCGCCGCGCTGGTACGCGATCCCCGCTCCTCGATGCAGATCTGGAGCCGTCACCAGGGCTACCCGGGCGACGAGTGGTACCTCGAGTTCCACAAGATCCGCTGGCCGGGCGGCTTGAAGCTGTGGCGCGTGAGCGGTGGCAACGTCGACCTGGGCGCGAAGCGTCCGTACGAGCCGCACGCGGCGCTCGACCGTGTGAACGGTCACGCGTCGCACTTCGCCCACCTGCTCGAGAGCATCGCGCAGGAGCAGCAGGAGGACGGCGCGGGAGTCATCGTCGCGCCGTTCGACACCGAGCTGTTCGGACACTGGTGGTTCGAGGGAGCGGACTTCCTCGCCGCGACCTATCGCGCGTTGCGCGGCAAGAGCGTGCGCGCCGTGATGGCGTCGCAGCATCTCGAGGCGCATCCCCCTCGCACCGCGGTTCAGCTGGCCGAAGGGTCGTGGGGCGCCAACGGCGACCACTCCATGTGGCTGAACGATCGGACGGCGTGGACCTGGAAGCGGCTCGCGCCGTTGGAGCAGGCCTTCTGGGACGCGGCGCCCGCCGCTCTCACATCGGCCGCCGCGCAACCCGTGCTGGCGCAGGCCGCGCGCGAGCTGCTGCTGGCGCAGGCCTCCGACTGGCAATTCATCATCTCGACCGGGGCGGTGGTCGACTACGCCGAGCGCCGCTTCACGCTGCATTGCGACGACGCCGAGCGGCTGATCAAGACGCTCGTCGGGGGCGAGCTCGAGGCCGGGCGGCGGCTGGCCGAGGAGCTGGCCCGCCGCGACGATCTGTTCCCCGACGTGCTCGCCCAGGTGGCGGAGGCGCTCAACGGTTGATGCGGTCGATCGTGATCCACGGGCACTTCTACCAGCCGCCGCGCGACGACCCGTGGACCGGGACCATTCCCGTCGAGGCGAACGCCGCTCCGTTCCACGACTGGAACGAGCGCATCGAGCGGGAGTGCTACGCCCCCGTGGCCCCGTCGCTCGCGTCGATGAGCTTCGATTTCGGGCCCACGCTGCTCGAGTGGATGGAGCGGCACGCAGCCGGGACATACGCGCGCGTGATCTCGGCCGCCCGCTCGGGTGGCGCGGTCGCCATGCCGTACCATCACCCGATCCTGCCCTTGAGCCCGCGCCGGGACAAAGTGACCGAGGTGCGCTGGGGCATCGCCGATTTCCGGCGACGGTTCGGGTGTGAGCCCGAGGGCATGTGGCTGCCCGAGACCGCCGTGGACGACGAGACGCTCGACGTGCTGGCCGCCGAGGGCATCCGCTTCACGATTCTCGCGCCGCACCAGGTGGAGCGCGCCCCGGCGGGCGGGCTCCCCGGCTGGTATCGCACCAACGCCGGGCGTCGCATCGCGGTCTTCACGTATGATGGCGCGATCTCGCACGACGTCGCGTTCGGGCCGTTGGTGCGTGATGCGAACGCATGGATCGAGCGGCTCACGGCCGGATCGAATCAGCTGGTGGCGGTGGCGACGGACGGCGAGACCTACGGTCACCATCACAAGGGCGGCGACGTCGTGCTCGCCCGCGTGCTGGATACCCTGAAGCGGCGCGGCGATGTACGCGTCGAGAGCTTCGCCAGCTTTCTCGCCCGGCAAGAGCCCCAGGAGGAACTCCGGATCGTCGCGCCCAGCTCGTGGAGCTGCCCGCACGGGGTGGAGCGCTGGCGCGCCGAGTGCGGCTGCCGCGCCGCGCCGGAGCGCGGGCTGCATCAGCGCTGGCGCGCGCCGCTGCGTACGGCCCTCGAATGGCTCGCCACGGAGCTGCGCGCCCCGTTCGAGCGCGAGGGCCGCCCGCTGCCACACGAGCTCGAGCGCCATGCGCTGCGCATGTTCACGTCGTGCGGCTGGTTCTTCGACGACATCGCCGGGATCGAGTCGGTGATCGTGCTGCGCTCGGCCGCGCGGGCGATCGAGCTGTCGGGTCCGGAGGGACCGCGGCTCGAGGCCGGCCTGCTCGAGCGCCTGGCGCTGGCGCCAAGCAACGATCCCGCGGTGGAGACGGGGCGGGAGCTCTACCTCAAGCGGGTGAAGCGGTGAACCCGGTCGGCTTCGTGTTCGGCGTGCACCTGCATCAGCCGGTGGGGAACTTCGACCATGTGTTCGCCGATCACCTGCGGGACGTCTACCGGCCGCTGGTCGAGCGGCTGGCGGAGCGACGCTTCTTCCCGTTCACGCTGCACATCTCGGGTCCGCTGCTCGAGTGGCTCGAAGCCCATGACGCGGCCTACCTCGACATGATCGCTCGGCTGGCCGCGGACGGTCAGGTGGAGCTCCTGCTGGCGGGATTCTACGAGCCGGTGCTCGCGTCGCTCCTCCCGGCCGATCGGATCGAGCAGGTGGCGTGGATGCGCGAGGCGATCCACCGGCGCTTCGGCGTCGCGGCGACGGGGCTGTGGCTCACGGAGCGGGTGTGGGAGCCCGATCTGGCGGCGCACCTGGCCGACGCCGGCGTGCGCTACGTGGTGCTCGACGACCGCCATTTTCTCGTGAGCGGCTTCGAGCGGGACCAGCTGCACGCTCCTTTCTGGACCGAGAGCGGCGGCAAGCGCGTCGCGCTGTTCCCCATCGACGAGCGGCTCCGGTATCTCATTCCCTTCCGGCCGCCGGCGGAGATCGGCGCCTACCTGCGGGAGCTTCGGACTGCGGGCCGCCCGCTCGCCGTGTTCGTGGACGACGGGGAGAAGTTCGGCGGCTGGCCCGGCACCAAGGATTGGGTGTACACGCGCGGCTGGCTGGC
>QHUT01000069.1 GCA_003222055.1 Gemmatimonadota bacterium
CACGCCGTACGACCCCGCGCAGTCGTGCGGGCTGGCGAGCGTCTCAGTCGAGGGGCTGGACGTGAACAAGCTCGGCGCCTTCCTTTGGGACAAGCACCGGATCCTCGTCACGCCGATCGTGCACAAGGAGTTCAGCTGCTTGCGCGTGACACCGAACGTGTACACGACACTCGCGGAGATCGATCGCTTCGCGGACGTGATGGAAGACGTGCTGCGAAAGGGGCTGCCCGCATGAACCGGACGATCGTGTGGATCGTACTCGGTGTGGCGTTGACCGTGGGCGCCTGCGGTGGCGGCCGGTCCGGCAAGGCCGGCACTGCGGCGGGCGATACGCTCACGGAGCGGCAGCGGGACTCGATCCTGGCCGGGTCGCGCATCCCGGGCGCGCGCGGGGTGGGCGCCGCCTTGCGTGCCGCCGATTCCACGAGCGCGAGAGTGCGGGCGTCGGACAGCGTCGCGCAGTGAAGCCCGTCGCCTGGGCCGCCGGCCTGTGCGTGCTGGGCGCGTGCGCCCCCTCGAACCCGTGCAGCGCCGGGGCGATGCACCTGCAGACCCGCTACGCGCAACGCTACCTCGGTCACTGGGTGGTGGCCCGGGGCGACACCCTCACACTGCCCGAGCTGGGCGACCGCTTCAAGTTGACCGACGTGGTTCTGGACAGCACGCGGGTCGTCGCGGACCACGCCTGCCACTTCAGGGGCACGCTCGTCTTCCGAGTGCCGCCCGAAACGCTCCCGGTCACATGGATCGGCTACCCGGAGCAGGCGCTGGTGTACGGGTGGCCCGCCGCGCTCGGGCCGTTCGCCGGCATCGGGGCGACGCGCGTGGGTGACTCGCTCGTGGGAGCGATCCTGTTCGACTCGCGGCTGGGCGTGCAGGTCCGGCCCGGCGCCACGGCGCGATTCGTCGCCGGCCGCGCGCGCCACTGAGCCAATCGAGTATCTTCTTGCGGAGACCCCGACATGCCACTCACCGCCGCCGAGCGCGCCACCCTGATCGAGCGCTACGCCCGCGGGCCGGCGCTCCTCACCGCCGCGCTCGCCAAGGTCCCGCGCGACGCCCTCAAATGGAAGCCCGGGCCCGATCGCTGGTCCGCGCACGAAATCGTGGTCCACTGCGCCGACAGCGAGACGAATGCCCACATGCGGCTGCGCTATCTGCTCGCGGAGCCCGAGCCGCTGATCGTCGGATACGACCAAGACGTGTGGGCGAAGCGCTTCGATTACCACGCGCATCCCATCGACGCGGCGCTGGCCACCGTGAAGGCCGTGCGGGCCAACACCGTGCCGCTGCTCGAGCGCGCGACCGAGCAAGACTGGCGCCGGGTGGGACGGCACACGGAGTCGGGCCCGTACAGCGCGGAGGACTGGCTCGCGGTCTACGCCGAGCATCTGGAGAAGCACTCGCGCCAGATCGCGCGCAACGTCGAGGCCTGGGGAGCGAAGGGGCGATGAAGGGCTTCTTGTTCCGCCTCGTCATCACGGCCCTGGGCCTGTGGGTCGCGGAGACCATCATCCCCGGGATCCACATCGACCGCTGGGACCACCTGGTCGTGGCCGCGCTGCTGCTCGGCATCGTGAACGCGGTGATCCGCCCGGTCATCCTCATCCTCACGCTGCCGCTGACGGTGCTCACGCTGGGACTGTTCATTTTCATCGTGAACGGGATCTCGTTCTACCTCGTCGCCTGGCTCGTGCCGGGATTTTCGGTGAGCGGGCTCGGCGCTGCCGTGCTCGGCTCGATCGTGGTGGGGGTCACCGGGTGGTTCGCCTCGGCGTTCGTCGGCGGATCGGGCAAGATCGAGCGCTATCGTCGCATCGAGGTCACCGGGCGCCGCCTCGACTGATGGACCGCGTGTTCGCCACCCTCGGCGCGGTGTCGGCGTTCGTCGCCGGCTGGGCGAGCCTAGCCCTGGGGATATGGCGGAGGTAACGCCTCGGGCGTGGCGCGTGCTGCTCGCGCTCGGCGGCGTGTACGCTGCGGTCGATGCGTTCATCGGGGTCCATTCGGGCGGCGATTTAGCGTTCCACCTGCGCCTGTCCGAACGCCTGCTGCACGGGCAACCATTATACGCCGACTTCGACGGCTCAATCGGTCTTCCATGGCCACCGTTTGCGATCGTTGCGCTGACGCCCTTCGCTTTGCTCGCCCGCATCAGTTTGCCGCTCGCCAAGTGCGTATGGGCGATCGGGAACGTGGCCCTGTTCGGCTGGTGCCTGGTTCGCGGTTACCGTCACGTCGGCCGCTGGACCCCCATCGTGCTGGCCGTCGCGGCGATCGCCCAACCGCTCCAGAGCAACTTCCAACACCTGAACATCAATCTCGTGCTGCTGGCATTGGTCGTCCTGGCCATCACCGATCTCGAGCAGCGGCGGGACACGCGCGCGGCGTGGTGGATTGGTGTCGCGACCGCGCTCAAGGGCTACCCCGGAGCCATCTTCTTGTATTTCCTCGTCCGCGCCCGGTGGCGACCGTTGGCCGCAGGTGTTGCCGCCGCGATCGGCCTCACGCTCCTCGTCGTGCTGCCCACGGGTCTCGCCGGGGCGACGACCGTCTCCGACTACGCGCACCTCGCACTGACGGCCAAGAGCACGCAGGCGCTCACGGGGCAGTCGATCGGTGGGCTGGTGGCGCGCTTGGGTGGTAGCCTCACGACAGCCGTGGTGCTGGATGCGCTCGCGGTGGTCGCGGTCACCACCGTGTTGTGGCGCGGCCCGGCGTCTGCCGAGCCGATGTACCAGGTCGGCATCACCGCCGTGCTCGCAGTGCTGCTCGCTCCGCTCGACCGACTCCACTACTACGTCCTCGCCTTACCAGCGTGGATCGTCACCTTCAGAGCGCCGTCGCCGGCGCGCGGGCGCGGAGTCTGGTTCGCTGCACTCACCGTGGCGGCATTGCTCACCTCCGGAATGCTGAGCCACATCCATAGCCCGTTGCCCACGATTCTCGCAGTCGTCCGCCAAAACACGTACAACTTCGGCGCGGTGATGCTCCTGATCGTCCTGTTAGCCCGTCACACGACGCTCTCCCAGTCACCCGACCCTCCTCCGGTGCCTCGACCCATATGATCTTCGCCGCATTCGCGCTCTCGACGCTGCTCGTACAGGCGCCCGGCCCCGTGCCTGTCCTCACGCTGTCGCCCAACCGCCCACTGGGCACGCTGCGCGAACAGGCCGCCGTCGAGCAGGAGTGGCTGCGCTATCGGCTCGACTCGGTGCTCCCGCGGCTGATGCGGCAGTATCACGTGGCCATGTGGGTGGTGCCCATGCGGGAATACAACGAAGACCCCGTTTTCTGGTCGCTCGTGTCGGCTACGACGTTCTTCGCGCGGCGCCGCACGATCTACGTGTTCTACGATCGCGGACCCGAGCGCGGGGTCGAGCGGCTCGCCCTCGGGGGCACCTCCCAAGGCGGCGTGTACGACGCATACCACGCCAAGGAGGCCATCGACCCCTCGATCGGCCGCCGGCCCGAACTGGTGGGCCAGGCACAATGGGACCTGCTGCGTAGCGTGATCGAGGAGCGCAACCCGCCGACCATCGCCGTCGATATCTCCCACGCGCATGCCTTCTCGGACGGGCTGTCCGCCGGCGAATGGGAGCAGCTCGAGGCCGTGCTGCCGGCGCCGTACCGCGGCCGCATCGTGCGCGCCGAGCGCCTGCCGCTCGAGTATCAGGAGATTCGCGCGCCCGGAATGCTGCCCGCCTACCGGCGCCTCATGGAGGTCGTCTGGGGAGTCATCGACACGGCGTTCTCGAATCGGGTGATTACTCCCGGACGGTCTACGACGGACGACGTTGCCTGGTGGATGCGCCAGCGCGTCAACGACCTCGGCTTCGGCACCTGGTTTCACACCGACGTGGACGTGCAGCGGCGCGGCCGCGATCTGTCCGACTCGGGTGCGGTGGTGATACAGCGAGGGGACGTGCTGCACTGCGACTTCGGCATCACGGCGCTGGGCCTGAACACCGACACGCAGCACATGGGCTACGTGCTGCGACGGGGGGAGAACGACGTGCCCGAGGGTCTCAAACGGGCGCTCGCAAACTCGAACCAGCTGCAGGACATCCTCCTCGCCGAGATGCGGCCCGGGCGTACCGGCAACGACGTGCTCGCGGCCGCGCTGGCGCAGATGCGCGCCGCGGGGATCAATGGGACGATCTACACGCACCCCATCGGGGACCGCGGTCACGGCGCGGGGCCGCTGATCGGGCTGTGGGACCACCAGGAGGGCGTTCCGGAGCGCGGTGACGTCCCGCTGGTGCCGAACAGCTGGTTCTCGATCGAGCTGCAGGCCACCACCCCGGTCCCCGAGTGGGACAGCCAGGGGGTCCGCTCGGCCCAGGAAGAGGACGCGGAGCTCGGCGCCGACGGCCGCATGCACTGGATCCTGCGGCGCCAGACCGAGTTCCACATCGTGCGATAAGGGAAGGGGGATGGGGGAAGAGGGACGTGTGAAGGCATACGACTTGGAGACGCCGGCGCTGCTGCTGCACCTCGATGTCGTGGAGCGTAATCTCGCGCACATGGCGGCGCGTGCCCGGCAGCTCGGCGTCGCCCTGCGGCCGCACGCGAAGACCCACAAGTGCGTCGAGCTGGGGAAGCTGCAGCTCCAACACGGTGCGCGGGGGCTCACCGTGGCCACGCTCGTGGAGGCAGAAGTGTTCGCCCGTGCCGGCGTCACGGACCTCACCTGGGCATTTCCGATCGATCCGGGCCACGTCGCCCACGCGCGTCGCATCGTGCAGCAGACCGGAGCGACGCTGCGCGTCGTGGTCGACGACCTCGGTGCGGCCCAGGCGCTCGCCGGCTCGGGGCTGCACGTGTGGCTCAAGGTGGATTGCGGCTATCACCGCGCCGGCGTGGAGCCGGCGTCGAACTACGCCGTCGCCGTGGCCCGCGAGCTCGCCCGGGAGCAGGGGCTCGCGTTCGACGGGATCCTGAGCCACTCCGGTCATGCCTACCGCACGCAGAGCAAAGCGGAAGCGGCCGCCGTCGCCGAGAGCGAGCGCGGCGTCATGGTGGGGTTCGCCGGGCGGCTCCGCAAGGAGGGCATCGCGATCCGCGAAGTGAGTGTCGGCTCGACGCCGGCGATGGCGGCGGCCACCGATCTTCAGGGCATCACCGAGGCGCGACCGGGCAACTACGTGTTCTACGACCGGACGATGGTGCTGATCGGGTGCTGCGAGCCAGCCGACGTGGGCGTCAGTGTGCTCGCGACAGTCGTGTCGCACCAGCCGGGAGCGTCACACTTCGTGGTCGACGCTGGAGCGCTCGAGCTGTCCAAGGACGCGGGGCCCGCGCACGTGGGGCCTCAGGCGATGGGCGCGGTGAAGGACGCTCCGGACCTGACCGTGGCGACCCTGTCGCAGGAGCACGGCCTGATCCGCGCCGCCTCGGGCGCGACGCTCGACGGTCGCTTCAAGGTCGGCGACAAGATCCAGATCATTCCCAACCATTCCTGTCTCACGGTCGCGCACTTCGACGCTTATCACGTCATACGGGGGACGGGGGACGGGGGAGAGGGACGGGTGGTGGACTCGTGGAAGATCGAGCGCGGCCGATGAGCGCCCCGCCCCAGGCCGTCACGGCGCTCGCCTGGGCGGTGGCGGGGCCGCCCCTCCTGATCTACGGTGCCACGCGCATCCGCCGCGGCCAGATCGGCCTGCATGTGACCCTCATGAGTGTGAGCGCGGTCATCGAGATCGCCGTCGTGGTGGGATTCTCTTTCCTCATGGTTCCCAGTCCCCGTCGCCCGGCCCTCGTCGCGCTGCCGTTTTTCAAGATCCATCTCGCATTCGCCGTCACGGCGCTCGCCGGGCTGGCGTGGCAGCTCACGAGCCGCGCCGTGGCGCGCCTGCGGCCGCTGCATCGACACACCGGTCCGTACGTCGTGCTCGCCTGGTGCCTGGCGCTCCTCACGGGGATCTACAATTACATCTTTCTCTACGTGATGGGCTCTCCATGAAGACCCTTCTCCGACACCTGGTGCTGTGCTCCCTCCCCCTCCTGTTCGCGGCAGGCTCGGGCTACTACTTCACGACGATCCAGGGGTCCTGTGGCGCGATGGTCGGCGCGCTGTTCTCGGGCAAGTGCGCAGGGCGGCAGCGCCAATACCTCGCGCGGTTTCAGCTCGGCGGTGGGGCGGCCGGGACCGTGATCGCGGCGACCGTGGGCGCGTGGCTGGAACATCGTCGCCGCCGCGCCGTACAACGAGCAACCGCCGAACAACCAACAACTCCAGTGGGAGAGCCGTCATGACGCGCATCGCTTCGATCATCACGCTGGCGCTGCTCGCCGCCCGTGGCCTCGCGGCACAAGACACGACCAAAGCCGCGGCGCCCGCCCCAGCGGCCGCGCCTGCCACCGCTGCTGCCGTGGACGTCGCCGAGGCCGTGGTCGCCAAATCGGTCGTGGATCGGCAGCCGCAGGACACGGGCACCACGTTCCCCGTCGATGTCGGTCAAGTCGTCTGCTGGACCAAGGTGTCGGGAGCGGAGGGCGCGAGCATTCACCACGTGTGGTTCCATGGGGACACCCAGGTGGGTGACGTGGAGCTGCAGGTAGGCGGGTCGCCGTGGCGCACGTGGAGCAAGAAGACCGTGCCGCCCGACTGGACGGGGGCGTGGCACGTCGAAGTGCGTGATGCCGCGGGCACGGTGCTGAAGCGACTCGATTTTACGGTAGGACAGTGACAGTTGCATGACGCTACGACGCCACGTTACAGGTACAACCTAGCGTCGTAGCGTCGCTCGCCGACCGCCCCAGGCCTCTCGGGGAATGGCGACGCCCCGCGATACACCCTGCGTCGCTCCCTCACCCGTACGGGCCACCGCCACCGCGCGCGACCGCACGGCCTGGCCCGCTGCCGCCGGCATCTCGCGCTCCCGTCCCCGCACGGCGACATCCGAGCGCACCCAGACTTGCCCGGGCGCATCGGGGTAGGCGCGCGCGAGCCCCGCTCGAGCCGCCAGCGCGGGCGCGGCTCCGCCGGGCAGCGCGACGGCGAGCGACCGCTCCGGCGCGGGATCCGAGAGACGGGTGAATCGCACGTGCGTCCGTGGGCCCACGACCTGAGCCGGCGGTGAATTGGCGCGCTCACGCGCGCGTGGCTCGATCGCAGCGGGGCCGGGATCGTCTCGTGGCGCTGCGAACCGAGACCCCCGCGGAGGGCCTTGCGGTATCACGGCCGGCCGCGGACCAACCGCGAGGGCGAGGGCGCTCGTCGGCTGCGGCCGCGGCTCACGCGCACGATCGCGCTGACGATGTGATCCGCGACGCGCGAACACCGGCTCGTAAATGATCAACTGCTCCCCGATGAATGTGCAGTTCAAACAGGTAGGATACGCATCGTACGCCGGCGTGGTCTGCTGTGGCGTCAGATCCTGCTGCGCGTAGACCGGGGGAGCGACGCTGTAGCTCACGAGATCGTAGTTGAAGTATCCGTCCCCCAACATCCGCTGCACGATGTCGCTCATCGACCCTGCCGCGTCCACGCCCGACCAGGCGGGGACCAGCGCGTCCGGGTCCCACGCGGCCGCCCGCACGAACTCGTCGAACTTGAGCGGGTCGGGCGACAGCGCGGCCAGGACCATTCCTGTGCCGTCGGGCTCGGCCACGACCCAGGCGGCCCGATCGTCGGTGCCGCGAATCTCGTAGGTACCCGCGCGGACGAAGGGGTCGGTGTCGGGATGCTTGGGGAACAGCACTTCGATTCGGCCGTCGGTGCGGCGGTGCAATACGACGAGGTTGCCGTCCTCGCCCGCCTCGACGTACACACGCACCGCCGCCCCGCGCACCAGCGGGCTGGCGGAGCCGAGCCAGACCCGTATCACCCGAGGCGGCGCAGCCGCGGGGGCCGGCGCTGCCGGGTTTTGCAGCAACAGTGCTATGAGCGATGCGATCACGGATTGGGCAACGAGGCTCGCTTGGTCGTAATGATGATAACGCCGTTGGCCCCACGCGATCCATAGATACTCGACGCGGCCGCATCCTTGAGCACGTCGACCCGCCCCACGTCGCGCGGGGCCATACCGGCGAGCGCACTGCCGAGCGAGCCTTGCGGTACCGGCACGTCGTCGATCACGAGCAACGGCTCGTCGTCCCCGCTCCGGCCCATGATGCTGTGCCGGCCCCGAATGCGGAGGGTGTACATGCCGTTCGACAGCGGCAGCACCTCGAGCCCCGGCACCCGCGCCTGAAGCAGGTCTTCAATACGGTTGACGCGGGCATCCGCTTCGGTGGGGGAGACGGACGTGACGGCAGCGGTCGCATCACGCTTGCTTTGGGTCTGGTAGCCAACGGAGATCTGGTCGTCGGGGGTCGGGACCTCGGCCCGCCGCGATCCCGTCGGCCCACAGCCGGTGACGAGCGCGACGGCAAATCCGCAGCAGATGGCATGCTTCATGTCTCCCCCTGGGTCAGGGTAAGGCCGGTTGAACACTGTTCGGGATGTGGGGTTCCTTCGGATTCCTTTCGGCAACAGGGCGGCTGGTGTTGCAACGACGCGACAATCGAAGATACAACAGTCGTAGAAAACCCGCACCCTGCCGGGCTAACGGCGGGGTGCGGGTGTAGGGGTGGGAATCTGCCGGCAGTTAGTAGCCGGCGTTCTGCGTCAAGGCCGGGTCGAGGTCCACCTCGGACTGAGGGATGGGCCACCGCATCTTGTAGGTCTGGATGGGCTGCATGACCCAGGAATTGGGGTCGTGGTCGTGCAGGCTGTTCGCCCAGTACGATTGATCTTCCGAATCGCGACGCACCAAGTCGAACCAGCGCTTGGCCTCGTGCGCGAGCTCCAAGTCACGCTCGATGAATATCGTGTCGCGGAGCGTCAGCTTGTCGAGCGGACCGGCGTAGTCGGCGGGACTGGAGCGGTTCTCGGCCCCGGTGCCGTTGCGGGCGCGGGCGCGGATCATGTTGAGGTACGTCACGGCCGTAGCCGCGTTCCCCAGCTCGTTTTGCGCCTCCGCGTAGATCAACAGGGCCTCGGCGTAACGATAGAGCGGGATGTCGACGTCACACTTGCCGCCGTCCGACCCGTTGTTCGTGGGACGGTATTTCCACGGCAGCGGGCCGTCTTTAAAGGACGCGACGCAGTAGCCGTCCCAGCGGCAGCCGCCGGAGCGATAGCCGGCGTCCCGGCGGTAGTCACCGGAGGCATACAGGTTGTAGTGCCATGTGGTGGGGTGCCCTGCCCCCCAGCCTCCGCCGGTTGAGAGACCGAAGTCCCGCGGAAAATAGAAGTTGACCAGCCAGCCGTTGCTGCTGCGGGAATCGAGCCCGGAAGCGGCCACGTAGAAGATCATCTCCGGATTCCCTTTGTTACTCGGCAGGAACGTGCTGATGTAGTCCGCGTTCAGTCCCCAGATCCCCGAATCGATGACCTTTTTCGCCCAGTCGGAAGCATTTTGCCACTCGGCGGTCTTCTTGAGATAGCTGGCCCGCCACAGGTACAGGTCCGCGAGCGCCATGTCCGCCGCGGCTTGCGTGGCGCGGCCGCGATCGCTCGCGCCCCACTTGGAGGGCAGTGCCGCCTCGGCTTCCGTGAGGTCCTTGACGACCTGCTGGTGCACCTGCTCGACGGGCGTCCGCGCCACGTGCAGGTTCGCGTGATCTTCGAGGGTCAAGAGCAGGGGAACGTCGTCGTACAGCTTGGTCAACCACAGGTAGGCATACGCCCGCAAGAACTTGGCTTCCGCCGTGTACCTGCTCTTGAAGGCGGGATTGTTCCACTGCTGCACGCGGTCCACGTTCGCCAGCACCAGATTGGACCGGTAGACGATGTTGTACAGCTCTCGCCACGCGACCGTCACGCCACGGCTCCCCGTCGAGTAGAAGAGGAAGTCGGGCCCGCTCGTCTCGAGGTTCGGCTCGTCATGGTCGATGCGCACCTGGTCCGACGCCAGCTCCAGCGACAGCCAGGGCCATCCGTTGAACAGATTGTTGCTGCGCATGGGCGAGTAGGCGGCCATTACGGCGCTCTTCAAGTCCGCCTCGGTCTGGAAGAACGTGTCGGTCGTGAGGAACGAGCGTGGCTCCTCCGTGAGGCTGCACGCGGCGACCACCGACAGCGCGAGCGACAGCGCGAGAGGGACGAGGGCAGGACACTTGCCGGTCATCGCGGACGAATCCTTTCTCAGAATGTCACGTTCACGCCGACATTCCAGACCCGCGCGCGCGGATACGCGCCGTCGTCGACGCCGCGCACCCGCGGGTCTCCACCCATGCTGTTGACCTCGGGATCGAACCCGGTGTAGCTCGTGGCGGTCCAGGCGTTCTGACCGGTGACGTAGACACGGGCCGCCTTGGCCCCCCACACCCCGTGGATCGGGAGATCGTATCCGACGGTCACCGTCTGGAGACGCAGGAACGAGCCGTCCTCCACCTGCGCGCTGTAGATGCGACGGGGGCGCGCGAAGTTCGCGCGCGGGACCGTCGTATTGGTATGCTGGGGCGTCCACCGGTCGAGGACGTCCGCCCGCTCGTTGAGAAAGCCGGTGGCGAGGTCGTTGAAGACGCGCGACATGTTCACGACCTGGTTGCCGTAGGAGAAATTCATGAACAGGTCCAGTGTGAACGGGCCGTACGCCAGGTTGTTCGAGAGCCCCCCGTAGAGCTTGGGGTCGGCATACCCGATGATGGTGCGGTCGTTCAGGTCGATTTTCCCGTCGCCGTTGACGTCGGCGATCTTGTACTCGCCCGGCGTGCAGTCGGCGGCGTTAGTCAGGTAGCACCGGTCGCCCACCTGCCAGAGGCCATTGGTCTTGAAGCCGTAGATCGCGCCGAGTGGCTCCCCGACCCGCACGATGTCGGTTTGCCCGCCTTCGACAAAACCGCCGCCCCGCACGCCCGGGAAGATCTGCGTGACGCCTCCCAGGTCGAGGACCTTGTTCCGGTTACGCGCCAGGTTGAGCGCGCTGCGCCAGCTGAAGCGCGCGCCGACGACGTTCACGCTGGTGACCGACAGCTCGACGCCGTTGTTCTGCACGGAGCCGATGTTCTGAAACTGATTGGTGAACCCCGAGGTCGCCGGCATCGGCACGCTGAGCAGCAGGTCGTGCGTCACCCCGTGATACGCGTCGAGCGTGAAGGCGACGCGGTTGCGCAGCACGCTGGCATCGACCCCCACGTCGAATTGCTGCTGCGTCTCCCACTTGAGATCCGGGTTCCCCTTCGTGCCCGAGGGACACAGGGAGTTGATCTCGGAGCCTCCGATGGAGTACCAGCAAACACCCAGTTGATAGAGCGTCCGGTACGGGTCGATCGCCTGATTGCCGGTCTTGCCGTAGCTCACCCGCAGCTTCAAGTCGCCGAACACGGACTGATGGGCCATGAACGGTTCGCTCGACACGCGCCACGCGAAGGCGGCCGATGGAAAGAACGCCCACTTGTTGTTCTTCCCAAAGCGGCTCGACCCGTCGGTGCGTCCGGTGAGCGTGAAGAGATACGCGTCGTTCAGGTCGTAGTTCGCCCTGCCCAGATACGACACGAGTGTCCAATCCGAGGCGTTGCTGTCCGGCGGCCGCAAGGTGCGGCACGAGCCGTACGCAAAGAACATCGTAGCGTCGCTGGCGCACCCCTGGGCCCGCGCGGTCTCGCCCTCGTTGTGTGAGGTCTGCACCGAGAACCCGCCCAGCAGGTCGACGCGGCCCGGGCCCAGGGCGCGCCGGTACGTGAGGGTGTTCTCGTTGATGAGCTGCCGCGAGGGAACGGGAGACGCGGAGATGTAGCTGTCGCCGCCCGGCCCCAAGCCGGGGGCGATGGTGCGGGGCGCGTAGTACTCGGTGCCGCTGTAGCTGAAGGACCCGCCGAACGTGCTGCGCAGCTTGATGGCGTCGGTGATGGCGAGCTCGCCGACCACGTTGCCGACCATGCGCGAGATGGTGTTCAGTTGTGTCAGCTCGCTCGAATTGGCCACTGGGTTCTCCACCTGCTCACCGAGGATGGCCGACTTGGTCCAGTTACCGTTCGCGTCCTTGGGCGGGATGGAGGGGTCGAACTGCATGGCCGCGAGGATGCCGTTGGCGCCGGCGCCGACGCTGCCGTTCTCCTCCTGCGCCACGTTCTGGCTGACCATGGCGAGGCTGAGGCTCGTGCCGACGTGAAACCGCTCGCTCACGTCGGCATCGAGGTTCAAGCGGACGCCGTAGCGCTGGAAGTCCGACCCGATGAGGATGCCGCTCTGCTTCATGTAGTTCCCGCTGAACAGATACCGCACGCGGTCGTTTCCGCCGGACAGCGTCAGTCCCTCGCTCGCCTGCGGCGCGGCGACGCACGCCGACGACGCACACGTGCGGAGCATCATGCCGGGGTAGTCATAGGACGACGCGGAAGCGATCTGCGCCGCCGTGTATGGCAGCCTGGTGGAGTCCCGCGTGGCGTTCCAGATGGCCTCGTTGCGCAACTGCCGGTACTGCGGACCATTCAGTACCGGGATCAGGTTCGAGATGCGCTGGAACCCGTAGCTCGACTCGATGGTGAAGTGGCTCTCGCCCGTGCGCCCGCGCTTGGTGGTGATCAACACGACGCCGTTGGCGCCGCGCGCCCCGTAGATCGCCTTCGCGGACGCATCCTTGAGGACGTCGATCGATTCGATCTCGTTCGGGTCGATGGACATCAGCGGATTGTTCCGAGGATCCTGCGCCGAGCTCGACGTGCCTCCCACGCCCTGTTCCGCGGGCACGCCGTCCACGACGTAGAGCGGCTCGCTGTTCGCGGTCAGCGAGTTGGTGCCGCGGATACGCACGCTGGCGCCGACCCCGGGCATCCCGGAGTTCGTGATGACCTGAACGCCCGCCGCCCGGCCCTGCAGTGCCGTGTTGACGGTCGGCGTCGGGGCCGCCTTGGTCGCCACGGCGTCGCCGCTCACCGAGGCGACCGCGCCCGTCAAGTCACGCTGCTGCACGGTGGCGTAGCCGATCGCCACGACGGCATCGAGCTGGACCGCTTGGGCCGTGAGTCGGATGTCCGCCGCGACGGACTGCCCGGCCGCGACGACGATCGTGTCTTCCGCGCTTCCGTAGCCGATGAGTCTGGCGCGCACGTGGTAGGTGCCGGGGGGAACAGAACTGATCGCGTAGCGACCGTCCGCAGCGGTCAAGGCGGTGAGGCGGGTGCCGAGGACGCTCACGGCGGCACCAGCGAGGGGAGCGCCGGTTTCACGCGCCGTGACGGTGCCCACGATCGACCCCACCTCCTGGGCCGCGCCCACTTGAGCAGCGAGGACTGCGCATACGAGCAGGACACCACAGCATTTCATGGACAACCTCCGGCAGGAGAGCGGCGAATCACGCCAAGGCAGCGTGGGAGAGACGAGAGTGCGGGGAGCGCGACCGAGCCGGCGGCGCCGAGATCGACGCCACTGTCGGCGTGCGGACACAACAAGGCGAGCATTGCGTGATCCCCCTGGGCGGCACAAAGGGCGCAACGAGTTTATTCGAGCGAGACTGCTTTCAAGTTTGAGGCCGGAGTGATCGAGGGTGAGCACGCGTCGCGCGCGCGATTCAATGTCACCGAACTCACAACGAGTTAGCGCGGCCGGCGCGAATGCGGCATGGCCCGCGCGCGTTGCATGACGTCCACAAACCGACTGTCAGCGGTGCCGAATCATCGCAACGTGGAGAGCGTGCGACAGGCCGGGGGGAGCCACGAGGCGACGATGCCTCTCTGCCCCGGACCGCGCGGGAAACCCGGCCGACCCCTGCGCCGCGTGACGGCCGCGGCTCGGCAGCAGTCGGATCCGGGCCCCCGCGACGACCCACGACCGCGTGTGGCGTCCTGTGAGGCGCCACACTTCGCGAAGGTCTTCCAACAAGGCGCCGCGCCGCGGATCGGCGGCGATCCACGCTTGCATCGCCGCCGCTTCGTCCGGGGAGCAGTCGCCCTCCACAAAACCGAGCAGGTCGGACTGTTCCATACCTGGACCTCAGTGCGGAGGTCCTGTCTCGAAAACCCGCAACCGCGGCCGGAGTATGACGCCGGCCTGGCGGGTCAGCCGACGCGGTCCGCCGAGATCACGGGATGGGAAACGTACGGGGCGAGCTCTTCGCGCAACCGGAGCGTGGCGCGCCACATCTGCGACTTGACGGTGCCGAGCGACACGCCCAGCCGCGTGGCGATCTCGCGGTAGCTCAACTGCTCACGGCGACGCAGCACGAAAACCGCGCGGCAGCGCGCCGGCAGGTCGGCGATGGCACGCTGCACGACGTCGTCGAGCTCGCCACACAGACACAGGTCCTCGGGCGTATCGGACCCAGGCGGCTCTTCGCGCGCCGCGCGAGCCACCCAAGCGGCGACCACGCGACGATGCCGCAAGTACTTCAGGGCCCGATTGCGGGCCGCCACGTAGAGATAGGGCCGCGTCAGGCGCGTCGCATCCCGCGGACCGCGGCTGTCCCAGAGACGCAAGAACAAATCCTGCACCAGGTCCTGGGCGGCTTCCGCCGACCCCACGAAGCGGAGCACATACTCGCACAACTCGATGTAGTACGACCGGAATGCCGACTCCCAGGTGGGGGGTGTCGGGGACGTCGCGCGACGCTCCGACGTTGCGAGTCGCGAATGCATCCGTGAGTCGAGCATGTGACCCGGGTTGACAGCCTGTTGCGGCGGCGCAACGGCCTCATGTTTACGCCCCTGTGCGCCGGGTCACGGGTTGCAAGTTCGAGACCGCCGTTGATCTTCACTATCACGAGGTGACGAAACCAGAGTGCACGCCGCGAGCGCGCGCCTTCCTTCTATAGGTCGGGCCCACTGGCCGGAAAGCGCTTACCGCCGGGACGGGCTGCCCGAGCGCGTGCTCCAGTTCGGCACGGGCATGCTGTTGCGCGCGCTGTGCGCCGCCTCCGTGGACGCCGCCAACCGCGCCGGTGCGTTCAACGGCCGCATCGTGGTCGTCCAGAGCACGCCGCACGGCCAGGCGCGCGCGATCAACGCGCAGGACGGGTTGTTCACGCTGGTGGAACGCGGCTTGCGCGACGGAGCGCCGATCGAGCGGACCCGTCTCATCGGCGCCGTCTCGCGCGCGCTCGTCGCCGACACGGAGTGGCCGGCGGTGCGCACGGCCGTGGCGCAACCCGAGCTGCAGGTGATCGTCAGCAACGTGACCGAAGCAGGCTTCCGACTGGAAGCGGGTTTCCCCGCCAAGCTGGCGGACGTTCTCTATACCCGCTTCGAGCGACTGCCCGACGGCCCGCCGCTCTTCGTCATCCCCACCGAGCTCGTGCCCGACAACGGACCACGTCTCGCCGCGATGGTCGATCAGCTGGCGTCGCAATGCGAAGCGCGATTTCGTGACTGGCTCGTCACCCACGTGCGGTTCTGCTCGTCGCTCGTGGACCGCATCACGACCGGCAGCCCGCCCCCCGAGGCGCGCGCCGCGCTCGAGGCGGACCTCGGCTACTCGGACGAGCTGCTCACGGTCACCGAGCCGTACGCGCTGTGGGCCATCGAAGGGGAGCCGGCTGCGTTGCGGGCGGCTTTCCCGATCGACGTCGCCCCCGGGGCGGTCGTGTTCGCATCCGACATCGGGATGTACCGGGAGCGCAAGCTGCGTCTGTTGAACGGGTCGCACACCGCGCTCGCCCCACTCGCACTGCTCGCCGGCGTCGCAACGGTGCGCGAGGTGTCGGAGCATCCCCGCCTCGGGCCCTTTCTCGAGCGCACGTTGTTCCAGGAGCTCGTGCCCGGGACCGACATGCCGGCGGCCCCGGCGCGAGCGTTCGCGGCGGGCGTGCTCGAGCGGTTTCGCAACCCCTGGCTGCGGCACGAGTGGCGCGTGATCGCCACCAACCAGACCATGAAAATGCGGCTGCGCGTCGCGCCGCCGATCGAGCGATTCGTGCAACACGAACGGCGCGTCCCGCGGGGCCTCGCGCTCGCGTGCGCAGCGCACTTGCGATACCTTCGCCCGGTCTCGGAGGGCGCACCGTCCGGGTCGGCCCCGCACGGCCGGTGGCGCGGAGCCACGTACCCGATCGTCGATGCCGATCTCCCGCTCGTCGCCCGGCACTGGCTGGCGGTGGACCCGGATCGCGCGTCCGGACCCGTACCCCGCGACACCCTGGAACGGCTGGCCACGCGCGCGCTCGCCGACGAGGCCGTGTGGGGCTCTTCCCTGGCCCGCCTTCCCGGGTTCCTCGAGGCAACCACCCAGGCGCTCGCGCGACTCGAGCACGAAGGCGTGGAGGCGAGTCTCGGATGATCGACGCGGCGTTCGCGAGCGGCGTGATTGCGGTGGTGCGACTCCCGGCCGGCGCGGACTTTCGCGCTCTCGCCGGCGCGCTCGCGGCTGGGGGCGTGAGCGTCGTCGAGATCACGCTGACGACGCCGGGCGCGCTCGCCGCCATCCGCGAGCTAGGTGACGCCCCGGGCTCCGTCGTCGGCGCGGGCACCGTGCTGGACGAGCGGTCCGCGCGCGAGGTCATCGCCGCGGGCGCGCGCTTCGTGGTCAGCCCGACGCTCGATCCGGCCGTCATGCGCTGCTGTCGCGAGCAGAACGTCCCCTGCGTGCCGGGCGCGCTCACGCCGCGGGAGTTGTTGGAGGCGTCGCGCGCGGGCGCGTCTTCCATCAAGCTCTTCCCCGCCTCGCTGGTCGGGCCCCGCTACATCCGCGAAGTGCTCGCCCCGCTGCCATTTCTGCGCCTGGTGCCGTCCGGCGGTGTATCGCTCGACAACGCGCCCGACTGGATCCGCGCCGGTGCGGTCGCGGTGAGCGTGGGCGGCGCGCTGGTGAGCCCGGCGCTCGTGGCGGAGCAAGCCTGGGACCGACTCACGGCGCGCGCCCGCGCGCTGATCGACCGCGTGGCGGAGGCCCGCCGCCAGCCCGCCGAGGCACCGGCGTGAGCGCCGCGCCCCCCCGCGCGGTCACCTTCGGCGAGCTGATGCTGCGGCTCAGCCCGCCCGGGCAGGAGCGCCTGTTTCAGTCGCCGCAGCTCCGCACGGGCTTCGGCGGCTGCGAGGCGAATGTCGCGGTGGGGCTGGCGCACCTCGGCGTGCGTGCCGATTACATCACCCGCCTGCCCGACAGCGCCATCGGCCAGGCTGCGCTGCATGCGCTGCAAGCCGAGGGTGTGGGGACCGGATGGATCGCGCTCGCAGCGGGGAGTGAGCGCCTGGGGATCTATTTCGTCGAGCCGGGCGCCGACATCCGCTCCAGTCGCGTGATATACGACCGGGCGGGCTCGGCGTTCGCCGCCATCACGCCGGCAATGGTGGATTGGGCCAAGGCGCTGCACGGCGCCGGGTGGTTTCACGGCTCCGGCATCACGCCCGCGCTGGGGGAAGGCCCGCGCGCGGCGCTCACCGCCGCGATCGTGGCCGCCCGCTCGAGCCGGGTGCGCATCAGCATGGATCTCAATTTCCGGCCGGCCCTATGGCAGGGCCGGGACCCCCGAGGCGTGATCGAGCCGCTCGTGCAGGGAACGGATCTCCTGATCGGTAACCGCGACGCGGTGCGGGTCATGCTCGGCGTCGAAGCGCCCGACGACTCGCTGGCGCAGCGTCTCGCCGAGCGTTACGGCTGCCGGCGCGTGGCGCTCACTCGGCGCGAGGTGCTGTCGGCGAGCGAGCACGGCTGGAGCGCCGCGCTGTACGACGCGTCGTCCGGCGGCGTCTGGCAGAGCCGGCGGTATCAGGTGCACGTGGTCGACCGGGTGGGCGGCGGCGACAGCTTTGCCGCGGCCCTGATCGCCGCGCTCGCCGCCGATCGGGATCCGGCGGACGCGGTGCAGTTCGCCGCCGCCGCCGGGGCCTTGAAGTTGACGATCCCGGGAGATTGGAACCGGGCCACGCCAGAGGAAATCGAGCAGCTGGTGCGCGCGTGCACATGACGTTCCGCTGGTTCGGGCGCGACGACCCGATCCCGCTGGCGCACATCCGGCACATCCCGGGCGTCTCGGGCGTCGTGAGCGCGCTGTACGATGTGCCGGTCGGCGCGGCCTGGACCCGCGAGCGGCTCGCGCGCCTCAAGGACGAGATCGAGGCGGCCGGACTGACCTTCGCCGTGGTCGAAAGCATTCCCGTCCACGAGGACATCAAGCTCGGCCGGCCGGGCCGCGACCGCCTGATCGCGAACTATTGTGAGAGCGTGCGGGTCATGGGCGCGCTCCGTATTCCGGTGCTGTGCTACAACTTCATGCCGGTGTTCGACTGGCTGCGCACCGACCTGGCCCAGCCGCTCGCCGACGGCTCGACCGCGCTGGCGTACGACGACCGCGCGCTCGCCGCCGTGGACCTGTCGCGCGGGACGGGCGATCTCCCCGGATGGGCCACGGCGTACGGCCCCGAGGAGCTGCAGCGGCTGCTCGCGGCGTACCGGGACGTGGATGCGGGGCGGTTGTGGGAGCACCTCGCCCACTTCCTCGAGCGCGTGGTCCCCGCCGCCGAGGACGCCGGCGTACGAATGGCGATTCATCCGGACGATCCGCCCTGGGGGATCTTCGGGCTGCCCCGGATCATCTGCACGGGGGCCGATCTCGAGCGGCTGGTGGCGCTGGTGGACAGCCCGGCGAACGGCGTGACGTTCTGCACCGGATCGCTCGGCGCCAATCCCGAGAACGATCTGCCGGCCATGGTGCGGCGGATCGGGGAACGGATTCATTTCGCCCACTGCCGCAACGTGCGCGTCACCGGCGAGCGGCGCTTTCACGAGACGGCCCATCCGTCGGCCTGCGGTGGCGTGGATCTGTACGAAGTGCTGCGGGCGCTCTCCGACGTGGGCTTCACGGGGCCGATGCGCCCCGATCATGGGCGCATGATCTGGGGCGAGCGCGGACGCCCCGGGTACGGCCTGTACGACCGGGCGCTGGGCGCCATGTACCTCCAGGGACTGTGGGAGGGATTGACGCGAGGGAACGAGGCCGGCGCATGACCATACGCATCGGCCTGCTGGGGTGCGGCAACATCAGCGACACCCATGCGCGCGCGGCCGCCCTGGTCCCGGACGTCGAGGTCGTGGCGTATTGGGGGCGCGACCCGGCCAAGGTTTCCGCGCTGGCGCAGCGGTACGGGGGAAAGGGCTACCGGACACTCGACGAGTTTCTCGGGCATCGACCCATGGACCTCGTGGTGGTCGGGACGCCCTCGGGTGTGCATGCCGAGCACGCGCAGGCGGCGGCGCAACTGGGGTTGCACGTGTTGGTGGAGAAGCCGCTCGACGTGACGACGGCGCGCATCGATGGGCTCACGGCCGAGTGCGACCGCGCCGGCGTGAAGCTGGGCGTGATCTATCAGGATCGCGCGGCGCCCGCTCTCGTTTGGCTCAGGCAGCTCATCGCCGGGGGCGGTCTCGGTCGCCCGATCGTGGCTTCGGCCCGCGTGCGGTGGTACCGCCCGCAGGAGTACTATGCGGGCTCACACTGGCGCGGGACGTGGGGCCTCGACGGCGGCGGCGCCGTGATGAATCAGGGGATTCACACGGTCGACCTGCTGTTGTGGCTCCTGGGAGACGTCGACCGCGTGTACGCCACCACTCGCACGGCGCTGCACGACATCGCGGTGGAGGACACGGCGGTCGCCTGTCTCGAGTTCGCCGGCGGCGCCGTCGCTACGCTCGAGGCGACCACGGCCGCATTCCCGGGCCTGCCGCGCCGGGTCGAGCTCACCGGCTCGGAGGGAACGATCGTGGTCGAGCAGGACCGGGTCGTGTCGGTCCAGCTTCGCACGGCGCCGGAGACGCCCCCGCCGGTCGATGACGCGCGGTCGGGAAACGCCAGCGCGTCGTCGCCCGTGATCGCGGACGCTACCGGTCACGCCCGGGTGCTCGAGGCCTTCGTGGCGGCGATCCGCACGGGCGCGGCACCGCTGTGCGACGGGCGGGATGGCCGCAAGAGTGTCGCCTTGGTCGAAGCGATGTACCGGTCGGCCCGTACGGGAGCCGCGGTGGTACTCGACGAGCCGGAGGGTGTGCTTGACGCACTCGAACGTTAAGGCCGCGCCGGCGGCCCCTACGCGCCGGGCGGGGGGGCGCTGGCGGCTCGTGTCGCGGGCGGCGGTCCGCGTGTCGCTGGCGCGCCTGGGGCCCGCCCTGGCGCTGGTGTTGGTCGTACTGGTGTTCGCGCTGCTCACCGACGCCCCGGCGCGCTATCTCTCTCCGTTCAATCTGCGCATCGTCCTGTCGCAGACCGTGATCGTCGCCCTGGGGGCCATCGGGATGACGCTGATCATGATCAGCGGCGGCATCGACCTCTCGGTAGGGGCATCCATCGCGCTCACCGGCGTGGTGGCCGCGCTCGGGCTCGCCGCGGGCTGGCCCCCCGGGGTCGCGACCGCCGTCGCACTCGTCGCAGGCGGACTGGTGGGCCTGGGCAACGGCCTGCTCATCACGGGCCTGCGAGTGGTGCCGTTCATCGCCACGCTGGGGATGCTCGGCATCGCGCGCGGCATCGCCAAGTGGATAGCGCACGAGCAGACGGTGAACGTGCCGCCGACGTGGGTGAACGACCTGCTCGTCACGATCCCTCGGGCAGCCTGGATGGTGCTCCCGCCCGGCGTGTGGATCATGCTCGCGCTGGCCGCGCTCACGGCGACCGTGCTGCGTCGCACCATCTTCGGCCGGCACGTGTTCGCCCTCGGCTCGAACGAGCTGGCGGCGCGTGCCTGCGGGATCGCGACCGACCGGCTCAAGCTGGCGATCTACGGGTCGGCGGGCGTGTTCTTCGGTCTGGCGGGCGTGATGCAGCTGTCGCGGCTGCGCCAGGGCGATCCCACCGTCGCGATCGGCACCGAGCTCGACGTCATCGCGGCCGTAGTGATCGGCGGCGGCAGCCTGCTGGGCGGCGAGGGGAGCGTGTTCGGCTCGGTAGTGGGGGCGCTCATCATGGCGTTTTTGCGTAACGGCTGCCAGCAGATGGGATGGCCGAACTACATCCAGGAAATCATCATCGGCGCGATCATCGTGCTGGCGGTGGCGCTGGATCGGGTGCGCGCAGGGTGGGCTTCGTGAACGACTGGTCAATTGCGGATTGCGAATTGCGGATTGCGGATTCGACGTCCGCCCTTCCATTCCGCAATCCGCAATCCACAATCCGCAATCGGGTGGGGGTGGCGCTGTGGGCATAGTCGACTCCCACGTGCACTTCTGGGACCCGGGGGTGCTTCACTACCCGTGGCTCGCGGGCACGCCGTCGCTCGACCGCGCGTTTCTCCCGGCGGACTATGCAGCGGCGACGGGGCGGATCCCGATCGATTGCATCGTGTTCGTGGAAGCCAATTGCCGGCCCCGCGAGGCCCGGCGCGAGGTGGAGTTCGTGGAACGCCTGGCGCAGGCGGAGCCGCGCGTCGCGGGCATCGTGGCGTTCGTCGATCTCACGCAAGGGCTCGGGGATCAGGGGTCAGGGGTGGGCCACACGCTGGATGCGTTGGCGAGCTCACCCATGGTCAAAGGCATCCGACAGAATATCCAGGGACAGCCCGCCGGATTCTGCCGGCAGCGCGCGTTCGTGAACGGCGTGCGTGAGGTGGGACGGCGAGGGCTGGTCTTCGATCTGTGCGCGACGCACGACCAGCTGCGCGACGTCGTCGATCTCGTGGACGCCTGTCCCGACACCCGCTTCGTGCTCGATCATTGCGGCAAACCGGCCATCCGGCAACGGTCGTTCGAGCCGTGGAGCGAGGGTATGACACGGCTCGCGGCCCACGAGAACGTGTGGTGCAAGCTGTCGGGACTCCTCACCGAGGCGGCGGAGGCGTGGTGCCCGGAGGACCTCCTCCCCTACGTCGCGCGAGTGGTCGCGTGCTTCGGTCAGGAGCGGGTGCTGTACGGCAGCGACTGGCCGGTGCTCACGGTGGCAGGAGACTACGGCACGTGGTACAGGTTCACGGAGAGGTTCACCCGAGGATGGAGCGCAGCAGACCAAAGCCGATTTTACGCCGACAACGCGGCGCGCGTGTACGGCCTATGAAAGAGATCGAGCGCAAGGTCGCGATCGTGACCGGGGGAGGGTCCGGCATCGGACGGGCGATCGCGGTGCGTTTCGCCCGCGCAGCCGGTCGCGTCGCCGTGCTGGACGTCGCCGAGCCCGCAGCGCGCGAGGTGGCGCGCGAGATCGAGGCCTGCGGCGGCGTGTGCCTGCCCGTTCCCTGCGACGTGAGCCGGCAGGCCGACGTCGAGCGCGCCTTTCAAGCGATCGCGCAGCGGTTCGGACCCCCGGACATTCTCGTGAACAGCGCCGGGATCGCGCACGTCGGCACCGTGGAGCAGACGTCCGAGGACGACCTCGACCGGCTCTACGCGGTCAACGTCAAGGGCGTCTACAACTGCATGCGGGCGGCCGTCCCCGCAATGAAAGGGCGCGGCGGGGTGATCCTCAACATCGCGTCGGTGGCGTCGACCGTGGGTATCCCCGACCGCTTCGCGTACTCGATGACCAAAGGGGCCGTGCTGACGATGACGTATTCGGTGGCGCGCGACTACGTGGCGCACGGGATTCGCTGCAATGCGATCGCCCCCGGACGGGTCCACACGCCGTTCGTGGACGGCTTTCTGGCCAAGCACTATCCCGGCCGGGAGCAGGAGATGTTCGAGCAGCTGTCGCGCACCCAGCCGATCGGCCGCATGGGGCGTCCGGAGGAAATGGCCGAGCTCGCCCTGTTTCTCTGCTCGGACGCCGCGGCGTTCATTACCGGAAGCAACTACGCGATCGATGGCGGCTTTGTCACCCTGAAAATGTGAACGATGAAACTCATCCGATTCGGGCGTCCCGGCGAGGAGCGGCCCGGCCTGATCCTGCCCGACGGCCGGCGCATCGACGCGTCGGGCGTCGGGTCCGACTACGACGAGGCGTTCTTCGGGTCGGACGGCCTCGAGCGGCTGGCACGCTGGCTGGCGCGCGACGGCGGCGCGGCCCCGGCCGTGCCGGATGGCGCGCGACTCGGGCCTCCGGTGTGCCGGCCCAGCAAGATCGTGTGCATCGGGCTCAACTATCGCGACCACGCGCGCGAGACCGGCGTGGCGGTTCCGGACGAGCCCGTCGTCTTCTTCAAGGCGACCAGCGCGATCACCGGTCCGAACGACGACGTGATCATTCCGAAGGGCGCCACCAAGGTCGATTGGGAGGTGGAGCTGGCCGTCGTCCTGGGCCGCCGGACCGCGTATGTCGACCGGGAGGAGGCGCCGGGCTACGTCGCCGGCTACGTGCTGCACAACGATTACTCGGAGCGGGCGTTCCAGCTGGAGCGCGGCGGGCAGTGGGTGAAGGGCAAGAGCTGCGACACGTTCGCGCCGCTGGGCCCGTTCCTCGCCACGCCGGACGAGATCCGCGACGTGCACGATCTCCCGATGTGGCTCAAGGTGAACGGTGAGACCAAACAGTGCAGCTCGACTCGCGAGCTGATCTTCGACGTCCCGACGCTGGTCAGCTACGTCAGCCAGTTCATGACGCTTCTACCCGGGGACATCATCTCCACGGGCACCCCGGCCGGCGTGGGATTGGGCCAGCGCCCGCCGCGCTACCTCGTGGCCGGAGACGAGGTCGAGCTCGGCATCGAAGGGCTCGGCTCCGCGCGGCAACGCCTGCGTGCCTACGGCTGACGGGCGGCTGGCCGGCAAGGCCGCCGTCATCACCGGCGCCGCGAGTGGCATCGGGCGCGCCAGTGCGCTGCGCTTCGCGCGAGCGGGGGCGCGCCTGCTGCTGGCAGACACGCAGGGCGCCGCCGGCGAGGCGCTCGTGCAAGAGATCGAGCGGTCGGGGGGAGCCGCCCATTTCGTGTGCGGCGACGTCGGCCGGCGCGCCGACAGCGAGCGCATGATCGACATGTGCGTCGCGCGCTACGGCGGCCTCGATATCCTGTTCTGCAACGCCGGCGTCAATCTGCCCAAGGTCTTGACCCAGAGCTCCGATGACGAAATCGACCATGTCCTGGACGTGAACGTGAAGGGACCGTTGTACGCCGCGCGCCACGCCATACCCATCATGGTGCGGCAGGCCGCCGGCGGAGTGATTCTCTTCACCGCGAGCAAGACGGGCCTCGTGGCGCAGACCGATTCGCCGGTGTACTGCGCGTCCAAGGGGGCGGTCGTGCTGCTCGCCAAGGCCCTCGCGCTCGACTACGCCGCGCGCGGCATCCGGGTGAACGCCCTGTGCCCCGGGATCATCGACACGCCGATGCTGCGCCACTTCGCAGACGCCATGCCCGACCCGGCGGCGGCGTGGGCGGCGTACGGCGCCGCGCAGCCGCTGGGCCGGCTGGGCACACCCGAGGAGTGCGCCGAGGCCGCGCTGTGGCTCGTGTCCTCGGAGGCATCGTTCGTGACCGGCGTCGCGCTGCCGGTGGACGGCGGCTTCACCGCGATGTGACCATGCCCACGACGATCACCCGCGTCGACGCCCTGGACATCCGGTTCCCCACGTCGCGGGAGCGGGACGGCTCCGATGCCATGAGCCCCGACCCGGACTATTCCGCGGCGTACGCGATTCTCCACACCGATCGGCCCGACGGCCTGACAGGACACGGGCTCACGTTCACCGCCGGCCGGGGCAACGAGCTCTGCGTCGCCGCGATTCGCTCGCTCGCACCCCTGGTGCACGGTCTCACACTCGAGCACATCAAGGACGACATGGCCGGCTTCTGGCGCCGGCTCACGAGCGACTCGCAGATGCGCTGGGTGGGACCGGAAAAAGGGGTGCTGCACCTCGCCACGGCGGCCGTGGTGAACGCCGTGTGGGACCTCTACGCCAAGATCGAGCGCAAGCCGCTCTGGAAGCTGCTTGCCGACTTAAGTCCCGAGGCGCTGGTGCGCTGCATCGACTTCCGCTATATCACCGACGCGCTCACGCCGGACGAGGCGCTCGTGCTCCTGCGCCGGCACGCTCCCACGCGGGCAGCGCGAGAAGCGGACATCCGCGCCACGGGCTACCCCGCATACACCACCTCGGCCGGCTGGCTTGGCTACCCCGACGACAAGATCCGCCGCTTGTGCCGCGAGGGCGTCGCGCGCGGCTGGTCGCACTTCAAGATCAAGGTCGGACGGGACCTGCAGGACGACCTGCGCCGCGCCGCATTGGTGCGCCAGGAGATCGGGCCCGATCGCAAGCTCATGGTGGACGCCAATCAGGTCTGGGACGTGAACCAGGCCATCGCCTGGACGCGTGAGCTGGCGCGGTTCGATCCCTGGTGGATCGAAGAGCCGACCAGCCCGGACGACGTGCTGGGCCACGCGACGATCGCCAAGGCGGTGGCCCCCATCGGCGTCGCGACCGGCGAGCAATGCCACAACCGCGTGATGTTCAAGCAGCTGATGCAGGCCAAGGCGATCCAGTTTTGCCAGATCGATAGTTGCCGGCTGGGCGGCGTCAACGAAGTGCTGGCCGTCCTGCTCCTCGCCGCGAAGTTCGGCGTCCCCGTCTGCCCCCATGCCGGCGGTGTGGGCCTGTGCGAGTACGTGCAGCACCTCGCGATCTTCGACTATATCGCCGTCAGCGGCTCGCTCGAAGACCGCGTGGTGGAGTACGTGGATCATCTCCACGAGCACTTTGTGGATCCCGTGGTGGTGCGCGATGGGCGCTACATGGCGCCCACGGCGCCCGGTTACAGCATCACGATGAAACCCGAGAGTCTGGAGACCTACAGTTATCCCGATGGGGTGGCGTGGAGATGATCCCACGCTCCGATCGTTCCCACTCTGAAGAGTGGGCCCCGTGTATCACTGCGCCTGAGGCGCAGCGGCGTGTCGGACCCACGCTTCAGCGTGGGAACATCCATCCGGCGGTACTAATAAGGTGGGTGAGTGGAACCAAAGGAGGAGAATGACATGTCGATTCGCCGTCTCGTCGCCCTGGTCCTGATTCTGTGCTGCGCCGCCCGAGCACAACCCGCGCACGCCCAGGACGTCGTGCACGAAACCCCGGCTCAGCGCGACGCCCGCATGACCTGGTGGCGCGACGCGCGCTTCGGGATGTTCATCCACTGGGGGGCCTACGCCGTGGCGGCCGGCACGTACAAGGGTGAGCGCATCCCGGGCATCGGCGAATGGATCATGAGCCGGGCGCACGTCCCCATCCCTGACTACGAGGAGTTCGTCCACCGCTTCAACCCCGTCCGGTTCGACCCCGATGAGTGGGTGCGCATCGCCAAGGACGCCGGGATGAAGTACATGGTGATCACGTCGAAGCACCACGACGGGTTCGCCATCTTCGACTCCAAGGTCTCGCGCTACGACATCGTCGATGCCACGCCCTACAAGCGGGACGCGCTCAAGGCCCTGGCCCAGGCCGCCCACCGCGCCGGCATGCGGTTCGGCGTCTATTACTCGATCATGGACTGGCACCACCCCGACGCCCAGGGGCCCAACGCGCCCGAATACAACTCCCGCACGTGGAGCAATCCCGAATTCGGCCGCTACGTCGAGACGTACATGAAGCCCCAGCTCAAGGAGCTGCTCACGCAGTATCCCGAGATCGACGTGCTGTGGTTCGACGGCGAATGGATCGCCGACTGGAACGACGAGCGGGGGCGGGATCTATACGCCTTCGTCCGCGCCCTGCGGCCGGGCCTCATCGTCAACAACCGCGTGGGGCACACGCGCCAGGGCTTGAGCGGCCTGAACCAGGCGGGGCAGATCGGGCTGGGCGATTTCGGGACCCCCGAGCAGCAGGTGCCCCCCGAGGGCCTTCCCGGCGTCGACTGGGAAACGTGCATGACGATGAACGACACGTGGGGCTACAAATCGTACGACGACGACTGGAAGGATACGCGCACCCTGCTGCGGACGCTGATCGACGTCGCCTCGAAGGGCGGCAACTTTCTCCTCAACGTGGGCCCGACGGCGGAAGGCGTGATCCCCACTCCGATCGCGTCGCGGCTGCACGAGATGGGCGAGTGGATGAAGGCCAACGGCGAGAGTATCTACGGGACCACGGCGAGTCCCTACGGCCGGCCCGGGTGGGGCCGCTACACCGCCAAACGGGGCAAGCTGTACGCCCAGGTGTTCGACTGGCCCAAGGATGGCCGGCTCGCGCTTACGGGCCTCTCCGAACGCCCTCTTTCGGCTTCGCTGTTGGCCGATGGGACGCCGCTCACGATCGAGCGCGGGGATTCGGGCTTCGTGGTACAGCTGCCTCGGGTCCCGCCGAGTACGATCGCGTCGGTGGTCGAACTGCAGGTTAGGGGAGGTTTGGGAGGTTTGGGAGGTTCGGGAGGTCCCAACCGGTGAAGGCCGCGGTGCTCGTCGATGTGGGGCGGATCGAAGTGCGCGACATCGCCACCCCGCGCCCGGGGCCGTCCGAGGTGCTCGTGCGCGTCACTGCCGTCGGCCTGTGCGGCACGGACCTGCACATCTTCGCCGGTCACGCCAACTACAACCGCGACGAGCGCGGACGGCCCATCTCCCTCGCCCGCGAGCCGCAGATCCTCGGTCACGAAATTGCGGCTGTCGTAGAGGAGACGGGCGCGACCGTCCGAGATCTCCGCCCCGGGGATCGGGTCGTGATCGACCAGGGACGGAGCTGCGTGAGCGAGGGGCGGTCGCCCGCGTGCGAGTACTGCGCCAGCGGGGACTCGCATCAGTGCGAGCGATATGGCGAACATGGCATCACCGGCCTGCCGGGCGGACTCGCGGAGTACGTCGCGATCCCCGGGGTGAACGCGGTGCGCATCGACGGGGCGCTCGACCCCGCGCTCGCCGCGTTGACCGAGCCGTTGGGGTGCGTGGTGCACGCGTCCGACGTGCTGCTGCGGACGCCGGCGCGCTATGTCATACAGGGCGGCAGGGGCGGCAACGGGCGGCAGGTCGGCCATGTGCTCATCTGCGGCGCAGGCCCCGCCGGTCTCTTGTGGGTACAGTATCTGCGCAACGTGCTCGGCTACGACGGAGTGCTGCTCGTCAGCGAGCCGAGCGCCGCGAAGCGGGCGCTCGCGGAGCGGTTCGGCGCGGAGACGATCGATCCGACGGTCGCGGACCTCGTGGACGTGGTGCTGGCGCGCACCTGTGGTCGTCGGGTCGAGCTACTGGTCGAGGCCACGGGGTCGGGACAGATGTTCGCATCCATCGCCCCGCTGGTGCGCAAGCAGGCGACGGTGCTGTTGTACGGGCATGGCCACGTGGGCGTGGACCTGAGCGTGCTGAGCCAGCTGCAGTTTCTGGAGCCGGCGCTGCTCTCGCCCGTGGGAGCATCCGGGGGCCACGAGGCCGACGGCCGGCCCTCTACCTACGTCCGCGCGCTGCGGTTGATCGAGCGTGGTAGCGTGGCCGTGGCCCCGATGATCACCCATCGGTACCGGTCGCTCGATGCGGTGCCGGGCGCGTTCACCGGGGACCACGCCGCCCCGGACTACATCAAGGGAGTGGTGACGCTGTGAGACTCTCCACATGCACGGTCCTGGGCGCGGCCCTGCTGGTGGGCTGCAGCCGCTCCGGCTCCGACAAGGAACTGGCCATCGCCGTCATCCCCAAGGGAACGACGCACGAGTTCTGGAAGAGCATCCACGCCGGGGCGATCCAGGCGGCGCGCGAGCTCTCGGCCCAGGGAACACCGGTGCGCATCGTGTGGAAGGGACCGTTCCGCGAGGACGACCGGGAGCAGCAGGTGCAGGTGGTGGAGGGATTTCTCAGTCAGGGCATCCGCGGGATCGTGCTCGCCCCGCTCGATAACCGCGCGCTGGTGCGCCCGGTGGAAGAGGCGCAGCGGGCCGGCGTGTCCACAGTGATCATCGACTCCGGGCTCGAGTCGGACGTCCCGATCAGCTTCGTGGCGACGGACAATCGCAAGGGCGGGCGCATGGCCGCGGACCGGCTGGGCGAGGTGCTGGGCGGTCGCGGCAAGGCCCTGCTGCTGCGCTACGCCGAAGGCTCCGCCTCGACCACCGATCGAGAGGCCGGCTTTGTCGAAGAGCTGCACTCCCGCTATCCAGGCGTCGAGCTGGTGTCGAGCGATCAGTACGCCGGGCCGACGCGCGAGACCGCCAAGCAGGCTTCGGAAAACCTGCTCAACCGGTATGGCGCGGTGTTGCAGGGGATCTTCACGCCCAACGAATCGTCCACGATCGGCATGCTGCTCGCGTTGCAGGACATCGGCAAGGCGGGCAAGGTCCGATTCGTGGGTTTCGACGCGAGCGCCATCCTCATCGACGCGATCCGCAATCGCCAGCTCGACGGCGTCGTGGTACAGAATCCCATGCGCATGGGGTACCTGGGCGTGACGGCGATGGTCGACCATTTGCGCGGCAAGCCGGTCGAGCGCCGCATCGACACCGGGGTCATGCTGGTCACGCCGGCGAACCTGGACTCCGCGTCGACCCAGGAGCTCATCCATCCGCCGATCGCGCGCTATCTCGCCGAGCCATGAGCTCGGTGCTCGAGATTCGCGACGTCGCCAAGCGATTCGGGGCGACCACGGCGTTGGACGGCGTGGATCTCGCGGTCCAGGCGGGCGAGGTGCACGCCTTGATCGGAGAAAACGGCGCGGGCAAGAGCACCCTGATGAACATCCTCGCCGGCGCCGTGCGGCCCGATCGCGGCACCATGCAGATCGACGGCCGGCCGTACGCTCCCGCCGCTCCCGGCGACGCCCGGCGGCGCGGCGTCGCCCTCATTCACCAGGAGCTGTGCCTCTGCCCCCACTTGAGCGCGGCGGAGAACATGCTGCTCGGCCTCGAGCCGGCGCGCGGGGGTTGGGTGGATCGGGGCGCGGCACGGCGGCGGGCCCTCGACCTGCTGGAGCGGTTCGGGCGTACCACACTCCACCCCGACGCCCGTGTGGCCGACCTGCCGCTGGCGGCGCAGCAGGTGGTCGAGATCTGCCGCGCCCTGGCGGCCGACGCCCGCATTCTCCTGATGGACGAGCCGACCAGCAGCCTGCAGCGCGAGGACGTCGACCGCCTGTTCGCCCTGATCCGGCAGCTGGCCGCGCGCGGCATCGCGATCATCTACATCAGCCATTTCCTGGAAGAGGTCCGTGAGATCGCCGGTCGATACTCCGTTCTGCGGGACGGCCGCAGTGTGGACAGCGGCAGCATCGCGGGAACGAGCAACGATCAGCTGATCGCGCACATGGTCGGTCGCTCGACCCTCACCCCCTGGCTCCCTCTCCGTTCCGGAGAGAGGGAGCACCATGAGGGCAACGTGATCCTCGCGGTGCACGACGTCGCCGCACCACCGGTCTTGAAACAGGCCAGCTTCGAGCTCTCCCGCGGCGAGGTGCTCGGTATCGCCGGGCTGATGGGCTCGGGACGGAGCGAGCTGGTGCGGGCGCTGTTCGGGCTCGAGCCTCGGGCCTCGGGACGCATCGCCCTGCACGGCCGGCGACTCGCCGTGCCCGGCGCGAGTCCCGCCCGGCGTGTCGCGCAAGGGTTGGGTTACCTGAGTGAGGACCGCAGACGGGAGGGCCTCGCCCTCGCACTGTCGGTCGCGGACAACCTCACCGCGACCCGTTTTTCCGCGTGTTCGCCGGGTTGGGGATGGCTCGATCTCGATCGCCAGCGGGTGACGGCGCGGGGGTGGATCGACGCCCTGCACATCAGGGCGGCGGCGCCGGCTCAGCTGGTGCGGGCGCTCTCGGGCGGGAATCAACAGAAGGTGGCAATCGGCCGGCTGCTGCATCAGAACGCGGAGGTCCTCTTGCTCGACGAGCCGACGCGAGGCATCGACGTCGGCAGCCGGGCGCAGATCTACGAGGCGATCGCGCGCTGTGCGGCACAAGGCAAGGCGGTGCTCATGGTGAGCTCCTATCTGCCGGAGCTGTTCGGGCTGTGCGACCGGCTGGCGGTGATGAGTCGCGGGCGGCTCTCCCCCGCGCGCCCGATCGAGCAGTGGACGCCGGAGACGGTGCTGACCACGGCGATCGGCGGGGCACGCGAGGAGGTCTAGCCCCCCACCCCCACCCCGTTGCGTGTTCGCAACATGTCAGTCCCCCCTCTCCCTCAAGGGTTTCTGTGTGAGACTCATACCGCCCGGGAGAGCCGCATGCGCGCCATCGCTCGCCGCGTTTCACTGTTTCTAACAACGCTCCTCGCTCTCGTCGCAATCGCCGGGCGGTCCGCCGCCGCGCAGGCTGACGGGTCCGGCGAGGGCTCGATCCGAGGAAGAGTCGTCTCGAGAGTCGACGAGCGTCCCATCCCCGACGCCCACGTGTTCGTGGCGGGGACCAGCCGATCGGCTACCACCAATCAGAGCGGTGAATACGTTGTCTCCGACGTACCCGCGGGCACGTACCAAGTGCGGGCCCGGCTGATCGGCTACGGCGAGCGGAGCGACACTGTCACGGTGACTGCGGGAGCCGTCGCGACCGCGGACTTCTCGCTCGAGGCGAAGGCGCTGCTGCTCGACGTCAAGGCGGTCACCGCGCTGGGTATCGAGCAGTCAAAGCGCGTGACGCCGTACGCCATCAGTGGAGTCGCCGACACAGAGCTGACGAAGGCCAGCGCACCCACCGTGCAATCGGCGCTGTACGGCGAGGTGCCAGGCCTCAAGATCCAGCAGAACAGCTCCGGCCCCACCGGCGGCACGAACTTGACGATCCGCGGCATCAAGTCGATGACCGGCAACAACCGGCCCTTGATCGTGGTGGACGGCATCCCGATCCGGGACGATAACTCGGGCTACAGCGACGTGGGGTGGGTGTACGATCGAGACCTCGGCTCGGGCATCAACGACATCAACCCGAACGACGTCGCGTCGGTGAGCGTCCTGAAGGGAGCGGGCTCGGCGGCGTTGTACGGCTCCCAGGCGGCGAACGGCGTCGTCCTGATCACCACCAAGCAGGGTACGAAACGCGACGGCCTCGGCATGGACTTCAGCTCGTCGTCGCTGTTCGACAACGTCGCGTTCCTGCCCCAATTCCAGAACGAGTACGGGGCCGGGATTCTCGATCTGATCTTGCAGCACCGGCCGAACAACGGCGAGTTCATCTACGACTCGACGACCAAGACGCCGTACGTGGCGTACGGTGGCGGGATAGGCGCGGCGCACAGCTGGGGTCCGCCGATGCGCGGACAGATGGTGATGTGGTGGGACGGGCAGATGCGCCCGTTCTCACCCCAGCCGGATAATTTCCGCGACCTCTATCAGGCGGGTCGGACGCTCGAGAACACGGTGACATTCTCGAACGCCACCGATCGCAGTCGCTATCGCATCGGGTTCACACGGAACGACTGGACCGGCACCTTCCCCGGCGCGCGGCAGGTGCGGAACACCGTGAGCCTCACGAGTGACCTGCAACTGTCCGATCGGCTCAGGGCGAACCTGACACTCAACTACTATGACAAGACGCTCACGAACCCGCCCCCCCGGGTGTACGATGCCTACTCCTTCCCCCGATCGCTCAAGGCGGATCTGCTGAGGCAGGACTACCGGACGCCCGACGGCTATCTCGCAACGCAACAGATCTACCCGCGGCTTCACTCCAGCGAAGCCACCATGATGCAGCAGATCTTCTGGACGGGGCTCCAGGACCAGTACGAATCGGCGCAGGATCGGTTGGTGGGCTCGCTCAGGCTGAACTACGCGCTGTCCGACTGGCTGAGCCTGCGGCTGCAGGGAGGAACCGATTACACCGACAACACCATCCAGAACAAGCAGCGAACCACGCAGCCGGCGAGCGTGGGACCGTCGGGCGGCTACAACGTGAAGCGGCTGCAAGATCGTGTGCTCTACGGCGACGTGTTGCTGAGCGCGCAACGCACCCTGACGCCGTCGCTCGGCCTCAACCTCCAGGTCGGCGCCGCGACCACACGGAACCGTACCGGCGAGACGGCAGCATGGACCAACGGCGGCCTCGTGACCGAGAACTGGTTCAGCGTCAACAACTCGGCGAGCACTCCGGGCCAGTCTGCTGGGCGCGGCGAAGACCGTACCGACGGCGTATTCGGCCAGGCGGTGTTGTCCTATCGCGACTATCTGTACTTGACCGCGACGGGACGCAACGACTGGACGTCGACGCTTCCGCCGGGAAGCAACTCGTACTTCTACCCGTCCGTCGGTGCGAGCTTCGTATTCAGCGATGCGGTCCGACTCCCCCGGCAGATCTCATCGGGGAAGTTCCGCGTGAACTACGCGGAGGTGGGTCGGGGCGCCCCGCGCTATCTGGCCAACAATGTCTACAGCTTCGCCACCTGGGACGGCGGCGTCTTGCTGAACGCCTTTTCCGACACCGTCCCACCGCTCGCCTTGAAGCCCGAGCGCAAGTACGAAGCGGAGGTCGGACTGGAGATGGGGTTCTTCGACGAGCGCTGGCACGTCGACGGCTCCTTCTACCATCAACGGAACGTCGATCAGATCATCCCGCTGGCGATCGCCGCCAGCTCCGGTGCGACGCACATCGTCGTCAACGCGGGCCTGATGACGAACACCGGGCAGGAGCTGCAGCTCTCCGGCTGGCCCATTCGGCGCGGCGACTTCGAGTGGAGCACCACATTCAACTTCGCGCGGAATCGAAACGAGGTCCGGAGTCTCGCCGCCGGCCTGGGGTCGCTCGGGCTTGCCAGCTTCGAGGACAACCTGTTCGTCGTGGCGCGGCCCGGCCATCCGTTCGGCGAGATCTATGGCTACGACTTCCGGCGCTCACCGGACGGCCAGAAGATCGTGGATGACAGCGGCTTTTACGCGAAGAGCACCACGCAGAGCCTGGTCGGCAACATCATGCCGAGCTGGCTCGGCGGGTTCAACAACACGCTCCGCTACAAGGGCGTCTCGCTCTCCCTGCTGTTCGACGTCCGGATGGGCGGCCAGTTCGTGAGCATGTCGGACTACTATGCCCTCGCCACCGGGAGGGCGATGGAAACGCTGTTCGGGAGGGACCAAGCGCACGGCGGATTACCGTACTACATCGACGGCACCAACTACGTCCGGCTGCCAAGCCACGACGCCCTCGCGCCGAACGGGTCACGCGTATATCACGATGGGATCATCCTCCCCGGCGTCAAGGAGGTGCGTGACGCGAATGGCAACATCATCGGCTACGCGCCGAACGACAAGGTGGTCCCATTGTGGGACTACTACGAGACCAACTTCAACTGGAAGGAACAGGGCATCTACACGCAGGTCGTGTACGACAACAATTACATCAAGTTGCGTGAGCTGACGCTCAGCTTCGACCTGCCCGCGGCGTGGACGCGACACGTCCCCGCTCGGAATCTCCGGCTGTCGCTCATCGGACGGAACCTGTTCTACCTCTACAAGACCGTCCCCAATGTGGATCCCGAGTCGGCCACCTCTACGGTGGACGCTCGTCAGGGGCTGAACGACTACATCGGGTACCACCCGACGACGCGGAGCCTCGGCTTCAAGATCACGGGCTCGTTCTGAGAGGATGACATGACATCGATCATGAAGAGATGCGCTCGTCGCCTCGTGCTGCTGATCGTGCCCGCCATGACGGTCGCGTGCCATGACGCCTACGACGCCCTGTTCCTCGATCCCGAAAAGTCCACGACGGCGAAGATCGAGTTCCTGTTCACTCAAGGCCTCGTCAACGCAGACTTCCCCATTGCCTACGGTGAGTGGTACTGGCAGGTCTACCACAACGTCGCCGCGTGGGCGCAGGTCTCGGGCACGGTGAATGACCAGGACATGATGCAGCCCATCGGCGAGCAATGGCAGAACACATGGACCGATTATTACACCAAGGCCGCCATGGACATGCGGGAGATCCGCGTCATCTACGACGCGCTCCCCGAGGACCAAAAAGCGAGCTACGAGGTGTACGTGCACCTGGGCAAGATCGTGAACGCCTTCACCACGGCGCGCACCACCGACCTGTGGGGAGACATTCCCTACTCAGAGGCGTTCACCGCCCGGCAAACAGTCGGCCAGAACCTATTCCCGAAGTTCGACACGCAGGAGTCGGTGTACGACGCGATCTTGAAAGACCTGAAGGACGCCTCGGATGCATTGCGCACGCTCTCGGTCGTGCACCCCGCGCTCGCGAAACAGGACTTGTTGCTGAAGGGCGACGTGATGGGCTGGCGGCGGTTCGCCAACTCGCTGCGGTTGCGCCTGGCGATGCGGCTGTCGGACGTCGCGCCGGCCCAGGCCCAGGCGATCGTACTGGAGATCCTGTCGGATCCGGCCACGTACCCGCTGGTGGAGGGCAACTCTCAAAACGTCGCTTGGTACATGGATCCGTCCTGGATCTACGACCACAACTCCCTGGGCAATCGCAGCCGCGCGACGAGCGAGCTGCCGAACAATGTCTTGGCCCCGAAGGTCATGCTGGACCTGATGGTCGCCTCCAAGGACCCTCGCCTCCCGGTCGTGTTCGATACCGTGTTCGATAGCGACACTGCCACCCCCCGGTACGTGGGCCTCCCCTCCTCCCCGGACGATCAACCGGCGACCGTCGACAGCGCGCACTTCTCGCGCCTCAACGCGCTGATGTTCCGGCGTAACGACAACTTCCCCGGCTACGTCATGACCGCCGCAGAAGTGAAGTTCCTAAAAGCCGAAGCCTACATGCGCGGCTGGGCGACGGGAAACGCCAAGGCCGCGTACGACAGCGCCATCAACTTGTCGGTGGAGATGTATTACGCGACCTACAACCGCAACAGCTTTGCCGTGCCCAAGGCAACACCCCCAACGCCGGATACCGTGACGGCGTTCATCAACGGGCCCGCCGTCGTCTATGACGGAACGCTGCAGCGCATCGCCACCGAGAAGTGGATACACTTGGGGATCGTGCAGCCGTACGAGGCGTGGGCCGAGCTGCGGCGTACGGACTACCCCGTGCTGCCCCCCGACCGGCTCGGCGGCCGGCCGCTGGAGCGCACGGTGCGGATCGTGTACCCTTCTACGGAGATCACGAACAACAGCCAGAGCTACGCGGCCGTGCGGGCGAAGGACACCCCCACGACCCGCGTCTGGTGGGACGTCAAGTGAGGATGACCGCATGGAGCACGACGACCTGATCACCCGCCGCGAAGCCCTCAGCCGCGTCGCCATCCTGTTGGGTGGCGCCATCTCGGCGCCCACCCTGGCCGGCGCGCTCGACGCCGCGACCCGGCGCGCCTGGACGACGCCGTCGCGAGACTGGGCGCCGCGGACGCTCGACGCCGGCCAGCTCGAGCTCGTCGCCACCATGGCAGACCACATCGTTCCACAGACCGACACGCCGGGCGCCCGCGCGGCCGGCGTGCACCGCTTCGTCGACACGCTGCTGAGCGATCACTATCCGACGCCCGAGCGCGATCGCTTCGTGGCGGGCCTGGCGGACGTCGACGCGCGGGCGCGGTCGGGGCACGGCAAGACGTTCGTCGAGTGCACGGCCGATCAACAGGTGGCCCTGCTCACCGAGCTGGACGAGGCGGCGTTTCCCGCGGTCCGGATCGATTCGCCCCGGACCTCCGACACCTGGTTCTTCCGACGCATGAAGGAGCTGACCCTGGTCGGGTATTACACCTCGCAGGTCGGCGCGACGCAGGAGCTGCACCCCAGCCCGTTCGGCGCGTACCGCGGCGACATCCCCTACGGCTCCGTCGGGAGGGCCTGGTCATGATCACGTACGATGCCATCGTGGTCGGCTCCGGGATCACCGGCGGCTGGGCGGCGAAGGAGCTCACGGAGAAAGGCCTGCGCACCTTGATGATCGAGCGCGGGCGCGACGTGGTCCACCGCACGGACTACATCACGGAGCACAAGCCGAGCTGGGAGCTGCCACTGCGCGACGCACGGCTCTCGGTCGGGACCAAGGGCGCCGAGGAGTACCCGATTCAGGCGCGCACCGGTCAGTTCCGCGAGTCGAACAAGCACTTCTTCATCAAGGACAAGAAGAACCCCTACATCGAGGACAAGCCGTTCACCTGGATCCAGGGCGACCAGGTCGGCGGCAAGTCGCTCATCTGGGGACGCCAGGTGTACCGCTGGAGCGATCTCGACTTCGAGGCCAACCTGCGCGACGGGCACGGCGTCGACTGGCCGATCCGCTACGCCGACATCGCGCCGTGGTACAGCTACGTCGAGCGGTTCATCGGCGTGAGCGGCGAAAAGCTGGGCCTGACGCAGCTCCCGGACGGCGAGTTCCAGCCGCCGATGGAAATGAACGCCGGCGAGAAGCTCGTCAAGGCGGGGATCGAGCGGGCGTTTCCGGACCGGCACGTGACCATCGGGCGGGTGGCGATCCTCACACAGCCTCTGAACGGCCGGTTGCCGTGCCACTACTGCGGCCCGTGCGAGCGCGGCTGCTCGACCGGCTCATACTTCTCGACCCAGGCGTCCACGCTCCCGGCGGCGCGCGCCACCCAGCGGCTCACGGTCTTGCCGAACAGCATCGTGCACTCGGTCATCTACGACGCGAGCACGAACCGCGTGACAGGCGTCCGCGTCGTGGACACGGTCACGAAGCAAACGCAAGAATACCGGGCACGCGTCGTGTTTCTCTGCGCTTCCACGCTCGCCACTACCCGTCTGCTGCTCAACTCGACGTCGCCCCGCTTCCCGAACGGGCTCGCCAACTCGAGCGGCGTGCTGGGGCACTACCTGATGGACCATCACTTCCTGGCCGGCGCGGGCGGCAGCATCGAGGGACTGCTGGACCACTACTACCAGGGCAATCGGCCGAACGGCATTTATGTCCCCCGGTTCCGCAACCTGGGCGACGACGCCTCGCGCCGCGACTACGTGCGCGGCTTCGGCTACCAGGGCGGGGCCGGCCGCCAGGGATGGGGGCGCGGCGGCGGCGAGCGCGGGTTCGGCGTGGAGCTGAAGCGCAAGCTGCACGACCCCGGACAGTGGTCCATGGGCATGACCGGGTTCGGAGAGTGCCTGCCGCGCGAGGACAACTACGTGGAGCTTTCCGACCAGAAGGACGAGTTCGGGATCCCGCTCTTGAAGATCCACTGCACCTGGGGCGACAACGAGCTCGCCATGCGCAAGGACATGGCCGCGTCGGCCGGGGAGATGCTCGAGGCGGCGGGGTGCAAAAACGTCCACACGTACGATGCCTACAGGGGCAGCGGGCAGCTCGGTGCCGAGCCCGGGTTCGCGATCCATGAGATGGGCACGGCGCGGATGGGACGCGACCCCAAGACCTCGGTACTGAACGCCTACAACCAGGCGCACGACGTCCCCAACCTGTTCGTGACCGACGGGGCGTGCATGGCCAGCTCGTCGTGCGTGAATCCGTCGATCACCTACATGGCGCTGACGGCGCGCGCCTGCGACCACGCGGTGGAGGAGCTGAAGCGGGGCAATCTGTAGCGGACGGATGAAGACGATCCCGACCCTCGTCGCGCTGGGGGCGGCTCTGGCGGCCGGCCAGGGTCCGAGGAACCTGCTGACCGGCGGACTGAGCGAGTCGGCCGTCGCCGCCGCTCTGCTCCCGGCGGCGCAGTGGCATCCCTATCCGACGATCCGGGAACGGGCCGACTGGGAGGCGGTTCCCCAGGAGATTCGCGCCGGGTTCGTCCGGCAAGCCCAACAGTACCTGAGCACGACCTGGGAGCGCATCCCGGCTACGGTCACGTTGCAGTACATCCGCAACGGGAACCGGTCGAATTACGACGCGACGAATACCCGGCAGCGCGAGAAGCTGGCGACGCTGGTGCTCGCGGAAGTCTTCGAGAACCAGGGGCGCTTCCTGGACGACATCGCGAACGGGATCTGGGCGATTTCCGAGCAAACCTACTGGGGATCGACCGCGCACCTCGGCATGCAGCGAGCCGGGAACGGACTGCCCGACGTCACCGAGCCGATCGTCGACCTGTTCGCCGCAGAAACCGGCGCGTTGCTCGCGTGGACCGACTACCTGCTCGGGGACCGGCTCGACAAGGTGTCACCCCTCCTGCGAAAGCGTATCCGCACGGAGGTGAACCGTCGCGTTCTCACGCCGGCGTTCGAGCGCGACGACTTCTGGTGGATGGGGTTCGGGGAACGTAAGAACGTCAACAACTGGAACCCGTGGATCAACTCGAACTGGCTCGCCTCCGTCCTGCTACTCGAGCCCGACCCGCAGCGACGCAGCGCTTCCGTGTACAAGATCATGCGCAGCCTCGACAACTTCATCAATGTCTACCCGGACGACGGCGCCTCGGATGAAGGCCCGGGGTACTGGGGACGGGCCGGGGCGTCGCTGTTCGACAACCTGGAGCTGTTGCGCAGCGCGACCAACGGCACGGTCGACATCTACCGTTCGCCGCTCGTCCGGAACATGGGGCAGTACATCTACCGGGTCTACATCAAGGACGAATACTTCGTCCCGATGGGTGACGCCTCGGCGAAAATCACGCCCGATGCAGAGCTGGTGTATCAATATGGAAAGCGGATCGGCGATCCGGTCATGCAGGGGTTCGGCGCGCTGCTCGCGCAACGCCGCGGCCCGTATCGACCCGGCTCGTCGTCCCCGGGGCGCATCCTCCCGGCGCTGCTTGTCGCTTCGGAGATCGCGTCGGCTCATGTCTCCGAGCCCCTGCTCGGCTCCGTCTGGCTCGCGGATCTCCAGCTCATGGCCGCGCGGTCCGCTGCCAATTCGGGCGTGGGCCTGTACGTCGCCGCGTGGGGCGGTCACAACGCCCAGAGCCATAACCACAACGATGTCGGCAACTTCATCGTCTATGGGGACGGCAAGCCGGTACTGATCGACGTCGGGGTGGAGACCTACTCCGCCAAGACCTTCAGCGCGCAGCGCTACGAGATCTGGACGATGCAATCCGCCTATCACAACCTGCCGACCATCAACGGCATGATGCAGGGGGCGGGGCGGGAGTTCCAGGCGAAGGACGTGTCGTTCGGCGAGACCGCGAATCGGGTCACCTTCTCGGCCGACATTGCCTCCGCCTATCCGACCGAGGCGGCAGTGCGGCGCTGGCAGCGGCGCGTCACCCTCGACCGGAAGGCGTCCGTCGTGCAGTTGGAGGACCGGTACGAGCTGAAGGAGTGGAAGGAGCCGGTGCGCTTGAGTCTCATGACATCGCTGCGCGTGGACACCTCCAGGCCTGGCGAGGTTCGCGTCGGCGATCACTACGTCATCGCCTACGACGCACGCACGCTGTCCGCCGCGGCAGAGGAGATTCCGCTCTCCGATGAGCATCTCCGCTCCGTCTGGGGCGACCGTGTCGCGCGGCTCGTGCTCACCACGCAGGGAACCGCGCTCCAAGGCGGCTACCAAGTGGTACTGCGTGCGGTGAAGTGATCCTACCGCGGGGCGTCGCCGCGAATGGTCCGCAGCGCGAATACCGTGGCGATCTGGCTCCCGGCCTTCGCCTGGAACCGCACCGTCACTCTGGCCTTTCCTCCGATCAATTCCTGAGGAATGGCATACTCGACGTCGAAGAACCGGTGCGGCTCGGAGAGGCGGAGCGCCTGGTCGGCCACGCGCCGACCATCCACGTCAATCTCGAACTCCGCCGGCGTGCCGCGCCGGTCGCCGCTGTAGTAGGTCGCGAGCAGGACCATCGGATGCGCGGAATCGACGGGCACGTCGTACGAGAACCAGCTGGTCCCCCGCCGTCCCGGGCGACCGAGGATGCGCTGCGGCACCGCGCCCTCACCGGCCTGGTAATTGAATTGCCGCTCGAATACGACTTCGCCGGGCTCGAGATACGCCACCGTGGCCGCTTCCAACCGCCGCACCCGCTCGGCTTCGGCCGCGTACTCGGCTTTCTTGGCCTCCCACTCGCCCGGCGTGAACAGGTCCCAGTACGTCGCATACGTGCGGCGGTGCAGCCGGTAGAACGGCACCAGCTCCACGTCGCGCGCTTGACCGGTGGCGTCGGGCTCGCGGCCAACGCCGTCGCTGCGGAAGCTCCCCGGCGCCGCAGCGATGGGCTTGAGCCATTCCGCGACCGGCCGGTCGGCGGCGACGAGCACCGGCGCCTTGGGCGGCGGCTCGATCGCCTCTCCTTCCGCCCGGTCGCGGGCTCGCTCCGGGCCCAGGTCGCCCGCCAGCACCAGCGGGCCCCACATGACGGACGCGCGCCGCGGATTGTCGGGAAGGGGCTCGAGGCCCAGCGACTTGGGTAGTGTGACCTCCACGGTGTCACCGGTGCGCCAGGTGCGCTCGAGCTCGACGTACGAGCTGACCGGATACGAGTAGCCGTACTGGCG
>QHUT01000119.1 GCA_003222055.1 Gemmatimonadota bacterium
GAGCGACAGCCCCAGCACGTTCAACTCTTTAGCCGGCACCGGCATTTCATGCGGCGTGTTGGGCTCCAGGTTGTCGATCCGTCGCTGGTTAAAGAACACCGCCGGACTCGAGCCCAGCAGCTCGACATCCTGCTCATACTGCAACTCCTGTAGCAGGTTGGCGTCCGCATCGGCGGCGGGCGGGAGACCGCCTCTCGTAACGCGCGTGTGGTTGATCAGCGCGGCCGCGCCCGCTGCCCCGGTGCGGATCAGCCCTTCCGCCCAGAGCAGGTCGTTCTCGGCGGCAAGCAGGATGGGGCTGTCTTTGTCCCCGGGAGATGTCGAACCTTGTGGGTTGTCGCCACACCCGGGGAGGCTATCGTAGCGGATCTGCCCGACGGCGCTTTGGTGCCACGCCCCCCGCGTCTTGTTCCCGAATTCCTTGGTGGAAGTCCACACGTAGTCGGTCCCGCCGTTGACCGGGTCCACCGCCGAATTGAGCACGTTGGCGGCGTACGCGGCGTCACCCCGGTAGGCACCGTTCCCCAAGCGTTTATCCGGCGAGTTGGGCTGGCTGTTGGCCGCGTCATTCCACGGGTCCGGCTGTGTTACGGGGTCCAGCATGTGCGCGACCCGGGTGTGCAGCCGCATCGTGGTCATGTCGTTGGACCACACCTTCAGAAAGTCGCACCACGTGTTGCAGGCGTCCTGATGGATCACCCAGTTGAACGCGGTGCCGGAACTGATGCCCTTGGAGGCGTAGCTGATGACGCGCGCCCAATCGACCGCGGCGTTCTCGGTCGAGTTGCGCGGGAAGTAGGCCAACGTCCGTGCCGCCATGGTGTTCGCGATCTGGGCGATCTGAACGTTGCTGTACGTGATGCCCGGGCCAAAGAACCCGTCCGCCGTCCCGGTGAACGTGCCCGCCGTCGCCAGCGTGATCACGGTGTCGAACTTCGCCAGGGCCGCGTCGCGCAGCTCCGCTGCGGTGGACCACCCCAGCGTCGTGAGATCGGTGTTGTAGTCGACGATGAAGCCGTGGTCGTAGTTCAGCGCGAGTTCGCTGAACGACAGCGCCTGCGCCAACACCGTCACGGTCTCCACCATCTTCGTCGTCGCCGGGTCCGTGATGACCAAGCCGTCCACACGGATGCGCTTGAGGACGTCTCTGGCCGAGGACAGGGCCGAGTAGTACCCGTACCACATCGCTTCGATCTGGGTCCGCTCCGCCGCGGCCGGGTCGTTGTTCCACGCCGCGCGCGCGTAAGGGGGCCCCTCACTCAGGGGTTTGCCGCAGGTCCCGTTGGTGGCGGTGGTGTAGCCGTTCCAGTTTGCGTTGGTGCAGCCCGTGTAGTAGCGGATGTGGAAGTTGTTCCACATCGCGACATGACCGCGCGCCATCACACTCATCGTGAGGACAGGATACTGGTCCGCTCCATACCCGCCGTGCGTCGTCAGAACCCAGGTGCGCATGGCGCCTTCGGCGAGTGACAGAACGGATGTGGGGCTCGCCAGCAAATGGGGCGTGTCCGGCGCGTTGGGGTTCGGGACACTGAGCGGGTCGCAACCGGCGGCGAGGACCAGGGCCACCATCAGGCCCGCGACCCCCGGGATTCGCTTGCTCAAGCTCATAGCGCTCGTCTCCTCAGAAGTTCAGGTCGCGGGTTAGAAGTCGATTTCCATGAAGCCGGTGAACGTCCGGAAGTTCGGATAAGAGAACCCGTCCCACCGGAACGAGAACGGGTCACCGGTCAGGCCGGCGACCTCCGGATCGTATCCGGAGTAGTTCGAGAAGGTGAACAGGTTGCGCCCGATCACTCCCACCCGCAGGCCGCTGATCCCGAGACCGAGCCCCTGTACCTGGCTCCGGGAGAAGGCGTAGCTGACGTTCAGCTCCTTGATCTTCACGTACGTCCCGTTTTCGACGAAGAAGTCGATCGGGTTGATGCCGTTGTAGAGCGCCGTGTAATAGCCAGTCGGCTTTTTCCCCGTGCTGTACGGGCAGTGCGTGGGGTCCGTCGTACCTGCGCAATCCGGCCTCGGTTTCGCCGATTGATCGTAAATGCGGTCTACGAGCCCGGTGCCAAACGCCCACTGCCGCGTCCCGTTGTAGATGTTGCCGCCCTGCACCCAATCCACCAGCGCGTAGGCGGAGAAGTTCTTCCACCGCACGTTGGTCGCGAAGCTGGCGTTGAAGTCGGGGTTCACGTCGCCGATCTTGACGATCTTGCTCCCCGAGGGGTTCACATAGGTGATGAACCGCTCGCTGAGGGTGTGGTAGGTGCTGTTCGCCACTACGTACCCGTCTTCGTTCCTTGTGTAGTTGGCGGCGGCATAGGTCAGGCACGGGGTCGCGCCAGCCGCCACTCTGACCGCCGGATCATCGCACAGCTCGGCGAAGCTCCGCACGATCTTGGTTCCGTACAACACACCAAACGTCTCACCCTGCGCAACCCTGAAATCCTGGGTCACATCGTTGTTGCCCCCATAGCCCCCGGGCCCCACAAAAAAGGCCGGTATGTCGAGCTGCGTGACCTTCTGCCGCGTGCGGTCGGCCGCGATGTTCAGCCGCCAGGACAAGTCCGGCTTGTCCGCGAGAACCACGCCTAACGACAGCTCGTGTGTGCGGCCGAGCAACGTCCCGGCGTTTTGCCACTGGTTCAGGTACCCGGTTGCCGCCGAGAGCGGGACCAGCATGATCTCGTCCTTGGTCTCCTTGCGCGAGTACGAGTACTCGAGCGAGAACCGGCCGAGGAAGTCGAGGTTGACGCCAAGCTCGGTCTCCCCCGAGCGTGCCGGCTTGAGCTCCCTGTTGCCGAGCGTGTGCTTCACGGGCACGCCGCCCACCACGCTGTACGTCTCATACTGAGCATCGAAGGTGGGACGGAGCCCGGCAGTCCCGTAGGACGCGCGTAGCTTCAGCTCGTCGATCCCGTTGATGTGGATGTCCTGGCTGAGGCGGTACGCCCCCGACACCCGGTAGTACGTCTGCCAACGGCTGTCGGCGCCGAACAATGACGAGCCGTCCCAGCGTACCAGACCGTCGATGAGATAGCGATCGTTTACGTTGAGCCCGGAGACCACGTAGTAGTTCTTGGCTCGGATCGTCTCGTTCGAGGAGCCGGGGGTCAGCTGAGCAAAATCGACCGCATTGAACTCGGGCGCGGCCACCACCGTGAACCGGTTGGCGGTCAGCGTGAAATTGTTCGCGGTCTGGTCCTCGTACTCGTAGGCGGCCTTGGTCGTGTTGCGCAGGTTCAGCGAGCCGAGCTGGAACGCCCGCACGGCGGTCGCGCTCAAGCCCGTATTGAACTCCCGGCCGCCGCTGTCGGTCCTGACGAGATAGCCATCCGAGCTGGCACCGGTGGAGGTCACATAGCCCTTCGGCCTCACATCGCTGTAGTTGGACGACTCGAAGTCGTAGTTGTAGTGACCCTCGAAGGACAGCCAGTCGGTGAGCCGGTAGGTCCCTTTCGCGTACCCGCTGTAGCGCGTGCGGTCGGTGTTGATGCGCTCATTGGCGAGGTTGTACAACGGGTTCGAGGCGTTGGGTGCCTGGTGCGGGATCACCGCCGCGTACGGCGTCGAGTCGCACGGCTGGGTGCAGGGGTTCTTGGCGAACAGGTTGATGTACGGTTCGAGGAACTTCACCGTGAAGAACGGCGAGCCTGCCCCCTCGGCGGTCTGATCGTTGTTCGACCGGGCGAAAAAGCCGCCCGCCGACAGGTCGAACCGCGGGGTCACCGCCTGGTCCAGGTTCAGCCGGAAGTTCTGCCGCGCGTAGCCCCTGAGCAGGGTCAACACGCCGTCCTGCTTGGTGTTTTCGAACGATACGTTGTAGTTGGTGTTACCCCTCCGCTGTCCCATCGACACGTAGTTCGTGTAAAAGGCGCCGTTCGTCAGCAGATCGCCCTGCAGGTCGAAATACACGGGGTGCGGGTACGTGGTGTAGGACACGTCCGCGATCTGGTTCGCATTGACGTTGGGGATGCCCTTCGGACCAACCAGAACACCCTTGGAGTCGATGAAATCCCCGTTGTGTACGGTATTGCCCGACGCGTCGATGTACGTCCCGACTGTGTCGATGAGGTAGGGGTGGGCGTGCGTGATGGGAATGAGCTTGGGTCGAAACGACTGGCCGTACTCGTTGCGCACCGTCACCGAAAGCTTCCCGTCGGGCAGTCCCTGGCCGCGCTTGGTGAAGACCTGGACGACCCCGTTCGCGGCGTTGGACCCGTACAGCGACGACGCCGCCGCGCCCTTCACCACCTCGACCCGCTCGATGTCCTGGGGGCTGATGTCGGCGAGGGAGTAGTGCGTGATCGTGCCGTCCACGACGACCAGCGGACCCGGCACGTCGGTCGCGGGACACGGCTGAGTACTGCAGGACGACGGCGACGTAATGGCGGTCGCCCCGCGCAGCCGGATCACCGGCGCACTGCCGGGCGCCCCGCTGCCCTGGATCAGCCGCACGCCCGCCACCTTGCCCTCGAGCGAGCCCAGCGCCGAAACGGCGGGCGCCTGGTTCAGCTGGCTTGCATCCACCTTGCCTACCGCGAACGTCAGGTTTTTCCGCTCCGTCGCCTCCGCCACGCCCGTCACCACGACCTCCTCGAGCTGCATCACGTCGAACTGCAACTGGAAATCCGCGGTCTGCGTCCCGGGCGTCAGTCTGATCTGCCGCACTTCGGGCTTGTACCCGACGGAGCGGGCGCGTAGCATGACGGTCTGCCCTTTCGCCTGCTCGGCGGGGAGCGTGAGTGTGTAGGTGCCGGACGTCGCCGTGGCGATCGCGGCGCCCAGCTCCGCGATCGTCACCGCCGCCCCGCCCAGGGGCTCGCCCCCTCTCCCCGTGACCTTGCCTGTAATAACGGCCGACTGCGCCGCCAGGCCGTGGAACGCTGCTCCCGACAACACGAGCAGCGCTCCAGCGCAGACAGCTGCGCTGAACGTACGAGGCCTCATCATGACGCCTCCTTGTATAGCATGTGATCCACACCAGGCCCCCAACGGCCAGGACTGAGGGCCCCGACGGCGTAACGGCTGTGTTATTGTGCACCTCGCACGGGCTGTGCGCAAGACGGCCCAACTGCCTCGCAAAACAGAGGATAGCTGACTCCATTGAACGACCTTTCGAGCGTCGGCTCGCGGGCTATATTGTGAAACACACCCAGCGGAACAAGCTCAATGCCCGCCTACGCCAGCCTTGGTGCCTTGCTGTTCGTAGTCGGGCTCGGGTCCTCACCCCTCGACCCCGCCTTGGCTCAACGGGATCGTGGCTCCCCCAGCCCCGACTCCACGAATGTCCTCGGCCAGCTCATTGATCGACACACCCGCCAGCCGATTCACGGCGGCGAGGCGCTGATAGTCGGAACGCGGGTAACTGCGACCACGGACTCGTCGGGGCAATTCGCCCTCTCGAAGCTGCGGCCGGGCACTTACGCTCTGGAAGTTCACGCGGTCGGCTACACTCCCGTCACCTGGCTTCTCACGGTCGAAGGTGGGCAGGTGGTCAACCATGTGTTCGAGATGGATCCCCTTGCCGTCGAGCTCCCGGAAGTCGTGGTCAAGGGCGCGCTGCCGCTGTCGGCGCGCCGCTTCGCCGACTTCGAGCGCCGCCGCCACTCCGGGATGGGAGCGTTTCTCACGCAGGATCGCATCGAGCACGCCAACACCGCTTCGCTGGTCGACGTCCTTGTCACCGTGCGCGGGGTGCAGCAGGTGTGCATCTCGAACGAATGCGTCGCGAAGATGGTGCGCTCGCCGCCCGGGTGCTATCCGCAGTATTACCTCGATGGGAGGGAGTCGTCCGCCTACTTTGCTCGCCTCACCCCCCCACAGGATGTGAAGGGCGTCGAGATTTACCGCGGCTCATCGGAGACACCGGGCGAGTTCCAAGGCAGCAATTCCGGCTGCGGCGTCATCGCCATCTGGACCAAGTCGTCACCCTGAGCCCGGGCGGCCGCGCCTCGTGACCCGGCCCGCCGTCCTGCTGGCGTCGGCGGTCGCCGCTCTCGCCTCGTGCGGTCCGCAACGTCGCCCACCCGTCGCCACGGTGGGGCCGCCGTGGCTGCTCGCGCGTGCCCAACAGGAAGTCGAGCTGGCCGAGCACTCCCCCGCGTTCCACGACTTCCAGTTCACCGACCGGCTCGGGGCGAGCGGCATCACGTTCGTGAACCGCATCGTCGACGACGCCGGCAAGGCCTACAAGAAAGTCCACTACGACCACGGCACCGGGCTGTGCGCCGCCGACGTCGATGGCGACGGCTTGCTCGACCTCTACTTCGTCACCCAACTCGGCACGAGCGAGCTCTGGAAAAACCTGGGCGGCGGTCGGTTTGTGAACATCACCGCTGCGGCCGGGCTCGCGATGCCGGACGCCGTCGCGGCGGCGTGCGCATTCGCCGACATCGATAACGACGGGCTCCCCGACCTGTTCGTGACTACCGTCCGGCACGGCAACCACCTCTTCCACAACCTCGGCGGCGGCAAGTTCCGCGACATTACGACGGAGGCGGGAGTCGGATACGTGGGGCACTCGTCCGGGGCAGTGTTCTTCGACTACGACGGCGATGGCCTGCTCGACTTGTTCTTAACCAACGTCGGCGTCTACACCAGCAACGCGAAGGGGCCGGGCGGCTACTACGTGGGACTGCCCGACGCGTTCCACGGCCATACGCACCCGGATCGCGCCGAAGCGAGCGTCCTGTATCACAACCTCGGTGGCGGCCGCTTCAAGGACGTGACGCGCGAGGTCGGCCTGGTCGACTCGAGCTGGAGCGGGGACGCCACGGTGATCGACGTGAACGACGACGGGCGACCCGACCTGTACATCCTGAACATGCAGGGTGCGAATCACCTGTGGCTCAACGAGGGCGGGAAACGGTTTCGCGACGCGAGTCGAGAATACTTCCCCAAGACGCCCTGGGGCGCCATGGGCGTGAAGGCATTCGACTTCGACGGAGACGGCCGGGTCGACCTCCTGGTCACCGATATGCACGACGACATGTGGCTCAACATCCCGCCAGGGGACTGGGCGGCCGAGACCCGCAAGGCCGACTCGTCCAAGGCACCCCCGGATTTTTTCCCCGATGGGAAAGACCGCTTCATCTTCGGCAACGCGCTGTTCACGAACAGGGGGGGCGGCCGCTTCGAAGACGTCTCGGACACGCTCGGCGTCGAGACGTACTGGCCGTGGGGGCCGAGCGTCGACGACCTCAACGCCGACGGCTGGGACGACATCTTCATCGCCGCCGGGATGAACTTTCCGCATCGCTACGGCATCAACTCCGTGCTGCTGAACGAAGCGGGGCGACACTTCCTCGCCAGCGAATTCCTGCTCGGCGTCGAACCGCGCCCGGGCGGCGCGACGGAGCAAGTCTGGTTCCAGCTCGACTGCCGGGGCGCCGACCGGCGGCAGTTCTTCTGCGGCGTCTGCTCGGAAAGCGGTTCGGCAGGCCTCGGCTGCCGCTTCGACGCCGCGGGCCACCTGACCATGATGGCGGCGCGGGGCACGCGCAGCGCAGTGATCGTCGACGTGGACGACGACGGGGACCTGGACGTGGTGACCAACGAGTTCAACGCGCCGCCCCAGATCCTGATCAGTGACCTCGCCCAGCGGCGCCGCATTCACTTCCTCAAGGTCCGGCTGCGCGGCACGGCCTCGAACCGCGAGGGGCTGGGGGCACGTGTGACCGTGGTCCTGCCCGACGGCCGGCGGATGCTCAAGGTGATGGACGGAAAGTCCGGCTACCTGTCTCAGAGCGACTTGCCGCTCTACTTCGGCCTCGGGACCGCCGACCACGCGACCTCGCTCGACGTGCTCTGGCCGTCAGGCCGGCGGCAGACGGTGGCCGGCCCGATTGCCGCACTTGGGACCTTGGACGTGGTGGAGCCTGACCGACCCCGCTAGCCCTGCTACGGCCGGGTCGCCAGGAATCGCGCTGCTTCGGCGAGCTCGGGACGGTCGGGATCGGCGCGATGCCAGATGGCCCGCAGCTCGGCATAGGCCCGGGCCGCCGTCGCCCCGTCCCCCGCAGCCGCTGCCGCGCGGCCGAGACCGAGCAGCGACAGGGCGCGCTTCGGGGCAAGCTGCAGCTGGCGCGCAAACTCGCGCTGCGCCTCCTTGGGACGGCCGGTCCGCAACAGGATCTCCCCCAACAACTCGTGCGCCGGCTTCACGTCCGCCGGCGGCCCGAACTCGACGGGCATGGCGTCTTCGAGCGCCGCCGCCTGGCGCATCAGCGCGACCGCGTCGCCCGCGGCCCCTTCGGCCTCGCGCAGCAGCGCCCGGAACCCTGTCTCCAGAATGGCCGGAACCGCGTCGCGTTCCTGGCCCGGGGCGACCGGCGCTCGGTCGCGATTGATCGCCGCAAGATCCTCCAGGGTCCGATCCGCGACGGCGCGGTCGCCGCGTTTCAGCGCACTGAGTCCGGCGACGAACGCGTCCACCGCGGCGTCGCGCGCGCGCACCGCAGTGAGGTCGATGTTCCACTGCAGCGAGGGACTGTCCCATTGCTCGGTATTCACGACGTATTCGGCGCGCATCTGCGCCAGCACGGCCCGGCCCCTCCGGCCCTTGTCCACGTTGTCGCGCATCCGCTCGAGATGACGCCGCGCCTCCGCGTATCGGCCCTGTTGCAGGTAGCCGTACCCGAGCCATTGGGTGTAGTGGTCGGGAGCCCGGGTGGCGGGGTCGCTGCCGGACGCCAGCTCGTTTTGCGACACCACCTCATCCCACATCCCCAAGGCGAGGAAGATATGGGTGGTCATGTGCTGGGCGTGCGCGGCATCGGGAGCGATCTTCGAGTACGCGCGGGCCGCGGGCAGACCGAGCGGCGCGTGGATCGGGTCGTCGTAGCAGTGGATCAGCAGGTGCGCGGCCCCCGGGTGATCCGGATTGTTCCGGAACACCCGCCCGACGATCACGGCGGCTCGCATGTACGTCGGAACGTTCCGCACGCCCTGACTCAAGCCCAGGAGCGACGCCGCGTAGAACACCTGTGCCTCGCGGTCGCCCGGGAAGCGCGCCACCAGCCGCTCCATGGCGCGCGAATAGGCCGTGTCCCGCCTGGCCTTCGGGCCGTCGCCGTACAGGATCTCGACGGCGTTCAGATACGCGCGCTCGCGGGGCGTGGGCGCCTTGGCGCGGCGCGCTTGCGGCGTGGGACCCAGGCGTTGCAGCGCGGCGCGCGCGGCGTTCGCGTCCTGCTCATCCCAGAGCGGATGGGTGTACGTCATCGCCTCGCCCCAATACGCCAGGGCGAACCCGGGGTCGACCCGCTGTGCCTCGCGGAACGCCCGGGCGGCGTCCTGATACTCGAAGCTGTGCAGCAACAGCACGCCGTGGATGAACGGGGCCTGAGCGGCAGGAGGACCCGACGTGGGAAAATCAATCGTCCCGAGGCGCGGTGTCTGCGCCGATAACACCGCCGCGAGGCACGGCAGCGCGATCCACGACCACCTCATGCTCGGGCGTGTCATGTCATCACCATCCTCCAGCCACGAATGTACGGCACGCCGGCCAGCGCAGGTAGCCGCGACTGACCCCGGGCGCAAGCCCGGGGTGAGAAGAAACTCGCCTGCCAGTGCCGCGACGTTGGAACCCCGCTAGCGGGGCGGCTCGACCCCGTGTGACCTGAGCACCGCGGCGGCGACGTCGGGATAGATCCCGATGGCGTGGCTGCGATAGCGCAGCGCCACCCGCGTCGTGGGCGTGTTGATTTCGATCGCGTTGGACCTGCGGTTGGGCATGTGGCAATCGATGCACCAGACGATCAGTTGGTCGCCGAGCTGGTCGGCTATCCGATGCTGCTGAGTCTCGTGACACGCCAGGCATTTCTGCGCGAACCAGGCCACGTCGCGTTGCGGTTCGTGAACGTCGTGGCACGTCGAGCACGACAAGGCCGGGCTCGAGCGAAAGCACTTGCTGCGGCGCAGCAGCGCCACCTGATTCCCGTGAACGTCGGGGACCGGAACATCTCCTCTGGACGGAGGCAGGAAATAGTCGTCGAGGTCGTCACCGGGCCGGTAGGTGAAGGGCGGTTCCTTCGCATCCCGCTCACCGGAATGGCACAACGCGCAATTGTCCACCTGGCGATCTCGCGAAAAGCGGGCGGGATTGAGAATGTATTTTCCGGCGGTGTCCGCCGGGTGGGATGTCTGATACCGGACGTGCGCCCGAGGGTCCCCGTGGCATTTTTCGCAGGACAGGCCGAGCGCGTACGGACGGGAGTAGCGTACCGCGCCGCGATCCATTCTCAGGGTGAACGACGTGCTGTGGCATTCCAGACAGCGCGGTACGATGAGCCGTCCGAAATCGATCTGACCGTCCGGGTAGCCGGGACTGTTGATCCAACGTCCGATTCCCGTCAGATACGAAACCGGCAGTTCGAACAACAGCCCGTTTCTCCAGTACAGATACGACTGCCCTCGCCGCCCGGATCCGATCACCAAATCGATGCGCTCCGCGTGGGATGTGCCCCGGCCCGAATCCACGCCGGTTTGATAGAAGACGCCGTTGCGCCGCTCCATGTGGAAATAGACCCCGGCCGCCCCGGTGCGCAGCACATCGTGCCCCTCGCCAAAGCGCGCCTTGACGGATCGGGCACTCGCCTCCGCGGACGTCCGGAAGTGCGCGGTCCGAGCGAAACTCGCGACGATCCTCTGGTGGCACGGCTGGCACGATCTGATTTCAGGCGCGGCGTTGATCGCCGGATGAGGCGGTGTGCCCCCCCCGAGCGTCGACACGAGCAAGGCAAAGAGCGCGCGAGGCATATACGTTCAAGGTGCGGCCCGATCATGGCGGCCGCAACGACGTAGTGTCGGACGACCGTCCCCGAACCGGACCGCAAGCCATGCAAGACGCGCCACTCTCCCGCCGGGTCCTGCTCACGAGCGTCGCGAGCGCGCTCGGTGTGCACGCACTTCACAAGGCGGGGCTCGCCCAAGCGCCGGGCCAACCACGCGTTCCCACAGTGCCGCCCGACCCAACCAAGGTCCCGGGTGCGCCCCTGAGCGAGCTCGGCCGGCGCTCGCCGTTCGAACGGCCGCGGCGGATTGCCATCGGAGGAGCCCAGGGGAGCTCGTTCGCGCCGCTGCAGGACCTCTGCGGCATCGTGACCCCCGCGGATCTCCACTTCGAGCGCCATCATGCCGGCGTACCCGCCATCGACCCCCACCGCTACAAGCTGCTCATTCACGGCATGGTCGAGCGCCCGACCGTCTTCGACCTGGCCGACCTTAGGCGGTTTCCCTCCGTGTCGCACCTGTATTTCCTGGAATGCTCCGGAAATGGGGGCGTGAGCTACGGCGGCGCCCGCCCGGACCTCTCGCCGCAGGCGATCGACGGCCTCACCAGCACCAGTGAATGGACCGGCGTGCCGCTCGCGACCCTGTTCCGCGAAGTGGGAGTGAAAACCGGCGCGAAATGGCTTCTCGCCGAAGGCGAGGACGCCGCGGTGATGGCCCGGAGTATCCCCGTCGACAAGGCATGGGACGACGCTCTGATCGCGTACGGCCAAAACGGAGAGGCGGTGCGCCCGGAGCAGGGATATCCCGTTCGCCTGGTGCTGCCGGGTTGGGAGGGAAACGCCAACGTGAAGTGGCTCCGGCGAATCGAGCTCGCCGACAAGCCGTTCATGACGCGCGAGGAGACGTCCAAGTACACCGATCCGCTGGCGGACGGCACTGCGCGCATGTTCAGCTTCGCCATGGACGCGAAGTCGATCATCACGTTCCCCGCGTATCCCGTGATCCTTCCCGACCGCGGGTGGTGGGAAATCAGCGGGATCGCCTGGAGCGGCCGCGGCCGCATCAGCCGGGTCGACGTGAGCACCGACGCCGGGCGCCGCTGGGCGCCCGCCGACCTGCAGGCGCCCGTGCTCCCCAAGTGCCACACCCGCTTCCGGTACCTGTGGAACTGGGACGGGACGGAAACGACCATCCTCAGCCGTGCGGTCGACGAGACCGGCTACGTCCAACCGACGCTCGACCAGTTGCGGAAGGCCCGGGGCGTCGGGACGTACTACCACTTCAACCATATTCGCGAATGGCGCGTGCGGAAGGACGGCGCGGTCATGTTCGGCGGGGAGGGGTGAGCGTGCGGGCGACGGCTCCGATGCTCGTCGTCCTCCTCGTGAGCGGCGGCGCGTGCAGGCCGAGTGACCGGACCACCGCTGGAGCAGCGGCGCCCGCAAGACTAGGCATCGGGCGGCCAGCGATGACGGCGGAGATCCGGGCATGGGACACCGACGTCATGCCCGACGGAACCGGGCTGCCTCCCGGAAGCGGCACGGCCGCGCAAGGCGCCGAGATTTATCGCCGCAAGTGCGCGGCGTGTCACGGCAAGACGGGCACGGAGGGGCCGTTTGACCGGCTGGCGGGTCGCGAGCCCCGGCAAGCCTTCCCGTTCGGCCGCGACCCGCGCCTCGTGAAGACCGTCGGCAATTACTGGCCCTACGCGACGACGCTGTACGACTATCTGAATCGCGCGATGCCGCTCACCGCCCCAGGCTCGCTCAAGCCCGACGAGATATACGCGCTGGTCGCCTTCCTGCTGTGGCGAAACGAGATCGTCGCCGACACCGCGGTGATGGACGCGCAGACCCTGCCCCGCGTCTTCATGCCCGCGCGCGATCGGTTCGTGCTGGACAATCGCCGGGGTGGGGCGGAGGTCCGCTAGACATCCAAGATTTCATTATTTTGGCGGCATGACTCGACTCGTCTTTGCCTGCGCCGCGCTGCTCTCGCTCGGCAGTGGCGTCGCGCAGTCCGACCCGCTCGCGGCCCGGTCCAAAGGCCGCCGCGACGCGCCCGTCACGCTCTACGAAATGTCCGACTTCCAGTGCCCCTATTGCCGCGCCTTCGCCCTGAGTACCATGCCGCTGCTCGAGCAGGAGTACATCACGACCGGAAAGGTCCGGCTCGTCTACATCAACCTGCCGCTCACGAGCGTCCACTCGAACGCGCAGGCGGCGGCCCAAGTCGCCGTGTGCGCGGCCCGGCAGGATCGCTTCTGGCCGATGCACGACCTGCTGTTCCGCCACCAGGACGACTGGGCCAAGCTCCCCAAGCCCGAAGCGTTTCTCCTCGCCCTCGGCGATTCGGCGCGCCTCGATCACGCCGCGCTGGCCCGCTGCCTCGCCGCCAAAGCGACCGCCTCCGAGGTCGACGCCGACGCCGCTCGGGCGCGACGCGCGGGCGCCGTGAGCACCCCCACCTTCTACGTCGAGGGCGGCCTGCTCGAGGGTGCCGCGCCGGTGACGGTATTCCGCGCGGTGCTGGACTCGATCTACCGAACCAAGACCGGGCGCTGATGGCGCGCCCTTCCTTCTTGTACCGGCTCGGGCTGGGACTGGCGCAGCGCGCCCTGCCCCTCGCCGCCCGTTTCGACAAGAAGCTCGCCCGCGGCCTGGACGCGCGCCGCGGCGTCACCCAGCGACTGGCCGCATGGGCCAAGAGCGAGCGCGATCCCGGGCGTCCGCTCGTGTGGGTGCACGCGGCCTCGGTGGGCGAGGGCCTGCAGGCCAAGCCGGTGCTCGAGGCGCTGCGCGCCGAAGCGCCCAGCTGGCAGCTCGCCTACACGTTCTTTTCCCCGTCGGCCGAGCGCCTGGCGCGCACGCTGCCGGCGGACGTGGCGGACTATCTGCCGCTCGACCGCCCCGTCGACGTGGCGGCGGTGCTGGATGCGCTCAAACCCACCGCCCTCGTGTTCTCGAAGCTCGACGTGTGGCCCGAGCTGACCCTGGCGGCCGCGCGCCGCGGCGTGAAGCTGGGCCTCATCTCCGCCACGGTGGCGCCCCATAGCTCGCGGCTCCGCTGGCCCACGCGCGGCTGGGCGGAGCCGGCGTACCGGGCGCTCGACCGGATCGGCACGATCAGCGAAGAGGACGGGCGCCGCCTGGAGCAGCTGGGGGCCCGCCGCAGCGCGCTCGAGGTCACGGGGGACACGCGCTATGACAGCGTGGCGGAGCGGGCGGAGCGCTTCGACCGCACGCGCGACCCGTTCGCGCGGCTCGCCATCGCCCCGGCCGGCACATTCACCGTCGTCGCCGGATCCACCTGGCCCGCCGACGAAGCCGTCGTCCTGCCCGCATTCCAGGACCTGCTGGCGCAAGTCCCCAACTCGCGGCTCGTGCTCGCGCCCCACGAGCCCAATCCCGACCACCTCGCGGGGATAACGCAGCTCGCCGCCAAGCTCGGCCTGCCTCGGCCGATCCGGCTGTCGCAGGTCGCGCACACCTCGCCGGCGCCCCCCCCGGTGATCGTGGTGGATCGCGTGGGCATCCTCGCCGACCTGTATGCTCTCGCGGACGTGGCGTTCGTCGGGGGTGGGTATCACCGGGCCGGCCTGCACTCGGTGCTCGAGCCGGCGGTGTTCGGCGTCCCCGTAGCGGTAGGGCCGCACTGGCACATGAGCCGCGACGCGACGCTCTTGCTCCAGCGCGGCGGCGCCATCGCGCTTGCCTCCGACGGGCGGCACGCGCTGCACTCGCAGTGGCTCGTGTGGCATCACGACCCCACGACGCGCAAGAAGGCGGGAGACGCCGGGAAGAAGTTGGTGCGGGAGGGGCGCGGCGCGGCGGAACGAACGACCGCTCTGGTGAAAAAGCTGGTTGCGGGCTAGGCCTCGGCCCCGTTGGAACGAGTGCCATGACGAGACGCGGGAGCGGGCAGGGCCTCGCTACTTTCCGGCCACAACTCCTTCGAACGTCACCGACCGCGGCACCACGAGCCCCAGCGTCAGCCCGGTGACCAGCAGATCGCTCCAGCGGCTCCGCGCTTTGACGCGCAGGTTGGTGATTCGCGCTCCCGTGCCGACCTGGCCGGCCAACACGTCCTCGAGATTCGGCTGCGAGACCGGCACGAGGCCGACGAGCAGGTAGATCGAGTGCTTGGTCACACTGAACGCCGTGCCGGAGTCCGGCCCTTGCGCCGAGCTCGCGAGCGACACCGGGACGCCGAGATGCGTCGCGTCGAGCGTGAGCGCGCAACCGCTCGACGCGATCGCCAGCGTGAGGACCGATGCTCGCATGACCTGCGATCGATTCACAGCGCTCCTGGAAACGGACGGGGCGCGCCCGGTTTGGCGCGCCCCAAAGGTAGCGGCTTCAAGTACGCTTGTGAACCGGGGTTACAAGCCCATCGGCAGGTGGAAGCCCAGGTGGGCGCCCACACCGAACACACCGCGAGAGCCCCCGCCCTTGAGCTTCTGGCTGTCATACGCGAGGTGCACACCGAACAACCCGAAACTGGCGTTCGCTCCGATCGCGTAGCCGAACTCCGTGCTGTTGCCGCCGCCGCTCGCGCTGGTGTGGCGGATGCCCGGGGAAAAATACGGCTCGATGCTCACCACAGGCGTCGGCAGCGGGACGCTGAAGCCCACGGCGCCCGTCACCCGTGTCTGAGCCGGCGTCGAGTTGGCCGAGTCGGTACGGGCCGCCCCGACCTGCAGGTTCACGGCCACCGGCAACAAGCTTCCGCCGATCAACCGGAACGCGGCGTTCCCGCCGATCGACGTGAAGCTCTGGGTCGCCCCGTCGGGCTTCCAGGTCGCCACGCCGGCGGTAAACGTGATCGTGCTGAGACCCAACGACACGCGACCGCCAAAGGCGTTGCCCTTTCCCGAGGTGCTGTCGGGCCGGGCGTAGTCACCGCTGATCGTGACCCCCGTGCCGGCCTTGGGGCTGTTCCAGACAGGCTCATTCAGCCACTGCGCCGCGACGGGACTCGCGAGAAATGCGACCAAACCCAGAATTAACGCCGTCTGCTTCATAACGCTCCTTGACAGAGGTTGGGGAGGCTTGGGGAGGCTTGGGGAGGTTTGGGGAGGTTAGAGGAGGTTGGGACGTCTGCGGAGCAACCTCCCCCAACCTCCCCAACCTCCCTAACCTCCCCAACCTCCCTTAGTGCACCCACACCGCACCGATCGACACACCGGTGAACGGATGATCGCCGAGGCCGCCCGAGACGCGCGCGTCGAGCACGCGGGACAGCCGGAAGTCGGCCCCGACGCCGAAGCCGAACTCCAGGGCCGAGGATCGGCCGCTGCCGGCGACGAAGCCGACGGTGGGCTGCACGTAGGGCACGATGCTGACCGTCGATCCCCGCGGATCGACGCGGCGGCCGAACGACAGACCCACCGGAACGAACAGCGTCGAGCCGCCGCTCACGAGCCCGGCCCCGGCGCCGAACACGATAGCGCCGTCGAGCGGGAAGTCGATGGTGTGGGTGATCACGCGCTCGCGTGCCTCGACGCCGGCGAGCAGGACGGCTTTTCCCGAGCCGGGAGGATCGAAGATGCCGCCCCGCAGTCCGACGTCGAGCGTGCCGCTCGCATAGCGGTACGCGCCTTCGAACCCCGTGCCGCCCCCGTGAGGGAAGCTGAACACGGCCCCCAGCTCCGACCGGTGAAACGCGCGATAGGGCGCGTTGAACGACGGCATACCCGTCGCCTGCGCTCGTGCGACCGGCGCCACTCCCGCCACGGCCGCCGCCACCAACAACGCCACCTCACGTCCCATGGCTCGAGCTCCTTGGCGTCAATTGCTTGATGAGCGCGTGAGACAGAGTACCCATGCGGGCGGGCATCGTTCCGCACCCCGCGCGTGAAACGTGACGGCCCGCCCGCGAGTGTGCGGACGGGCCGTCACCACCTACGTGCGCCTAATGCCAGAAGGACAACCCAAGCCGGATGCCGATCGAGAATGCGCTCGGCAAGACACCGGACGAGAAGGCGTACGCGAGGCAGCCCTCGGGCCGGAACACGGCGCTCCCGTAGGGGAGCCGCTTCCCGACCCCACCACCGATTGCGAACTGGGTTTCGGTACTCGCACCGGAGCCGAACTTCAAGATGTTCAGCCCCACCCCCGCCGTCACGTACGGTGCGCGCATCAGGCCGCGGGTTCCGCTCCCCCGGTTCAGCATGTGACTCACATACTGGAACGCCAGATCAACGCCGAGCTCGTTCTGGGGGCCGGCCTCTGCCGCGGCGCGCCGCTGCGCCGTGACCAGACCAGGTACCGTCGCCAGAACGACCACGAGGAGCGCGCTGCCGATGCACTTCCGCATGTGGAAGCCTCCCTTGACCGTGATAAGGGAAGAATGAAGGGCGCGACGAGTCACATGAGCAGCCGCACATCGCTAAGAGCGATGCGCTGATCTGTCAAGACGCGTCGACCCGATCGGCCACCACGCGCACCGCGTCCCCCATCACCTGGAGGAAACCACCGGCCACCGTGAACCGGCTCGACGTGCTGCCCTGTTGCACCTGCAACACACCCACCCCGAGCAGCGTGAGAAACGGCGCGTGGCGCGGCAGGATGCCGACCTGGCCGTCGAACGCCGGCGCGACCACCGCGTCGGCGGCACCATCGAATACCGCCCGCTCGGGGGAAACTACAGTGACGTGCATCACTCAGGCGCTGGCCAGCCGTTTGGCCTGCTCGAGCGCTTCGTCAATCCCGGCCACCATGTAGAACGCCTGCTCCGGCAGGTGGTCGAATTCGCCGGCGACGACGCGCTCGAACGAGCTGATGGTGTCCTCGAGCTTCACATACTTGCC
>QHUT01000121.1 GCA_003222055.1 Gemmatimonadota bacterium
TGTAGCCACTCGGCTGGCTCGACCCGGTCGTCGCGGTCCGCACCGTGAGGCTGCCGGGGAGCGCTTGGCAGGTGATCGTGAAGCTCGCCGTCGCGGAGCCGCCGGCGGAGAGGGTAACCGTGCGGGATGTCCCGTTCGTCACTGTGCAGTTGCCGGCGACCCCCGATAGCACGACGGTGTGACTCCCGGCGGGCACGTCGGTCAGCGTGATGGACCGGCTGACGCCGATCGGTTGCGGTGGGCCGTTGTCCAGGGCGAAGGTGTAGCCGTCGGGATCCTGACTCTGTCCCGACGTGCTCGTGGTCACGGTCAGGCTTCCGGTCGGGGGCGGCACCGTCGGGCAGTCGATGGTGAATGTGACGATCACGGTCTGTCCCGTGCTCACCGTAACGGGGCGCGAGGGCCCGCCGCTCACCGAGCAGTTGGACGCGATCCCGCTCAGGGTCACCGTGTGGTCCCCCGTGGCGAGGTTCGCGAAGGTCACAGTGCCGTTGGGGTCGATGTGTCGACTCGCGGCGCCGGTCACCGCCACGGTGTAGCCGTCGGGATCGGGCGTGTCGCCCGACGTGCTCGTGGTAACGGTCACGCTACCGGTGAGCTGGGTGCAGGTGACGGAGAACGCTGCCTCGACCGAACCGCCCTCGGGGACGGTGACGGTACGCGACGGCCCGTTCGCCACCGTGCAATTCCCGGCGACGCCCGCCAGGACGACGGTGTGGCTCCCGGTGGCAACCGGAGTGACGGTGATGGTCTGGTTCACGCCGATCTGTTGCGGCGTGCCGTTGTCCACGGCGAAGGTGTAGCCATCGGGATCCTGACTCTGCCCGGAGGTGCTCGTGGTCACCGAGAGGCTGCCGGTGGTGGCGGCGCAGCTAATGGAGAAGGGTTCGGTGGTCGTCTCGCCGGCCGCCACCGTGACGGTGTGCGAGGCGCCGCCGCTCGCCGTGCAGTTCGCCGGCACGTCGGTGAGGGCGACGGTGTGGGTGGTGGCCGAGAGCCCCCTGTAGGTCGTGGTCCCGCCGTTCGCCGGAATGGTGCGGTTTTGGCCGCCGTCCACGGTGACGGTATAGCTCGTCGGTAGGTTCGCACCCGTGGTGGACGTGGTCACCGTCAGGTCGCCCGTCGTCGGCGGCCCCGGGGCGATGGCGAACGGGTCGCTCGTCGCCTCGGCGAGCTGGCCCGCGCTGGCCGTGAGCCGGTAGCCGCTGCCCGCCCGATTCACGCTCAGGTCGGCGAACGTCGCGACGCCGCTCACGGCGGCCACCGTCGGCGTGCCGCCGAGCGTCCCTCCGTTCGATGCCGGGCCGAGCGCGACCGTCACGTTCCCCGCGAAGCCCGTCGCCACGTTGCCGAGCGTGTCGAACGCCGTCACCTGGACCGGCGGCTTGATCACGCTGTCGGCCGTGGCGTTGTGGGGTGGTGTCGTGAACGCGAGTCGCGCCGCCGCGGCGGGCGCGACGTCGAATGCGGGGCTGGTCGCCCCCCGCACGCCGGGCGACGTGGCGACCAGCGTGTAGCCCGTGCCCGGCCGGTTGATCGAGAGATCGGTGAAGCTCGCGACGCCGCGCACGGCGTCGACGGTGCCGGTGCCCCGCAGCGTGCCGCGCCCCGGGTTTTCGCCCAGGGTCACGGTCACCGCGCCGTGGAAGGTGGTGTCGACCGCGCCGGTGCCGTCGACCGCGCCCACTCGGACGGCGGGGGACAGCGGCTCGCCCGCGGTCGCGTTGGGGGGCGCCGCGAACTCGAGCCGCACGGCCGGAGGGTCGGACGCCCCCCCGCTCTGGAACAGCTTGTCGATCTGGCAGCTCACGAGCCACATGAGGGCCAGGACGCCCGCGCCGACGCGCAGCGGCACGGCGTTACGGAGCGAGAACATCGAAGGAGCGACTGATCGCGTCGGTCAGAGTCGGAACGACGCTCGCCTTGAGCGTGTAATTCACGCCGGGCTGATCAATCCTCAAGTTCGAGAAGCTCGCAATCCCGTTCACCAGGCTCACACGCGTGGTGCCCCTGAGGTGGGCGTGCTTGGTCACGCTCCCGTCGGTCTCGATGCCGACGGTCGCGACCCCGATGAAGCCCGGGACGCCGTCGCCGGAATCGTTCTCGGCGGTCACTTCCACTTGAAAAACTTGTGACAGCACTGTGATCGCCGAGGGGGGCTCGATGGTGAAGACGAGGTGCGTCGCCGGCGCGGTGCAGCCGACGCTGAAGGCCGTTCGCGCCGTGTCGTTCGGCAGCACGGTCACCCTGCGCGGGTTCGCGCCGCTCACACTGCAGTTGTTCGGCACGCTGCCGAGCGCGAGGGTATGGTCGCCGGCGTGGATTCCGGTCGCCGTGACGCTGTCGTTGATGCCGATGGAGCTGCGTTGGCTCCTGTCCAGCGTCACCGTGTAGCCGGTCGGCAAGTTCGAGCCCGAGGTGGCCGCCGACGCCCGGAGCGCGCCGCGGGGCGACGCTCCGCCGCCCGAGCTGCTGCTCAGGAGTTTGTCGAGATGACAGCCGGCGGCCAGACCTCCCAGCGCCAGCAGGTAGACGGCGTTCCTCACCGGGCTCACCGGGAGATGCGATCTGCAATCGCCGCGCCTGCCCAACGTCCTGTGTCGCGCCGCCTCCTACCCTCCGTCCCCGGGGGCCTGCCGAGCCGGGGCCACACCGGTGTCGCGCGCGCTCGGCGGTCCCCGGGGAAGGATTACCGGGCGAGCCGCTCCCAGGCTCCGGTCACCACCCCCTCCAGGTCCGGACGGAACCGGCCCGACAGGCCGAACGGCTGCATGAAGGCCGAGTCCTCGTAGCCGCGCTCGCCCAGCATGGACGCCGTGGGCAGGTACCCGAACACGCTATCGATGCAGCCGACGGGCAGCACCGCGCCGGGATAGATGCGCCGCAGCACGGCGCCGTAGGGGGTGACCGGTTCCGCGGAGACGGCCACGAGGTGCAACCCGGGGTCGAGGCTCACGCGCTGAAAGGTCACGTCGCGCCCGGCGGTCGCGCCCGCGACCAGCGCGGAGAGGGCGGTGCGTTCTCGCCGGCACTGGGGGGCGATCGGGCGGCGCGTGCGCAGGGCGCCGCGCGCCACGCCGACGACGCGCTCGGCGAGGCTGCCGGCCCAGGCTGTGTACTGCGCCGGGGTGAACGTGGCGAAGAGCGCGCCTACCACCAGCTCCGCCAGCCGTCGGGCGAAGCGCGTGGTCGCGCCGATCTCGCGCGGGCGCACGTCGCCCGCGAACCCCTGGAGGAACAGCACAGGCAGCTCGGCGCCGTGGGCGTCGCGCAACGCGCGCCGCACCACGCCGGGAAAGTCGGCGCTCACCCGGGTCCGCGCCGGGAATCCGACCGGGTGGCAGGCGTAGGACCAGAGCACCGCGAGCGGGCGGTCCGTGGGATCGCTGAACGTGAGGAGATGCAGCGTCTCGTCGCGCGGGCCGGCGGGGTTCGGGGCGCGCCGCACACCGCGGTAGGGGAGGTGACGCAGGGAGACGTGCCACCCGGGCCGGCGGCGGTTGATCGCGTGATCCGCGGCCCCCGTGCGGTAGTCGACATGGCACGGGACGGGGTCGATCGAGGCCAGCCGCCCGAGCAGCTCGGTGGCCCGCTGCGCCACCAGGGCGGCGTAGACCGGATCGCACGGGCCCAGTCTCGGTTTGCCCGGGTCCGCCGCGGGCGCGGTGTGCGTGTGCGAGGCGGCGACGAGCAGCGACGCCTCGTCGACACCGAGCCGTGCGCCCACGGCCTGCAGCAGCCGCGCCTTCAGCTCCGCCGTGACGAACAGCAGGTCGGCGGTGAGGATCGCGACGCTTTGCCCGGGAGCGCGCAGCAGCAGCGCATTCAGCTCGAGCGGGTCGGCGACGCCGCTGCTGGGGCGACGGCGCTCCGGGTAGCCCGCCAGCGGCAGCGGGCGGTCCGGTGTGATGTCGATCGACCCGGCGGAGATGAAAGCGCTGCTCTCGCTTCCCTGAGTTATAGCAGGCTCCTGTACACTTCGGCCGTCTGCTCCGCCGTGCGCTGCCACGTGAAGGTGCGCGCCCGCGCGCGGCCCCGCTCGATCAGGTCTTCGCGCTGCACGGCATCGTCGTTCAACCGCTCGAGCGCCTGCACGTACGCGGCCGGGTCGCGGCCCTCCACCACCACGACCGCGTCGCCGCCCACTTCCTTCAAGCCGCCCGCTCCCGAGGTCACTACCGGGAGGCCCGACGCGAACGCCTCGATCACGGGATAGCCGAACCCCTCGTACAGGGACGGAAACAGCAGCACGTCGGCCGCGCGGTAGGCGCGCCGCAGCGTGCTCTCGTCCGCGAACGGGACGGTGCGCACGAAGCGACGCAGGCCGAGGCGCTCGATCAGCTGCTCCTGATCGCCGCTGAGGCGGCCGCCCACCTGCAGCAGGTACGCGTCCGCTTCGCTGCGGAGCCGCGCCACCGTGTTGATCACGAGGGGCACGTTCTTGCGCTCGACCGTGCTCCCGACGTGCAGCACGACGAAAGCGTCGTCGGGGATGCGCCAGTCCGCCCGGCCCCGGACACGGGCGTTGGGCGCTTCGGAGAAGAACGCGCGGTCCACCCCGAACGGGACGACGCTGATGCGCCGGTCGTCGCCCAGCCAGGTCGCGAGCTCCCGCTTCAACCACTCCGTGCCCACGATGTACGCCCCTGCGAGGCGCAGGGCCTTGAGGGTACCGCGCAGGAACCGGTTGCGCACGCCTTCGCGCCAGCCGTCGGTAGGGGAGCGCAGGATAATCACGGGCATCAGGTCGTGCACGGTGACCACGGCGGGGCGGCGGTGCACGCGCGTCACCATGTGCGCGTAGCTGTGATCGAGGATGTGCACCAGCTGGGCGCGCTTCGCCTCGCGCCGCAGCCACCACGGATAAAGGAAGTAGCGCGCCACGTAGCGCTGCGGCACGTGCAGGGGCCCGGGCAGCACGAACTTGGTCGGATCGACGTCCTGCGCCCACCAGCGGGGATAGCCCCCCGAGCTGCGGCCGTTTCCTACGTCGCTCGTGAGGTCCCCGATCGCCGCGGCGAGGCGTACCTCGAACCCGGGATCGCCGCCCTCCAGCCGGTCGTGCAGCCGGTGCGCGTACCGGTCCATCGAGGGCCAGCGCTCCAGCGGCAGATCGGGAACCAGGAGAACTCGGGTCATGGACGGGAGGTACGCGGTGCGCGGTGCGCGGTATCCCCCGGTGCATGGCGACCCCCCGCTGTGGCCGACACGCCGTGGGAGGCAACCGCGTACCGCGTACCGCGCACACTTGGCTCAGCCAA
>QHUT01000120.1 GCA_003222055.1 Gemmatimonadota bacterium
CTATACGAACCCGGACCTGGCCGGACTCGTGGATCTCGACCGCTCGATATCATTCGTGCCCGAGGACGTGACGCGGCACTACCCGGGCCGGCTCCCGTTCAGCGACCTATTCTGGCACGGGACCGCAGTTGCGTCCGTCGTCGCGAGCAACGCCATCCTCCTGGCGGGCGTGAACCGCTACGTCACGCTCCTCGCAGTGAAGGTCGCCGACTCCACGAACAACCACACCGTCGGCCGGCTGATCAGCGGAATCGTGTACGCTGCCGACCAGGGCGCCGACGTGATCAACCTCAGCAGAGGCAGCGAGCGCCACAAGAGTCAGAGCCCGGGCTTTGTGGCGGCATTCGAGCGCGCCGTGAACTACGCGTTCCGGAAGGGGGCGCTCGTCGTCAGCGTCCCCTTCAACGACGGCGCCGACCTCGATCACAACGGCGACATCGTGCGGCTGCCGTGTGAGGCCGCCAATGCGATCTGCGCGGCCGCCACCGGGCCCACCGGCGCCGCCGGCGTGAATGGGCCGTGGGTAAACGTGGATGCAATCGCGCCATACAGCGCTTTCGGCCGCTCCGCCGTCAGCGTCGCCGCGCCCGGCGGCGCAGGTGAAGTCGGTCAGTTCCGGAGAATGTGGACGATCTGCACGACGACGCCGACTGCGACCACAGGTGCCCCAGCATGCCGCGCCCGCCAGCCCGTCGCGCAGGGCGCCGGTACGAGCTTCGCGGCACCACACGTCGCCGGGCTTGCGGCGCTGCTCGTGGCACAACTGGGCCACGGCAATCCCGCGCTAATCAGGGCCCGGATTCTCCAGTCAGCGGACGACCTCGGCGAACCCGGTGTGGACCCGTACTACGGGAAGGGGCGCATCAACGTCGCACGCGCACTGGGACTGATCAATTGAGGGAGCAAGACTTCTTTCGCGGGAGGGGGACACCATGAACACGCTCCGCAGGTCCACGACGCTTCCTTTGGCAACTCTCGGTCTCCTGGTCGCGTGCGCGGGCAACGGCCCGACTCCCCCGCCACAGGGGATCACGGTCAGCGGACGCGTGCAAGACCGGGTCGCCGAACCAATCAGCGGCGCGACGGTGCTCCTAGGCAAAAGCTCAGTGACGAGCAGCTCGGATGGGACGTTCTCGATTCCGGGCGTGGTGGCGCCCTATGACATCACCGTGATCCTGCCGACCCAGAATTCGGCGGTGATGTATAAGGGGCTCACCCGCTCGGACCCCGCGCTACTGTACCCCGACGTCGCGGCCGCGGAGCGGACCGCCACGATCAGCGGCACGGCGCCTCCGGCGTCTGGCAGCGCGACCGTTGTGTTCTTCGCCAGCAGCGGCCGCTACGCCTTGGGCGGGGGTCGCGCCGATGCGACGACGGGTCAGTACGCTTTCGCCGTCCGGTGGCACGGCTCCTACGACACCGACGCGGGACAGCTCTACCTCCTTCGGTGGACGACCGACCCTACGGGGCTGCCCGCGAGCTATAACGGGTACGCGAGCAAGCCACTGACGATCAGTGCCGGAGGGGACTTCTCCGGCAATGACTTCGCCGCAGCCGAGTTGACCGATCCACCCGAGCAAAGCATCAGCGGGGCGATCACCGTGCCCGCGAGCTATACGCTGAACGTTCGCCAGTTTTACATCGGTTTCGGGCACCTCGGGCTATCCTGGGAAGAGAAAAATGCCCTCTCCAACGCGTTCACGTACACCGTGCCAGACCTGAGCGGAGTCGCATTCGCCGTAGCGGCAGAGGCCGTTGATGGTTCCTCGCGGTTGTCGTCCTTCTTCAAGGGAGGGATCAGCGGGAACACCAGCAACGTCAGCGTCCCGCTTGCAGCGGCACCACAGCTCGCCTCGCCGGCGAGCGGCGCCTCCGGTGTCGACACCACCATCCCGTTCAGTTGGACTCAAGGACAGGGAACCGGCGTAAACCTCTTCGAGGCGTGGCCTGGCAACTCCACCAGCCCGACGTATTTCGTGTTTACGACGGGAGACGACGCCAAGATCCCGGACCTGGCAGCCGAAGGGATGGGACTGCCGGCGGGCGCGAGTTACTCTTGGCACGTCCATAGACTTTTCCCTGTGGCGTCCGTTGACGATGCTGCCGGGGAGGGCTTCCGACGCTTCCTCATCGACCTAGACGGCGGGGATGTCGGCTGGACCGTATCGGAGCGTTTCGGCTTCACGACGAAGGCGGCTGCCGGCGCCGTCGCAGCGTTTGCGACAGCTTCGGGCGCGGCCGCCGCAGGGGGAGCGCAACATCGGGGATTAGTGATGAGAGCGGCAATCCTGGCTGGCCCTCGCTAGCGGCGCACACGCCGAGCGCGCGGCCCTCGCTCGGCGGGCGACATCGGCGAGCTTGGGATTGCGCGCCGACGTCACGGGCTCACCCGAGTCGTGGGACACCAAAGCGGAAGCATCAGGCGAGCTTGCACTTGCAGAACTGGGGCGGGAGGACTCGAACCTCCAACTTCCTAAGCCGACTGCTCCGCCCGTCAAGCGCGTCTCGCGCTAGGATAACGACTTAGCTGACGGCCGTTCTCGGAAAAAAGGTCGGAAAACGCCGAAATCTGATCCCGAAACCGTCACGAAACCGTCACGCGCGTCGGCGCCGTCGGGGGACTTGTGAGCCACCTCGACACCGCACCGGTCACCCTCTCGGAGTGACCGCGAGAAATCCGAGCTCGATTCGTAATCCAAGACGGCCGGTGTCCACCTACGAACCCCTCCACGTGTCATCCCGGCCTGCCAGGGCGATCCAGTCGATACGGAGCCCCGTCGGCTCCCTTGGCGGTCGGCACATCGCTGCCAGCGCTGACAGAATGCAAGGCCGTGGATCGTTTAACATGGTAGCAACGACTGAAGCGGACCTTCATGCGGGCGACAATAAGAGGCGGCGCATACGCGGTGGTCATCGACACGATGCTCCAGCTGGCAGCTGTATGCGCAGGAGCACAGAGCCTCGTGCGACCAGACTCTGCCCTTCCCCCAGGTAGCCTTGAGGGGTCTGTGGTTGCGGCCCAGACCAGCGCGGCGCTCGAAGAGGCGTTGGTCTCGCTCTATCCTGCCGAAGGTGGAGCGATCCCGCCGAGGGCCCGCTCGTCGTCTTGGGAATCGACGCGCTCGGCGCGCACCGATGCGCACGGCGTCTATCGGTTCGACGGTCTCGCCCTTGGTCGCTATCAAGTGCACGTGCAGCGAATCGGTTACCGCTCGGTTGATCTCGAGGTGAACCTGGACGACGCCGCACCACTTCGCGTCTCGGTCGGATTATCGCTCTTGCCCATCGTCTTAGAGCCGGTGACCGTCCCGGCGAGGACCGTGCCGCCCTTCCCCACGGAGTGGGATTCGGCTGCCCGCGCTCGGCTCATCGCGGAAGGGGACCGCCGCCAACGCTTTCTTGCAACCGACGCGCGCGCAGTGACAGAGGCCGACGTCACGGAAGCTGTGACGCTCGGCGAAGGAGATCTCTTCCGCGCTCTGCAGCGCCTCCCGGGCGTCGCGACACACAACGACTACACCGCTGAGATCTGGACGCGCGGAGCACCGTGGAGCCAAACGCGCGTGACCTACGATGGTCTCCCCCTCTTCAGCCCGCTGCACACCGCCGGGGCTATTTCGGGCGTCGCCCCGGATGTCGTGAGTGTCGCGCTGTTCAATCCGGGCGTCCGGCCTGCCGCTTCAGGGGAAGGAGCGGCCGCCACGCTCGAGCTCACGTCGCGCGCCGCCACGGGACCCGGATTCCAGGGGCTCGCCGAACTGTCCCCGATCAGCGCTCGGGTCGCGTTCGAGCACGCCGCGAGCGGCACCGGCCCTAGCTGGCATGTCGCGGCGCGGCGCTCGTGGGTCGACGTTGCCACGAGCCTGCTCGCTACGCTCGAAAAGGACTCGACCATCCCGATTCATTACGCGTTCATGGACGTGGCCGGGCGTCTTGACCTCCCGCTCGGTACGGGGCGTGCGCTCGACATAAGTGGCTTGTGGTCGGGGGATGCACTCGGGGGTCGAGTGCCGCACCTCCTGAGCGGGAACCAGGGTCGATGGGGGAACGGCCTGCTTCAGGCGACATTGGTGGCGCCCCTCGGGAGCTTCACCACGCACCACACGATCGGCGTCACCCGTTATGACGTCCACGTCGACCCCTGTACCGACCCGTCGTGCACACAGGGCAGTTGGAACATCTGGAACATCAACACGCATGCCGGCATCACCTACATGACGCTGAGCAGCGTGGTTGGCCCCGCCGCGCGAGATAGCTGGGCAGCGGGCTATCAATTCGTCTCGCAGCGCCTGGACTACGACGGGTGGGGTCCTGTCCTCTATCCGGGCGACGTGATTGGGGTCCGTACACCCTACCGCGGTGCGAACCATCTCCTGTCCCTCTGGGGTGAGACGCGCGTACATCCCTTTACCGGGCTCACGGTCCTGACCGGCCTCCGCGTTGAGGCGGGGAGCAAGGTTGCGGCCGAGCCACCGCTGCGAATCGCGCCGCGGCTCCAAGTGCGGTACGGGACAGCAGTCGACGGCTTGACGCTGTCGGCGGGCTTCGGACGCTCGTTCCAGTACACGCAGGCCGTCGGACCAGTAGGCAACAGCATCGGACCAGAACTTCACCTTACCGACGTGTGGCTCTTGGCGGGCGACACGGTTCCAGCAATCCGCTCGGACGTCGCGACCGCGGGCGCTGAGTATTGGATGCACGGCGGCTGGGTCGCCGCGTTTAACGTCTATTGGCGAGGAGAGCGCGGCGTAGCCGTACCTGATCCGACGCCCGGGATTCGCTATCCCGTATCCCGCGACCGACCCTTCTTCGTGTCCGGCGCCACGGTAGCGCGCGGGGCCGAAGCGTCGATGCGCAAGCTCGCCGGGCGGTGGACCGGATCGGTGTCCTTGGCGTGGAGCCGCTCTGAGATCACGGCGCTTGGCTACCGCTACCCGGCGCCGAACGACCGACACCTCGTGCTCCACACCACAGGCCTGTTTGCAGCCAGGCCGAACCTCCATCTCGGCGGCGCGATCACAGTCGCGGGCGGCTCACCCTTCACGCGCTATGTAGTGGCGAGCGCTTGCTCGGCTACCGTGGGGCCCGCTTGCCCAGCGAGTGCAGAGACGGACACGCCTTTCATCGAGGCGCCGAGTGCCGCTCGGGCCCCTGGTTACGCCGCGCTCGACCTCCTAGCCGACTGGAGCCGGGTGTATCGGGGGTGGACGCTCGGCGCCTATCTGCAACTGCGGAACGCGCTCGGCGCGGCGAACGCGGCGACCTATGCGGGGTCCTTGGATCGCTGTGCCGCGAGCCGGCCTGGGGAGGTCCAAGTCCGACCTGGTCTCTGCGACCTTTACGCTCGCGGAGTGCCCTTGCTCCCCCTCGGTGGAGTGCGGGTGTCGTTCTAGGGGAGGTGGAGCTCGAGACGCTGTTCGCGGAGCACCGCGATGCCCTGTTCCGCTACCTGGCGCGGTATACGGGTGATCCGGACCTCGCAGAGGATTTGGTGCAGGAAACGTTCCTGAAGTTGGTCGTGCGGCCGCCAGGGACGACCGAAAACATGAGGGGATGGTTATTCACGGTGGCAACGAATCTAGCGAAGGATGCGCGCAAGACATCTCAGCGGCGGGGCGAGCTTACCCGCTGGGCTGCAGAGGCTCCTCGCAATGCGAGCTCTCGCGCGGACCCGAGCGCGGAGGTCGAGCGCCTGGAGCTGCGCCACCGAGTCCGCGCTGCCCTCGACGAGCTGAGCCACAAGGAGCGGACCGCTCTGCTCCTTCGAGCGGATGGGTTCGCCCATCGCGAGATCGCCACGGCGCTCAGGACGACGACCGGCTCTGTGGGAACGCTTGTCGCACGCGCCCTCACGAAGCTTGCCAAGAGGCTCGGGCTCGACCAAGGCGAGGAGCTCGTGCCGTGAGCGTCTGGATCGCGACACGCGTTCCCCATCCGGAAGAAGGGGCGCTGGTGCGTCTCGTCGATGGCCAGGCCTCGGACGCTGAACGGGTACAACTCGTCGCACACGTCGCGCAGTGCTCGCAATGCGAGCGCGAGTGGCGCGCCATCGCCGGGCGATCGCGGGCGCTGGTCGAGCTTCTCGAGCGCACGGACCATGGCCCACGGATGTTCGCGCTCAAAGATCCCGGCCGCCCGTCCAGGACGCCGCGGCGTTCGTGGCCTGCGGCGGCTGCGGCTGTGCTGCTCGTGTTCGGTGTCGTGGCGTTCTCCGCAAGTCCTGTCCGTGCCTGGATCATCAAGCGGTGGGCCGACGTCCGCCGAGTGATCGGCGTTCCCGCGCATTCCGGTAACGTCCACGCCGTCGTGCCCACCCACCAGCAGACGGGAGGTGGCGTGTCCTTCACACCCGTTTCGGACGTCCTCATCGTGCGCGTGGCGACACGGCAGGCCGGGGGAAGCCTGCTCCTCGAGGCGACAAAGGACTTTCGGGTTTCGGCTGAGGTGGACGCGGCCCGAAGCGGGGAGGAACTACTTGTGTTGCCCGGTGAGCTCCGTATCACCAACGCGGCCGAGTCGCGAGCAAGCTATCACATGACCGTGCCCACGCGACTCAAGCAGGTCATCGTGTCGATCGACGGCGAGTCGTCCACCGTGGTCGGCCCACTGTTGGTGGGTGAACGTCGAACGCTGGACTTGAGCCGGACAGGAAGCGCCGAACTTGTTCCCGACAAGCCGAGGTAGGACCGCTCACTGGTGTCACACGTTCTTAGCGGCAATGGAGGGCATATGAAAACGGCATGCATCGCACTCGTCACAGCGACGTTTCTATCAGCAGGATGCGATTCCCGTGGCAGCCGCGCCGGCGACCCACCCACCTCCGTTGTTGGGGCGGCCGACTCCGCTCGAGACACCACGCCGCCACCGCCGCCCCCGCCCCCGAGCGGGTCCGTGGCGACGGTGAGCGTGACGCCCGACAGCGCGAGCATGATGGCCGGGGATACCGGCGTGCGCCTTCAAGTCGTAGCGCGGGACTCGGCCGGCAACCTGCTCGCACGGAATGCGTCCTGGTCTACGCCCGATAGCTCGTTCCTGTACCTCCCTAGCCACTACGGGGAAGGGGGGATTCCCGTGTTTGGGCGCACGTCGGGTATCGGCACCGTCTACGCGACTACCGACGGAAAGAGCGCACAGGCGAAGATCGTGGTCCGCGATGTGGTCCCCGTCGTCGCGGTCGTGCCCGGGAGCGCAACCTCCGACCGCGTTGGTAGCAACCTCACATTTCGGGCTGCCCTCACGGACGCAGCAGGAACAGTTCTGAAGTACCGGCTGGTCTCCTGGTCGACGACCGACACCACGGTTTTCGCACTTACCTCTGTCGATGAGCGAAATGGGGATTCGTATGCGACGATAGTGACGCGAGGAGCCGGAACGGCAGCGCTTCACGCCACGTGTGACGGGAAGACGGGCGAGGCCGCCATCACGGTCTCGGCCTCCGTACCCGCTCCCATGGGCTCGGTGACCGTCTTGCCCGACAGCGCGAACCTCGCAGTCGGTGACAGCGCCGTGTTCACTGCGGAGGTTCGTGACCCCAGCGGGAATCTGGTATCAGACCCCCCTCCATACTGGACCGCCACCGCCACTGACACGTCCGTGTTCACGCTTCGCGCGGCAGGGTTCCACGCCGTTGTATACACGCACGCCGTGGGCAGCCTCACGCTCTCCGCAACGAGCGGGGGCAAGAGCGGTTCGGCGAGCATCGTGGTAAAATAGGCGTGAACTGAAGAATCGAACGAGTTGGCGGTCGTTCGATCCCTCGTCTGGGAGGGAGGAGAGGTGCTGAGGCTTTCATCCATGAGCTCCAAGAAGCAGCGACCGCCGTCGATCGACTCTTGGGCGAGATCGGCGACCGAAACCGTCACGCAACCGTCACGGGCTCGCCCGAGTCGTGGGACACCGAAGCGGAACCATCAGGTGAGCTGGAACTTGCAGAACTGGGGCGGGAGGACTCGAACCTCCAACTTCCCGGTTAACAGCCGGGCGGTCTGCCAATTGACCTACACCCCAAGGCTAGACGCACAGACGCACAGACGCACAGACGCACAGCGGTGAACAGGTGCCAGTGACTAGGTAATCAAAACGCCCCCAGCATCCTCTGCCGGGGGCGTGCGTTCACGATCAACCCGCGACGCTACGCCCCAACGGCCCCCGGATTGGGGTTGCCGTTGCAATTCGCGTTCGCCAGGGCGAGCGTCGTCATAGGCGTGTACGGTATCATCAGACGGGGTCAGGAGCAAGCCCCTAACCCCCAACCCCTAACCCCTAGCCCCTAGTATTTCATCCCGCTCTTCTCGGCGAACGCCTTCAGCGCGCTTTCCTGCTCGGCCGTGAGGTGCTCGGGAATCTCCACGTGAATCTCGATGTACTGATCGCCCCGCCGTCCGTTGCGCTCGATGCCCTGCCCCGGGATGCGGAACCGCTGGCCGTGGTGCGTGCCGGACGGCACCTTGAGCACCACGCGCTTCCCGTCGAGCGTGCGCACCTTGATCTTCGAGCCGAGCAGCGCTTGCGCCAGGTTGATCGGCACGACGCCGATGACGTCGAGCCCCTCGCGCCGGAAAAAACGGTCGGGCTCGACCTGGATCGCGACCACGACGTCCCCGCGTCCCTTGGCCCCTTGCCCCTTGAGACGCAGCCGCGTGCCGTCTTCCGTTGCGGCCGGGATGGTGATCGCGAGGTGTTTCTCGACGCGTACCTCGCCCGAGCCGTGGCAGGTGGGACACGGCTGCGCCGGCACGCGCCCGCGGCCGCGGCACACCGGGCACGGGCGTGTGACGGCGAACCCGCCCTGGCCGAACGAGATGGTGCCGCGGCCTTTACATTCGGGACAAGTCGAGAAGGTGGTGCCCGGTGCGCCTCCCGACCCGCTGCACGTCGGGCATATCTCCGGCAGCGTGAGCGTGACGGGCACCCGGCCACCCAGTGCGGCGACGCGGAACGGAACGGAGACCGCGGTCTCGATCTCGTCTTCGTCCTCGGCACGCGGGCCGCCGCCGCGCCGCCCGAAAATCGACGAGAAGAGATCGCCGAGCCCGCCGAACGAGCCCAGATCGGAGAGGTCGAACTCCACGCCGGGGCCCCCGGGCGTGCCGCGCGTCCCGCCCACGCCGCTCCCCGCCCCCGCAAACGCGCCGTAGCGGCGCAGCTGGTCGTACTTCTTCCGCTTCTCGGGATCGCTCAGCACGTCGTGCGCTTCGTTGATCTCCTTGAAGCGCTCCGCGGCCTGCGGCTTGTTGGGGTTACGGTCGGGATGGTACTGCTTCGCGAGCCGGCGAAACGCCTTCTTGATCTCGTCCGTAGTCGCCGTCTCGGGCACGCCGAGAACCTGATAATAGTCCCGCTCAGATGCCATCTACTCTTCCCTCTTCCCCCTTCCCTCGTCCTCCGTCCACTGCAGCACCACCACCCGCGCCGGCCGGATCAGGGCACCCCGCATCTGATATCCCGACTGGAGCACCGCCCCCACGGTGTGATCCTTCCCGGGATGGTCCGCGGGCCGCGTGGTGACGGCCTCATGCAGGTTGGGATCGAACGGCACGCCGCTCTGATCCACCCGAGTCACACCGGCGGCTTCCAGCTCCTTCCACAGTTTGCGCTCCACCAGGTCCACACCGTCGTGGATCGTCTTGGCGTCGGTCTGTGCCGGGTCCACGTGCGCGAAGCGCGCCAGGTCGTCGAGCGCGTCCACCAGCCGCAGCACCAGGTCGCCCTGCGCCTTCTCCCACGCCTCGGTGCGCTCTTTGAGGGCGCGCTTGCGAAAGTTGTCGTACTCGGCGGCGAGGCGGAGATACTTGTCCTTGAGATCCGCGAGCTCGCGCTCCAGCCGGGCCACGGCCTCCTCCGGCGGCTCGATGAGCGCGCCGGACCCCTGCGGCGCGGCCGCATCCCCCGCGGCGCGCTCCGACTCCTCGGCCGCTTCCCGTTGCTTCTCTTTATCGTCCATGGTGTTGCGTTTCTTTAGCAATGGATGTGCCGTCCTCATGCGCCGTTTTGGCAAACTAACCCCGGGAGCAAGCCCCAGAACCTCCTTCCTCACGGTTTGCCTGCCAGAAACGCCACCAGGTCGCCGAACACCTGCTCGCGCTGCGGGTCGTGCAGCACCTCGTGGTACATCTCCGGGTACCAGCGCACCCGCACGCTGCCCTTCAAGCCGTCGGCGAAGGCGCGCGCCTGGTGCGCGTCCACGACGCGATCCTCGCCCGCCAGGAGAAACAACAGCGGCGACTCGATGCGATACCCGTCCGCCGCCACGGCGCGCTGGGCCCATTGGATCTCGCGCCACGCCCCCGGCGTCATCACGGCGTGCACGGCGGCATCTTCGGCGTAAGCCTGATTGACCGCCGAATCGCGGCTCAGGGTATCCGGATCGAGCCGGGCGGGCATCGGGAGCGTCGGCCACAGGTCCGCGAGGATGCGGCCGGCGATGAGCTTCCACGCCGGGGGCCGGAACGCGAGGCCGAGCCACGGGCCGGCGATCACCGCCCCGGCGATCGGGTCGCTCGGCTGCGTCTCGAGGTAGCGCAGCGACACGAGCGCGCCGAACGAGATCCCGAGCAGCACCTGGGGGCCCTCGGTGCGGATGCGCACGACGCGCCGGAACGCCTGCAGGTCGCCGAGCAGCTGGCTGAAGCGTGACAGATGTCCGGGCCGCCCGCCCGAGCGGCCGTGGCCCCGCAGGTCCAGCAGATAGGCCGAGTACCCCGCGGCGCACAGCCGCTCCCCGGTCTCGCGCCAGCGGCCTGCGTGGTCGAACCAGCCGTGCAGCCCCAGCACGGCGGCGCGCGGCGCGGCGGCTTCGTAGGCGTCGTAGACCAGCTGGGTGCCGTCGGGTGCGGTGAGCGTCGGCATCAAGATTCGGCCAGCAGGCGGCGCAGCAGATCGAGCGCCGCCTGCGCGGCGCGACGGCGGATTTCATCGCGGTCGCCGGGAAACACCCGCTTCACCGCGCGGGTGACGGTGTGGACGCGGGCAGCGAGCCACACGGTGCCGACCGGCTTGTCCGGCGTGCCCCCGCCCGGTCCCGCGATCCCCGTGACGGCGATGGTGCAGTCCGCCGAGAACAGGCGCTGCGCCCCCTCGGCCATCGCGCGCACCGTCTCTTCGGAGACGGCGCCGTGCGCCTCGAGCGTCTCGATCGGCACCTTCAGCGCTGCCGTCTTGACGACGTCGGCGTACGCCACCACCCCGCCGATGAAGCGGTCCGAGGCGCCGGGGATGTTGGTGACCCGTTCCGCGACCATCCCGCCCGTGCACGACTCGGCCACACCCAGCCGGTGTCGCCCGCTGCGCAGCGCGTCGAGCACCACGGCGGCGAGATCGGCGCCGTCCTCCCCGTAGCCGTGATCGCCCGCCGCCGCGCGGAGCCGCTCGACCACTGCGGCGAGCCGCGCCTCGGCATCCCGCGACTCGAGCCCCCAGGCGGTGACGCGCAGATCCACGCCGTCCACCGAGGGCAGGTAGGCGAGCGTGAGCGGCAGGATCTCCGGGTCGATCGCCCCGACGCGCTCGGCGAGCGCCGACTCCGCAATGCCCGTGGTGCGCAGCGTGCGGGACAGCACCACGCGACGGTCATTCCCCTGGCGCGCGACCAGGCGCGGCAGGACTTCCTCGACGAGCAGACCGCGCATCTCGCGCGGTACCCCGGGGAGCAGCACGATCACCCGGCCGCGTGCGTCTTCCACCCACAGCCCCGGGGCCGTGCCGCGGGGGTTGGGCAGCACGGTGGCGCCTTCCGGCACCTCCGCCTGCGTGCGGTTGAGCGGGGGCATCGGCCGTCCCAGCTTTTTGAAGCGTGCCTCGAGACCCGCGAGCAGGCGCTCGTCGAGCACCAGCCGCTTGCCGAGGAGATCCGCGACGACCGTCTTGGTCATGTCGTCCCGCGTGGGCCCGAGGCCGCCGGTCGTGATCACGAAGCCCGTGCGCTCCAGGGCTTCGGCGACGACGGCGCGGATCGCCTCGGGCCGGTCGGCGACGGTGGTGCGGCGGGTCACCTCCGCGCCCGCGGCCGCGAGGGCGCGGCCCAGCTCGGCGGCGTTCGTGTCCACGGTAAGCCCGAGCAGCAGCTCGGTGCCGATGGTGAGGACTTCGAGGTTCACCCGCCGCCCTTCAGGACGGCGCGATAGCGGTACAGGTATACGATCAGGGAATACACGGTGAGGAAGATGGCGCCGGCCAGCGTCACGGCGACGAACCAGCCGTGGAACTTGTTCCAGGCCTCCTCGAGCCGGCCGGTCCAGCCGTGCCGCAGCCACGCGTCGCGCCAGGCGAACCAGGCGATCGTCGCGCCGATGAAGACGTTCTGCACTACGGCCTTGAGCTTCCCCGCGCCCGCCGCGGGGATCACCACGCCGCGCCGCTTCGCGAGGAAGCGAAAGGCGGTGATGAGGAGCTCGCGTCCCACCAGGAGCAGCGCCACCCAGACCGGCAGGCTGCCCCACCAGGGAATCCCGTAGAGGATGGTCGGGTGGCGCGTGAGCCAGAAGATGGGGATCAGCGTGGCGAAGAGCAGCAGCTTGTCCGCCACAGGGTCGAGCAGCTGGCCGAGCTCGCTCACCTCGTTGCGCCGGCGCGCCAGGTAGCCATCCACGAGGTCAGAGGCCGCGGCCGCGAGGAAGATCAAAAACGCGATCACCTTGGGCCAGTAGCCCTCGATGAACGGGAGCAGCGCGATGACGGGCGTGAGGCAGATGCGCGCGAGCGTGAGGATGTTGGGCAGGGTCCAGCGCATGGGACCGCGTCCCCTAACTGAGCGTCTTCAGGACCATCTTGCTCACCGTCTTCAGGGTGTCGAACACGCCGTCGCCGCGGACCGCCACCGCCTCGAGATAGGGCGCGCGGCCGACCCACTGGTTGTCCACCTTCTCCACCAGGTTCTCGCCCGCGTGGGTCGGATCGGGCGTGATCTTCTGCTGGGGGCCGTCCTCGACGGGCCAGCCGGGGTTGAGGGCGCCCTGCAGGTCCCTGATCGGTGCCGCGTTGGGCAGGTCCCGCTTGTTGTATTGGATGATGAACGGGATCTTCGTCAGGTCGTAGCCGTACTCGGACATGTTGTCGTACAGATTCTGCATCGACTCGACGTTAGCCTCCATGCGCTCGATCTGGCTGTCCGCCACGAACACGACTCCGTCCACGCCCTTCAGAATGAGCTTGCGGCTCGCGTTGTAATACACCTGTCCCGGGACGGTGTAGAGGTGGAAGCGGGTCTTGAAGCCGCGGATGGTGCCCAGGTCCACGGGCAGGAAGTCGAAGAACAGGGTGCGCTCCGTCTCGGTGGCGAGCGAGATCATCTTGCCGCGCGTGTTGGGTGACACCTTGCCATAGATGTGCTCGAGATTCGTGGTCTTGCCGCCCAACCCAGGGCCGTAGTACACGAGTTTGCAGTTGATCTCGCGGGACGCGTAGTTGATCATCGACATACGGCGCGCGTCCTCTCAGCCGAAGAGTTTGTCAATTTCGTCTTCCGCCCCCTCGAGCAGCCCTTTCTCGGGCGCCGCGGGCCCCGCGCCGACGCGGTTGAACATGGCCTCGAACACGCGGTTCAGGTGTTCCACCGCCCCCTTGGCCTTGAGCTTCACCAGGCCGAACGTGGTGCGCTGGTCGAACAGCACGACCAGGATGACGCGCTTCGCCACATCGGCGAGGAACATGGACTCCTTCTCGCCCTGATGCACGAGCGAGGCGAACTCGTGCTCGCCGATCATTTTCGCGAGCTGGTCGTTGGCGCTGAAGTCGGCGGCGGTGAGCGAGGCGAACGCGGCGGAGTCGAACTGGGGCGGGTCGCCCACGGTCGCCACGAGCTGACCGGTGCGGTCCACGATCAGCGCGCAGCGGGCGTTGGAGTCGCGCAGGAACGCCTGGAGGTGCTGCTGGATCTGCTTGAAGTCGCTCTCCGAGAACGACCAGCTCGCGGCACCCGCCATCACCCGGCCTCGGTCTTGTCGGACTCGGTCATGTCCCGCCGCGCCAGCAGCGCCTGCGCGATCGTCACGCCGTCGGCGTACTCCAGGTCGCCGCCCACCGGGATGCCGCGCGCGATGCGGGTCACGCGCACGCCCGTCGGCTTGAGCAGCTGCTGCAGGTAGGTCGCCGTGACCTCCCCTTCCATGGAGGGATTGGTCGCGATGATGACCTCCCCTACGCAGGCCGTCCCGCCGTTGGCGACGCGGGCCAGCAAGCGGTCGAACCCCAGCGCCTCGGGGCCGATGCCCTCGAGCGGCGACAGCCGCCCGCCCAGCACGTGATACCGCCCGCGGAACCGCCCGGCCCGCTCGATCGCCGTGACATCCGAGGCTTCCTCCACGACGCACAACACACTGGCGTCGCGCCGGGGATCGCGGCAGATCGTGCACGGGTCCTCGTCCGTGAGCGTGCCGCACACGCCGCAGCTCGTCACGCGCTCGCGCACCGTGCGGATCGCCTCCGCGAGGCGCACGGCGCTCTCCACCGGCTGCTTCAGCAGGTAAAACGTGAGCCGCTGCGCCGTCTTCCGTCCGATCCCGGGGAGCTTGGCCAGCTCCGTCACGAGATCATCGATGGCCGACACGGCGCGCTAAAGGGGCGGCTGCAGCGGAAACGGGAACGGCAGGCCCGAGGCGAGCTTCTTCACCTCCGCCTGGTACAGCTCGGCGGCGCGCTGCTGCGCCTGCGACACCGCGGCGAGCACGAGGTCCTCGAGCATCTCGACATCCCCCTGGGCGATCGCCTGGGGGTCGATCTTGATGTCGCGGATCTGACCCCGCCCGTCCGCCGTGGCCGCGACGATCCCACCGCCCGCCGTGCAGGTGACCGTCTGTTGGGCCAGCTGGGACTGGATCTCGGACAACCGGAACTGCATCTGCTGGCCCAGCTGCAACAGGCTAGATAAATCCGCCATACGTCGAAAGTTACCCCTCGCTCCAACGGGTGGCAAGCTACTCGAGCAGCTCCAAATCTAACGCGTCCACGGCGGCATCGAGGCCCGGATCGCGCGCGCGCAGCGCCTCGAGCCGCTCCGCCCGCACGCCGTCCTGCGTGAGCCGCCCGGGCCGCGGGGCGGACCGCTCTCCACTGGCCGCTCCCTCGAGCTTGATGCGCACCGGCTCGGGGACGTAGCGACCGATCAATTGGGCCAGCGACTCGCGCTGTCGCTCCAGTCCCTCGGCGTGTACGGGGTCGAGCACCCGCACTGCGACGGTCGTGCCCTCGATGGCGCTGGGCTCGACCGCGGGCAACAACGCGCCGAGCATCGGCTTCTCGCGCCGCGCGTCCTCGACGATACGGGGCCAGAGCGCCTTCACTCGCTCGAGCGTCAACGGACCCTTTTCGGGTGGTACGGGAAGCGGGAAGCGGGAAGCGGGAAGAGTCTGGGCCGCGTCCGAGTGGACGTCGCGCAGCACGCCCGCCGGGCCTGGGTTCCGCTTCTCTTCCCCCTTCCCCCTTCCCCCTTCCCCTTTCCCGAGCGCCTCGATGACCGCCTGCAGCTCCACCGTCCGCGCCATCATCGCCCATCGCAACACGAGCAGCTCGACCCCGAGCCGGGCGTTGCCGCTGGCGCGGAGCTGAGGCTCGAGCTCGGTGAGGACGGCGAGCAATCGCACCACGTCGGGAGCGGGGAGCGGCGAGCGGTACCGCTCGATCAGCGTCTGCATCGCCTCGGTGAACCCCTCGGGCTTGCCTCCGAGATTCGCCATCAGCACCGCGCGCAGGACCTCCCCCGCGCCGCTCACGAACTCGCCCAGATCCGCGCCGCCGTCCACCAGGCGCTCGACCAGGGGAAACACGCCGGCCGAATCGCGCTCGGCGACCACGCGCAGCAGCTCGCCATAGACGTCGTCCGAGATCAGGCCGAGCACCTCGCGCACGCGGTCGGCGGTCACCGGCCCGGCGCCGAACGACACGACCTGATCCAGGATCGACAGGCCGTCGCGCATCCCGCCGTCCGCGCTCTTGGCGATCAGGCGCAGGGCGTCGTCGTCCGCGGCCAGGCCCTCGGCCGCCACGACCTGGCGCAGACGGTCGACGATGGCGTGCGGGCCGATGCGCCGGAAATCGAAGCGCTGCAACCGCGACAGGATGGGCGCGGCGCTCTGCGCGATCTTCTGTGGCTCCGTGGTGGCGAACACGAAGACCACGCGCGAGGGCGGCTCCTCGAGAATCTTGAGGAGCGCATTCCACGCTTCGCGCGTCAGCATGTGGGCCTCGTCCACGATGTAGACCTTGTGGCGGCCCTCGGCCGACGCGGCGTACATGGCGCGCTCCCGCAGGTCGCGCGCGTCGTCCACCCCTCGATTCGACGCCGCGTCGAGCTCCACCACGTCCAGGTTGGCGGCGCCGGTCCAGATGCGCGTGCACGCACACGACCACCCGCCACGGCGCCGCGCAGCGCGGCGGCCACGTGGTCCTGGACGAGCAGGTCGGAGAACTTCTTGGGGCGGTATTTGCGGGCGAGGGCGATCATGGCTCAAGAAGGTAGAAGCTCAATGCAGAATGTCCAATGGGGAATGCTCAATGTGGAAATCGCGGGATTTCGACCCTCCTTCGACATTCAGCATTCTACATTGGGCATTGGACATTTGAAGTGGAATGCCCCAGGCTCCCCGCAGCGACACCCGACGTCGCTTAGCGCTGCTCCCTGCGGGGGCCTGACGCGGTTCACGACCAGATGACCTGCGGACCTGGGGCGGTGGAAAGCTAGTAGAACAGGAAACAGGAGAACAGGGACAGACGCACAGGGGTGAACAGAGACGGCAGGATACAGGGAATCACCCACCTACGGACAGTGCGTCACTCCCGGGAGCGGGGCCCGCGCGACCGTGACGCTCACGTCCTCGCGCTGACGCGACGCGACGATGACGAGGCTGGTGGAGCCCTCGTCTCCCGGGGCGACGCGCACCAGACCGCCGGCGGCGTCGCCGCCGACGAACGTCACCCGCACCACTCCGCGGTCGCCTGTCGCCGCCTGCAACCCCGTCACGGCCGCGTCGTTGCCGAACGCGTCCCGGGCCGTCACGCGCAGCACGACGGCGCCCCCGGGCGCGAGCGCGATGCGACCCTCGACCCGCGCCTCCCCGCAGCGCAGCGCGAGCGTCGCCGCCGGTCCCGGCTCGGCGTACAACGTCGCCTGCCGCTCGATGGTGCCCGCCTGCGCCCTCACCTCCACCGGCCCCACACGGGGGCCCAGCGTCACTTCGACATGGACGCGCCCGCTCGAGTCGGTGACGACCCGCGGCGCCCCCAACCGCCCGTTCGTCGCGGACAGCACGACCTCCTGCCCCGAGACCGGGACGCCGGCGGTGTCGCGCAGCTCGAACAGGAGGGGCAGCGGCGGGTGCGCACCTGCCCCCGCGTGCTGGCCCACGCCGAGCACGAACCCGCTGCGCACGCCGGACAAGGGCGGACGGGGCGCGCGCGGCTCGGGCGCGGGCGGCGTGGCGGCGCGGCGCACGCACCCATCGATCTCCCGCAGCACCGCCGGGTCCGCCCCCAGTGCCACGAAGTCGGCTCGATCTCTGCCGCTCGGCGTGAAGCTGAGACAGCTGCGACGGATCAGCGCGGCGAGCTCGTCCGGCGCGAGCGTGAGCCCCGAGAGCAGCCGGACGAGATCGGTCTTCCGCAGCCGCTCGCCGCCCGGTCCTTGTGAGCGCAGCGGCGGCGACGCGAGCAGGAGGAGGACCAGTGCTACGGGCGGGCGCATCCCGACTGCTCGAACCGCCGCTCCACCGAATCGACGCCGGCATACAACGCCTGATCGCGCGCCGCGCGCGCGGCATCGAGCACGCCGGCACTGCGGCGCGCGGCGTTGTACGCAATCCAGCGGTTCTCCACGACCTCGAGACCGCGCGCCAGCCCGGCGCACGCGAGCTGCCTGCGGTCGAACAACCGGGCCCGGTCGGTGAAACTGCGCACCACCTGCGTCAGCGAGTCGCCGATCTGATCGAGCTTGGTCCTCGCCGGAGGCCGCACCGGAGCGGCGGCGGTGGCGGGCGTCCCGGACGGTGCGGCGCGCGCCGCCGACGGCGGCGGTGCGGCCGGCGGCGGCTTCGGCGCCGGCCGGGCGGGGGCGGTCACGCGGCGTCGCAGGCTGCCGAGCGTCGCGGCGATCTTGCCACCCATCGCGGAGACCTTGGCGCCGATCGTGGACCCCACCCCCGTGATCGTCGACCACTTCGGCAGGGGCAGCTCCGGCTGGAACCACCAGTAGGCGCCGGCCGCGACGCCGCTCAGCACGAGCACCAGCAGCGTGCGTATCAGCGCCCGCGGCAGCTTGCGCCTGCGGCGTGGCACCCGCGGCGGCGCTGCGGAGTCCTCGAGCTCCTCCGCGTCGTCCGCTCCGGCGGCATCCTCGAACTCGTCCGGCCAGAACGGACCTTCCAGCCGGCCCTCGTCCCGTGGGACGTGGTCGGCTTCCGGCACTGGGGCCTCCGGCTCAGCCTCCGGCTCGGCGTCCGGCTCCGGCTCCGGTTCGGGCTCGGGTGCCGCGCGTGGCCGCACCGGCGCTCGTGGCGGGGGCGGTGACGGAGGGGGAGGAGGGGGAGGCGGAGGCGGCGCTGCGTGCCGGGGAGGCGGGGGAGACGGATGCGGCGGAGGCATGTCTTCGGCCGCCGTCAAGAACTTGAGCTCGCCGTCGTCTTCGGGCTCGGGGGCGGGGGGCGGCGGGGCCGGGCGCTCGCGAGGGGGGGGAGGAGCCGGAGTGAACTTCGGCGCGCCGGGCGGCTTCGCCGCCAGTCGTGGCGTGACGGCCGTGACCGCCGCCGGCGGATGCGACCCGGTCGGCGCGACCGGATTGTACGCGCGGTAGTTCTTCCACGTCACGAAGGACCGCTTTTTCCCGTCGGGCCGCATCGACTCGGGCGCGAGCAGCTCGTAGAACGGCAGCGGCGTACCGACCCACCCTTCATCGGTGCCGGAGCGGAAGAACGACCCGGCGGGCGCCGCGGCATCCGTCCCCAACAGCAGCGCCACCTGCCACGGCTCGGCGAAATAATGCTCGTGCGTTTCGACGTCGTGTCCCGACAGGGTGAGCGGCAGCGGCGGATGCGTGTGGTACCAGCCGATGAGGCTCGCCCGCTGCTGCTCGAGCTGCTGCTGGATGTGGTCCCACAACCGCGTCACCACGTCGCGCGTGCGATCGCCGTAGATCGCCTGGTTCAGGCGCAGCGCGACGTCGATCACGAGGTAGGAGACGCCCGTCTCGGGGCACTCGCACGCGTCGCCGAGCAGGAACCCGAGGATGCCCTGTCCCGCGCGCTGCGGCGTCGCCACGTGCTCGTGAATCGCCGTGAGGGCGGCCTGCGACAGGAACACGGGAAAGGGGACGTTGCCGGGCCGCTTGGGACCCCCATCGGCGGGGCTCCACAGGATCGACCGGCCGACCGGGATCGGCTGACGCAGCGGACCGGGGGTGGTCATCGATCCAAGATAAGAAAGATGGTGGAGGTTGTGCAGGTTGGTGGAGGTCAACCCAGCTGGACGCGCTGGGAACGCCGCATCCGGATCAGATCGTACGTCTCCGCCACCTCGCCGCCCAGCAGGAACAGGTAAGCCGTGTAGTACACCCACAGTAGGAACAGGAACAGGGCCACCACGTTAGCATCGGACGCCACCCGATCCAGGGTGGCGAAACGGGTCACATACAGGGCGTACAGCCGCTTGGCGACCTCGAAGCCGAGCGAGCAGAACACCGCGGCGACGAGCGCTGTGCGCCAGTCGATGCGCCGGCTGGGCATGAGCTTGAAGATCAGGAAGAACAGCAGCACGCCGAGCGCGAACGCCGTCGTTTCCAGGCCGAAGCGCCACAGCCAGTCGAGGGCGAAGCTGTGGGTCACGCTGCTCGCGTTGCGCGCCTCCCAGGCGGTGAGCAGACTGCTCAGCACCAGCAGCGCCCCGGTGCCCAGCACCATGGCGAGGTCGAGCAGCTTGGCCATGGGCCAGGGACGCCGCTCGTCGGTGTCGAAGACCTCGTTCAGGGCGGCGCGCAATCCGCCGAACAAGCGGGTGGAGAACCAGAGGAACAGGGGGAGCGCAACCGCGGTGATGCGCACGCGGTGCCGCATGACGCCGCCCAGGGCAGTTTCGACCTGCGCGAACGCGGCGTCGGTGCCGCCTCCCAGCGTCGTGGGGAGCAGGCGGGCGAGCAGCTCGTGTAAGTCCACCCGTTGGGTGGTGACCTGGTGCTCCACCAGGTAGCCGACCATGGCGAGCAGCACGGCGACGAACGGGATGATGGTGAGCAGCAGGTCGAACGACAGGGCGCCGGCGAGAAAGGGAATGTTGTCCTCGAAGGCCGCTTCCAGGGTGCGGCGCACGACTCCGGTCGGCGACCGGTGCCAGCCGCCCTGTGCCTTCACGCGACGGGCTCGTCCTCCTCCTCGACTCCGCCACGCCGGGCGACGCGGCGGCGGCGCTTGGCGTCGGTGAGCCGGCGCGCCAGCGCCGCGCGGGCCGTCGGCGCCCCCGCTTCCGCGCCGTCGGCGTCGTCGGATCCGGCCAGCTCGCCCAGCTCGTCGAGCTTCTCCGCCGCGAGCTCGCGCACCCGGCGCGCCAGCTTGGTGCGCGACGCCGCGCCGGCCTCGGGAGCGAACAGGAATCCGAGCGCCGCCCCGATCATCACGCCGAACAGGAACGGCCCGAATCCCGTGCTCTGCTCGCTCACTCGCCCGCCTCCAGGTCGTCGGGCGCCGCCACCGCGACCGGGCGCGGCTGCGCGTGCGACTGGAGCGGCGGCCGCACGAACCGGTCGGTGACGGCACGGGTATTGGTCACGCGCAGCTGCTCGAACAGGAAGGCGAACGTCTTCTCGAGGTCGGCGGCGATGGCCGCCCGGACATCGCCCGGCAGATCCCACAGGCGTCGTTTGAACGGACCGATCGCTTTCTTACGACTCTTGTAGTAGAACTGCTCCTCCGTGTCGCCCTTCTTCCATTCGTCCTTGCACTCGGCTTTCACCCACTCCTGCAGCTCGCGCCGCAGCTCCGGAGGCAGCCTCGGGTGGTCGAACACGATGTTCTGGAAGTTGGTGGCGAGGTGAATCTCGATCGCTTCGCACTTGGGGAAGTTGCCGAAGGCATCGGGCGGGAGCGTGGAGGCCCCGTGCTGCACCGCCCCGCCCAGACCGTACTTGGCGCGCGCGTCGCGCGACAGCGCTTTCAGCGCGTCGAGATCGAGCTGCACCTTGGCGATGGTTCCGTCGGGCAGCACCACGCCGCCGTGGCTCGTGCCCGTCTGGACGGAGATCTTGCTGATGCCCGTGTACGTGCCCAGGCGCCGCAGCGCCTGGACGTAGCCGTCCATGAACGCTTTCAGCTCGTGCACGTCCGAGTTCTTGCCGCCCACCTCGCCGATCTCGGCGCCCACCGACACGGTCACGCCTTCGGGCTCGCGATCGCGGATGAACTTGGTCAGCTCGGCGGCACGCTCGTAGTTCACACGCTGCTGCTCCGGGAGCGTGGCCTGCGACAGGTCGACGAGGGTCGACGTATCGACATCGATGTTGTAGAAGCCAGCGTGCAGCTCCTCCTCGATGAGGGTGCGCAACGCCTGGAGCTCGGCCTCCGGGTCCGCGGCGTACTTCTTGGCGTTCACCTGCACGTGGTCGCCCTGGATGAACAGCGGCCCCGTGAAGCCCTCGCGCAGCGCCGCGGCGATCATCACGGCCACGTACTCGGCGGGGCGCTGCTCGGTGTAGCCGATCTCCGAGCGGGCGATCTCGCAGATGAGGGCGCCGACGTCGAGCCGTTTCGCGGTGCGGAACACGGCGCGCGCCGAGTCGTAGGCCAGCACGCGGATGTTCATCGCGGGCGTGGTGAACGCCGGCACCTCGCCCCGGCCGCGCGCCAGGTACAGCTCGTGAATCGACGCCGGCCGCACTCCCGCGTGCTGCCCGATCTCCCAGATCAGCCAGCGCGCCTCCTCACGCTCCGCGGCCGGCCCGAACACCGCCTGGCGCACCAGCTCGTCCATCGCCGCGCTCTGGCGCACGGCGGGACTCTGGAACCGTCGCAGCACTGCCTCCGATGACGTGTTCGCCATGAGAGCGCCCTCCTGCCGTCGAATCTAGCAGGTTGCTGAGAAACCAATGAGCACCCTGTCCCGATGTTCCCCACGCTCAAAGCGTGGGCCCGGTAAAGCGCTGTGCTAAAGCACATCACGCGTGAGCGTTGTGTCTTTCCGGGCCCATCCTTTAGGATGGGAACTTCGATGCCCGACCCGTGTTCTTCGGCATCCTCCCCAAGAGTTGCTACTGACCCCGGGCGCAAGCCCGGGGTGACGGGACCCAGCCCTACTCCGCGCCTAGTTCGGGCGCAAGCCCGGGGTGACGGGAAGGTGGCCCTACCCCGCGCCCACTTCGACAACCAGTCCGTCGTACGCGGGCGCGATGCCGGCGGGGAGGCGCGCCGCGAGCTCGGCGTGCGGCGTGTCGTGCGTCAGGTGCGTGAGGAACGTGCGGCGCGCGCCGATTTGCTGCGCCGCCGCGACGGCCTCCGGAATCGAGAGGTGCAACGGGTGCGGACGGGGGAGCAGGGCGTTCAGCACCAGCACCTCGAGACCCGTGAGCCGCGCGCGCGCCTGCTCGGGCACCGCCTTCGCATCCGTGAGATAGGCGATCGACCCGACCCGAAAGCCGAGCACGGTGTCGGTGCCGTGGGGCAGCGGCACCGCCCGCACCGGCATGCCGGCGATCTCCGTCTCGCAGTCGGGCTCGAGCGCGCGCGCCGCGAGCTGGGGCTTGCTCGTGCCCGGCTGCGGCGGCGTGTGGTCGAAGATGTAAGGGAACCGGCGCTCCAGCTCGGCGAGCGTTCCGGCCGCCCCGTACACGTCGAGCGCGGCCCCCTGACGCACCGAGATGGCCCGCAGATCGTCGATCCCGTGCACGTGGTCCGCGTGGGCGTGCGTGAAAAGCACCGCGTCCAGCATGGCCACACCGGCGGCCACGAGCTGCAACCGCAGCTCGGGCGGGGTGTCGATGAGCAGGCGCCGGCCCCCCGACTCGATCAGCACGGCGCTGCGCGTGCGCCGGTCGCGCGCATCGACCGACCTGCAGGTGCGGCACTCACACCCGATCTGCGGCACCCCGTACGACGTCCCCGTCCCCAGGAACACGAGCCTCACTTCACACGACCTCGACCTTGAGCAGGTTCGTGGCCCCGGAGACCTCCCACGGGACGCCCGCCGTCATCACGATGCGATCGCCGGCGCGCGCGTAGCCGCGCTTGAGGAGCAGATCGCGTACCACGGCCAGCATGGCGTCGTAGCCCGGGACATGGTCCACCAGCACGGGCGTCACACCCCAAACCAGCGCGAGCTGGCGGTACGTCGGCGGCTCCGTCGTCACGGCGAGGATCGGCACCGGCGCGCGCAGGGCGGCCACCTTGCGCGCCGTGAAGCCGCCCTTGGTGAGCGTCACGATGAGGGGCGTCTGCAGCATCCGCGCCACGGCGCTCGTGCCGAGCGCGATCGCGTCCTCCACCGTGACCGTCGCTCCCGGCGTCGCGCGGCGCTCGTCGCGGCCGCCGCCCGCCCCCCCGCCGACGGAAGACCCGTGGCGTTCCATCTCGCGGATGATGCGGTCCATCGCGCGCACCGCCTCGAGCGGGTGCGCGCCCACGGCGGTTTCGGAAGAGAGCATGACGGCGTCGGTGCCGTCCAGGATCGCGTTGGCCACATCGGAGGCCTCGGCCCGCGTGGGACGCGGGTTATGCACCATCGACTCGAGCATCTGGGTCGCGGTGATCACCGGCTTGCCGTGGCGGTTCGCTTCGCGAATCAGGCGCTTCTGCACCACGGGCACTTCCTCGAACGGCAGCTCGACGCCGAGATCGCCGCGGGCCACCATGACGGCATCGGACGCGGCGAGAATGCGCGGCAAGTCGTCCAGCGCGGTCGCCTTTTCGATTTTCGCGACCAGTTTGGTCTCCGGGGGCACGAGCGCGCGCAGCTCCGCGAGGTCTTCCGCCCGGCGCACGAAGGAGAGGGCGAGGTAGTCCGCGCCCACGGACGCGGCGTGGGCCGCATCCTCCCGGTCCTTCTCCGTGAGCGCGGGGGCGGACACGTGCAGGCCCGGAAGATTCATCCCCTTGTTCGAGGTGAGCGTCCCGCCGTCTTGGACCCGGCCCTCGACCCGGGGCGGAGTGATCCGCGTGACCTCGACGGAGAGCAGTCCGTCGTCGAGCAGGATGCGCGCCCCCGGGCGGACATCGGTGGCCAGATCGGCATACGTCGTCGGCAGCTCGCCGCCGCGGGCCACCTCCTCGGGTGCGAACACGACCGTTTCGCCGGGCAGGAGCTCGCGCGGCTCGGCAAGCTTTCCCACGCGGATACGCGGGCCCTGGAGATCCCACAGTACGGCGACGGGCATGCCCGCCGCGTCCGCCGCCTGGCGCACCGCGGCGATCCACCCCGCCCGCAGCTCCGGGGTTCCGTGCGACGCGTTCACGCGGATCACGTTCACTCCGGCGTCGATGAGCCCGGCGATCTGCTCGGGTTTTCCGGTGGCGGGGCCGAGCGTGGCGACGATCTTGGTGCGGCGAATCAGGGTCGTTCCCTTTCCGTGAGCGCCGCGACCAGCGCCGGCAACACCGCGCCGGCCGGCCCGCGACAGGTGATATGCGCGGCGGCGGAGATCTCGGTGGGCTCGGGATTGACCTCGATCACCACCGCGCCCGCCCCGCGCGCGACGAGCGGCAGTTGCGCCGCCGGCTGCACCAGCCCCGACGTCCCCACCACGAGCATCGCGTCGCAGCGCGTGCTCCACTCCCACGCCGCCGCGGTGGCCTCCTGGGGCAGCATCTCCCCGAACCAGACGACGTCGGGCCGCACGGGCGCTCCGCAGCGGTGACAGCGCGGCGGCTCGCACTCGCCCTCCGCGTCGGGCGTCGCCACCTGGTCCGGCGGGAAGGGATGTCGCGCCGCCAGGCACGAGAACCGCTCGAGCGAGCCGTGGAGCTCGACCACCCGGCTCTGTCCCACACGCCGGTGCAGCCCGTCCACGTTCTGCGTCACGACGACAAGCTCGGGAACGATCCGCTCCAACGCCACCAGGGCATGATAGCCGGCGTGCGGCACGGCTGCTCGCACCAGGCGGCGACGCCACAGGTACCACCCGAACACCCGGGCGGGATTACGCCGGAAGGCAGCTTCGGTCGCGAGCTCGTCGGGGTCGTAGTGCGCCCACACCCCGGTGAGGGCGTCCCGAAATGTGGGGATGCCTGAGTCGCGAGACATCCCCGCGCCGGTCGCCACGACCACGCACCGGGCGGGTCGCAACGCCCGGACCGCCTGAACCATCCCATCCTCAGTTTTCAACATTCGAGGAGGCTAGGCTCTCTGTGGAAAACCCCGGGGGCGGGTCGGGACAGGAAGGCGCCAGCGACAGCCCGCGAGAGGAGTCGAGCCGCGTGGGATAAATGGTTACCAAGATGCGGAATAGAAGGCGGACCTCAAGTACTGTCTCGCGTGTGGTCGGCGGTCGTGCGCCGCCGCGGCGTCGTGCATAAAAATACCCACATTGGTAACCCGCAGCTGAAGCCGCGGCTCGGCCCTGCCGCTGAAGCGGCAATGCAGCGCCCGTTTACGGGCAGGTGCCGAGCCGCGAGTTTACTCGCGCACTTCGGGCAGCCTAACGTCGTGACGAACAACCTCCCGCTAGCGCACCACGCCGATCTGTTTCGCCTCCAGCCGCTGCTTGAACTCCTGGAGCAGATGCACGGCGCGATCGATGGTCGAGGCGGGGAGTCCCTCGACGGCGCGCGCCGCGAGGCGGCGCTCCAGCTGGCTGGCCCGCAGCAGCACCTCCAGACCGCGGCGCGTCAGCGTCACGCGCACGCCGCGGTCGTCTTCCGGATCGGGCGTGGTCTCGACCAGCCCCTTCGTCTCCAGGCGCTGGATGAACGTGGTGGCGGCGGCGCGGGAGACGTCCAGCTGGGCGGCGACCTCCTTGGGGCGCGCCCCGTCGGGGCCGCCCAGATCCACCGCCGAGAGCACGGCGTGCGCCCGGTGGGATAGACCGTACGCGCGGAACGCGCGATCGCCGGCGTGCTCCACGGCGGCCCGCGCCAGGCGGATGGCGTCGGTGAGCTGGAGGGCGAGCGCGGAGCGATCGGGCATGGAGATCCGTTACACGTTACAAGTTGCACGTTGCAGGTGATGCCTGGCACGCGCGCTAGTAATTAACATATTGACGGTTAAGATACTAACTATGTCTCGCCCCGCAGGGAACCGGCAGCTTCGTGCAACCTGCAACGTGGGACGTGCAACGCCTAACAGGTTTCAGTCCAGTCCACGGGCGACGTCGCGCCGCAGCGGACGCACTTGAGGGTGGCGGGCTTGCCGGCGAAATCCTGGCGATAGTGGCACAGCGGGCAGACCGAGTAGGTGCTCTGGACGTCGCTCCCCCGCCCTCCCCCGCCCCCTCCCAGGGTCGGGCGCAACACACCCGTGCGGGCCACGACGCTCCAGTGGTCCGGCGGCTCGGCCCGCACCGTCACGTCCGGGCGCGCGAGCCGCACCCGCTGCTGGCGCACTTCCACGACGACGTGGCCGTCCGGCGACTCCTCGACGATCGGGTACCACGCACCGCGACGGAGGATGTCCGCCACGTTGTCGGCACAGCGGGCCCAGCCGAGCGTGACTCTCATGGACGTTTGGCGACCCACATGATACTACGTTTCGCTAGATTCCGTTATGCGCGACCTCGGCCGCATCGTGCGCCTCCAAATCCAGCGTTCGTCGCTCAAGACCGGTGAAAAGCCCACGCGCACCTACGACCCTGCGCCGTTGTTCGCGGTCGACCGGGTCGCGCTCGGACCGGACGGCGTACTGGGAGCGGGCGCGGGCGGAGCCTGGCTCGTGGACGTGCACCACCGTGCCCATCCCTGGACCAAGAACGAAGATGGCGCGCACGGCGTGTCGCTCGGCTTCACGTCGCACTACGCGCTGATGCGCGAGCGGTTCGGCGAGCGCATCACCCTGGGGTGTGCCGGGGAAAACATCATCGTCGAGACCACCGGGCGCGTCGCGATCGACGATCTCGAGCCGGGCGTCGCGCTGCTCGCACCCGACGGCCGCGAGCTCGCACGTTTGGAAGTGCTGCAGGTGGCCCACCCCTGTCGCCCGTTCACCGGATGGGCGCTGGGCGGCACGGTCGAAGCCGACGTGTTGAAGGAGCAGCTGCAGTTTCTCGACGGTGGGACGCGGGGGTACTACTGTCGCGGAGTGAGGTCGGGGATCGTGTCCCTCGGTGACCGCGTGGTGATCGTCTAGGGAAGGGGGAAAAGGGAAGAGGGAAGAGTGGCGAACCACCCTTCCCTCTTCCCACGTCCCTCTTCCCCGCTGTCAGCTCATTTCATCCCACGCCAGCGTCGCGTGCTTCTTGCAGCGCTCGCAGGTCAAGTCCTTCACCTCGGACCCGAACGCCTGGCGGTGGCGACAGGCAGGGCACACGGCGTAGGTGAGGGGGAACAGCCGGCCGACCCGCTGGATCTCGCGCGCCTCGCAACGCACGACGCTCCAGCGCTCCGGAGGGTGATAGCGAATCTCGAGGAATCGCCGGTCGACCGGCACGTTCCGCCGATTGACGTCCAGCACCACGATGTGACTCGAGGAGATGCGGACGACGGGGTACCACGCACCGCGGCGCAGCAGATGCGCGCCAGGCCGTCCGACCCGCGCCCATCCCTTCGCCTGGAGGCGTGTGGGAGTCATAGGGCGGAAGGGCATGCTCACGCCAGAAGAATACCCAGTTCGTGCGATGGAAGTCGTGACTGGGATCACACTTACGGACCGCGGAAAATGTGACGCATGACACGCGCGCTCCTTCCGCGCCCGCGCGCGACCTCACGATGACGCCGCGACGACATGTCCTCACCTCGTTGATCACCTCGCCGTTCTGGTCCTCACCCCCTGTCCCCCTCTCCGCCATGCGGAGAGGGGGGACGACGGACGGTCTCGAGTTCCCCCTCTCCCGAAGGGAGAGGGGGACAGGGGGGTGAGGACCAGGGAGAGGGGGACAGGGGTGACGACCGCGAGGGGCTGGCCCCAAGACTCCGCACAGGCCGGAGGGATGACATGGGGCGCTAAGGTACGGCGCGCGAAGAGCGGTGTCCAGGAAGCACAAAAAAATCGGAGCCCCGATCGCTCGGGGCCCCGGCTCGCTTGTGGGCGTGAACCCACTCGGCTGCTACCCGTGCCGACAATTTGTGTCGACCTTTGTGAACCGTCAAGGACCTTACGGGACGTGCGCAACCGGAATCGCGCACGAGTATGCGAATTTGTGCGGGTCCGCACCCCGTTGATCCCCTCTTCGTTCGGTCCTCACCCCCTGTCCCCCTCTCCGCCATGCGGAGAGGGGGGACGACGGACGGTCCCTAGTTCCCCCTCGCCCGAAGAGCCTGCCCTGAGCGCAGCGAAGGGGAGAGGGGGACCGGGGGGTGAGGACCGCGTGGAGAGGGAGATCAGGGTGCGACGAAGCCGGCGGCTGCAATCTGTCTGACAACCGAAGGCACAACCGGTGACTTCCC
>QHUT01000070.1 GCA_003222055.1 Gemmatimonadota bacterium
TGGGCGCGGCGGCAGAGTTGGTCCCCGAAGATCAGTTCGGGTTCGGGGGCTCGAGTCGGCTGCTCAACCCGGGGATCGGCATCAAGGGCGTGCGCGTCAGTGTGTTGGGTTGGCTGCATTATGACCTCGGCATCGAGCTGAACGACAAGGTGCTCGCGTTCCTGCGGGACTCCGTCGACGCGCTGCCACGGACGGGCTATGGGGTATTCGAGAACGGCATCGCCGAGGGCGGTTTCGCACCCACGGTGAGCTATGCCGGTCGGGTGGCCGGCGACTCGAGCACCGGACTGTACCTGGGCGGCGCGCTGCACTATTACCTCGGCGTCGCGTATCTCCGGAGCAGCATCAGTGCGGGCTTCAGGACGGGCGCCTCGATTTTCACGGGGCCCAATCCCGTCACGCCGCTCGACAGCGGCCTGACGAGCTACTCGAAGCCCGGGAACGCCTTGGGCCATGGGGTGGGGGGCGACGTGGGCGTTGCGTGGATCTCCGGACCGATCGAGCTGGGCGTCGGGGTGAACGACATCGGGGCGACGTTGACGTGGTCCGATACCCGTCAGGACAGCGTGTTCTACCGCGATTCGAGCTTCTCCAAGCCGTTCAAGAACCACGTTTCCACCACGACCAAGCTCCCGGTGTCGTACGTCGCCAACGTGACCTACACCGTCGGGAAGACCACGCTGGGGGCCGACGTGCTGAACACCGGCCGGGGTTCGACGGTGCACGTTGGCGGCGAACAGCTCCTCGGCCTGATTGCCGTGCGCGGTGGCGTGGCGCGCGACCAGCGCAAACGGATCGAGTTCGGCTTCGGCGGGGGCGTGCGCCTGGGCCCCCTCGGCCTGGACGTGGGGTTCTGGACGCACACGAACTCGCTCTCGAACGAGCGCGGCGTCACGATGGCGACGTCGTTCTCGATCTATTAGGAGGCCCGGGATGCGCGCGAAGTGGCTGCCGGTCGTTTGCCTTGCTGCATTCGTTGTCGGGTGCGGGAAGGGCGAGGCAATCTTCAACGTCAACGTGTACAGCTTTCTGCCGGCGTCAACGGACACGGTGCCCTACTACATCCCGTCGAACACGCCACGCGCTGATACCGGAAGCGTGCCACAGCAGATCAATCTGCCGGGCGTCGGGTCATCCGTCGTCGACTCGATCCAGATTTTCGGGACCCTCGACCTCTACAACCAAAGCGGCACCGGCATGCTCGGACTCCAGTTGTTCATGGCCTCCGACTCGCTAGGGACGTACAACGCATCCAACGCAGTGCTGACGGTGCAGCAGAAGACGGTGAGCGGATCGCCACCGGTTCCGGTCACCGACACGGTGCAGGGGCAGCTCTTGTCGAATGCCAACCCGTTATTCACCCAGAAGCAGGTCTGGGTCCGCGTGGCGGCAGAGGGCTCGAATGCAAGCCCGACCACCGCGGTGACAGGCTACATGGTCCTCAGGACGCTCCGGCTGTCGGTGTTCATCAACGACAAGTTCTTCTAAAGAAAAAAGGCGTCGAGTAGAGGCGTCGCGCTCAGGCGTCTCGCAAAGGCGTCACGCGACTACGTCTTCGCATGACGGTTCTGCGTGACGTTCTTGCGTGACGTCTGTGCGTGACGTCTTTGCTTTATATTGGACTTGTGACCTACCAGCGTAGACAATCGGTGGTCGTCGACGTGGGCGGCACAAAGGTGGGCGGCACCCACCCGATCGTCGTCCAGTCCATGACCAATACGGATACGGCGGACGTGCGTGCGACCGCCGACCAGACACGCGCGCTCCACCAGGCGGGCAGCGAGCTGGTGCGCGTCACGGTCAACACCGACACCGCGGCCGCGGCGGTGCCCGACATCGTCGCCGCGGTGGACGTCCCGGTGATCGGGGACTTCCACTACAACGGCCACCTGCTGCTCACCAAATATCCCAAGTGCGCGGCGGCCCTCGCAAAATACCGCATCAACCCCGGCAATGTCGGCGCCAAGCGGCGCGACGAGCACTTCCGCACCATCGTCGAGGTCGCGCTGGCGAACGAGAAGCCGGTCCGCATCGGCGTCAACTGGGGCAGCCTCGACCAGCAGCTGCTCACTGAAATGATGGATGCAAACGCCCGCCGGCCCGATCCGCTGGACGCGCGGGAGGTCATGCTCGAGGCGATGGTCGCGAGCGCCACGCGCTCGGCCGAGCTTGCCGAGGAGTGCGGCCTCGGGCACGATCGCATCATTCTCTCGGCGAAGGTGTCGGGCGTGCAGGACCTGGTTGAGGTGTATCGCCGGCTCGCGGCGCGGTGCGACTATCCGCTGCACCTGGGACTCACCGAGGCCGGCATGGGTACCAAGGGCGTCATCGCGAGCACGGCCGGACTGGCCATTCTGCTGCAGGAGGGCATTGGGGACACGATCCGCGTCTCGCTCACGCCCCGCCCGGGCGGGGACCGGACGGAGGAGGTGCACGTCGCGCAGCAGGTGCTGCAGTCGCTCGGACTGCGGCACTTCGTGCCCCAGGTCTCGGCCTGTCCCGGGTGCGGGCGCACCACGTCCACGTTCTTTCAGGAAATGGCGGAGCAGATTCAGGCGCACCTGAAGCAGCAGATGCCCGCGTGGCGCGCCCGCTATCCGGGGGTGGAGACGCTGCGCGTCGCGGTGATGGGGTGCGTCGTGAACGGTCCCGGCGAGTCGAAGCACGCGGACATCGGCATCTCGCTGCCCGGCACGTTCGAAGAGCCGAAGGCACCGGTGTACGTGGACGGCCGCCTCAAGGTAACCCTCAAGGGCGAAACGATCGTTTCGGAATTCTTGAAAATCCTCGAAGAGTACATCGAGGCCCGCTACGCCTCACCACTCGTCCCCGGTTAGCCGATTCGGCTGCCGAGTGGGACGTCGCGCTCGGGATGCACCAGCACGATGTCGCCGTCCCCCAGCACGACACCTAGGGTGAGCACCTCGGAGAAGAAGTTCGCGATCTGGCGTGGCGGGAAGTTGACCACCGCCAGCACCAGTTTCCCCACGAGGTCGGTCTTGCCGTAGTACTTCGTGATCTGCGCGCTCGAGGTCTTGACGCCGAACTCACCGAAGTCGACGCGCAGCTGGTAAGCGGGCTTGCGCGCCTGGGGGAAGTCGTCGACCTGCAGGATCCGGCCGACGCGGATGTCGACCTTGGCGAAATCGTCCCAGGCGATCACTCGCTCACCCTCCTCTCCTCTCTCGACCTTCACCCTCGGACCCCTCCGCTCTTCACGCACTGGTCCTCACCCCCTGACCCCCTCTCCCTTCGGGAGAGGGGGGACGGCGTTTGAGATCTATAAGCAGCGCTCCGACAACGGGAGCTCTCTGTTCGTGCCCCCTCTCCGTATTGCGGAGAGGGGGACATGCGGTGAGGACTCGTGAGGGCGGAGGGGGGGACAGGGCGTGGGGCCGGTGAGGTCCGCAACAACACGACCTCCCATGCATTGATTGGGTGACACTCTCGGTGGGTCCGTCTGGCATCGTTCGATCCGATGAACCCACGGTCGGCGTCGCGGCGTCCCCCCTCTCCGCATGGCGGAGAGGGGGACAGGGGGTGAGGCCATGCTCGCCCGCGTCCGCTCCGCTGCGGTGTTCGGTATCGACGCCTATCTCGTCGACGTCGAGACCGACATTGCCAACGGGCTCCCCACGTTCGCGACGGTCGGGCTGCCTCAAGGCGCGGTGAAAGAAGGCCGCGAGCGCGTCTATGCCGCGCTTGCGAACACGGGCTACACGTTTCCCCTGAAGCGCATCACGGTCAATCTCGCCCCTGCCGACATCCGAAAAGACGGCTCGGCCTTCGACCTCCCCATTGCCGTGGGCATTCTCGCGGCCACCGAGCAGATCTCCCCCGAGCGGCTCGGACGCGTGGCGGTGCTGGGCGAGCTCGGGCTCGAGGGCGCGATCCGGCCGGTGCGCGGCGCCCTGCCCGTCGCCCTCGCGACCCGAGCCGCCGGCCTCGAGGCGCTGGTGCTGCCGCGCGAGAACCTGCCGGAGGCGGGCGTCGTGTCGGGCGTACGGGTGCTCGGCGCCGGCAATCTCGCCGAGCTCGCGGACTATCTGGACGGCCGCGCCGAGCTGCCGGAGGCGCGAGTCGATCTCGCCGGCCTGCTCGCGGAGCGGGCGAAGCACGACGTCGACTTCGGAGAAGTGAAAGGACAGGCGCACGCGAAGCGCGCGCTCGAAGTCGCGGCGGCTGGAAGCCACAACGTCCTCATGATCGGGCCGCCGGGAAGCGGGAAGACGATGCTGGCCCGGCGGCTCCCGACCATTCTCCCGCGGATGAGCCTCGATGAGGCGCTCGAGACGACAAAAATCCATTCGGTGGCCGGTGTGCTGCCGGTCGGCGAGTCGCTCGTGGCGCGGCGCCCGTTCAGGGCCCCGCACCACACCATCTCCGACGCCGGCCTCATTGGCGGCGGCTCGTACCCGCGGCCCGGGGAGGTGAGCCTGGCGCACGGGGGTGTGCTGTTCCTCGACGAGCTTCCCGAGTTCCGCAAGAACGTCCTGGAGGTGCTGCGCCAGCCGATGGAGGACGGCGTGGTGACGATCGCCCGCGCCGCCATGAGCCTCACCTATCCGGCGCGCTTCATGCTGGCCGCGGCCATGAACCCGTGCCCTTGCGGCTACTTCGGCGACCCGCAGCACAATTGTGTGTGCGGCCCTCTGGGCGTGGAGCGCTACCTCGCCCGCGTCTCGGGGCCCTTGCTCGATCGGATCGACATCCACCTCGAGGTGCCGGCCGTGAAGTACCGCGCGCTCGCGGACCAGGGCGGGGGCGAGACCAGCGAGGCGATCCGGGAGCGGGTGGACCGCGCGCGCGCCGTGCAGCGTGAGCGCTTCGCGGCGCGCCCCGGCGTGTATGCCAATGCCCACATGGCGGCGCGGGACATCCGCACGTTCTGCCGCGTGTCGGACGGCGCCGATGCGCTGCTGCGCACGGCGATCACGCGGCTCGCCCTCTCGGCCCGGGCGTATCACCGGATTCTCAAGATCGCCCGCACCCTCGCCGACCTCGAGGGGAGGGCGGACATCCAGCCGAAGCACGTGAGCGAGGCGATTCAGTACCGCAGCCTGGATCGGAGGGGGCTGGGGTAGGGCGAGGCACGTCCTCCGCGCAGGGCGGCGGTGGCGCTCTCGCGATTCGGCTTGCTGCCCGATACCTGAGTGAGGGACATACAGACGTGCCTGGACCAGTGAACACCAGTCCGCCTATGGTGACGAACGTGGGAACTGTCTTTTGTGGGCTCCGCTAAGCAGCGGACCAGCGCATCGTCCGCAGCCGCTACCAGCGGAGCTCGGTTGGAAAATACTCCGAAATCAATTCGTTATAGAAGGGCCGCAATTGCTCGACATTCGGGCGCTCGTGGCTTTTGGTATAAAGGTCGTAAGGATTGAAAGCTCGAACCCACGCGAACATTTCCTTGTCTCGGCCGTTCATGAGGTGTTGATATTCCCCTTCGCGGTGCGCCGGATAGAAGGAGTGATAGCGAATCATATAGAGGGCCTCCGGCGGCAGGTAATCTTTGACGACGTGATACAGATATTCGTCATGGCCCCAGGAGAGATGAACGTTTTCCAAGCCGCAGCCTTCTGAGTAGATGCCGGTTCGAGTCTGGTATTTCGGCTCTCGGCTGTCGGGATTGTCGGCGAAGAACTGATGAAAGACGATCTTGTCCGAATAGCCGCAGCCTACTGGAAACGTATCGCCTACCACGGCCCACTGCGGCTCTCCGTAAAGACACAGGATTTTTCCCAGATCGTGAATGAGGCCCGTTAAGATGAACCAGCGCGGATGTCCATCCCGGCGGATCTGTTCGCCCGTTTGAAGCAGATGATCAAGCTGCGATAGATCGGTATCGGGATCGCTAGCATCGACCAGCGTGTTCAAAAACTCCATCGCTTCCCAGATTCCCATTTTGTGCCGCGACAGCGACAGAAATTCTTTCTTCTTGGCCTGCACGAAATCGTAAGTCTGATGGCGGTGATTGAGCCGGTAGAACTCGCGCACGCTGGGTCGTGCGTTGGCCTCATAATTTCGAAACTGCTCTTTGGTCTTATTCGGGTCCGTCGCCTGAAAGGGCTTTGAACTGGCGGCTGTCTCTTCAGGATAACGGACTTTGAGGAAGTCCTCCCATTCTTCCAGGTTGGAAAGAGGGGCGTTCGAATTGGATGGCGTTTCTGTCGCGGCCATAAATTTCAGCTGAGTTACGATTGAATGTCCTCCGCAGGCCCTTGGCTGCAACAACTGAGCCAGAGGCTTCTTTTGGCAGGAAGCAGAGCCTTTCGGCGCCCTTATCGATCAACGCACCACGCGCTTAAGGGCACCCGGCGCAGCCTCGTTCCCCGACGCTACCGCCAGCAGCGGCAATCTCCACTGCGGCAATCCGTTGGCAGGGTGTCGCCCAGGGTCCGCAGTTCACGGGGAAAGGCTGCCGGAAGCGGTTTTTGGCCGTTCAGCCTCACATGGCAAAAAGGCAACGCGGGGATGTCCCTGCGGCTACTTCGGCGATCCGCAGCATGATTGTGTGTGCGGGCCGCTCGGCGTGGAGCGCTACCTCGCCCGCGTCTCGGGGCCCTTGCTCGATCGGATCGACATCCACCTCGAGGTGCCGGCCGTGAAGTACCGCGCGCTCGCGGACCAGGGCGGGGGCGAGACCAGCGAGGCGATCCGGGAGCGGGTGGACCGCGCGCGCGCCGTGCAGCGCGAGCGCTTCGCGGCGCGCCCGGGCGTGTATGCCAATGCCCACATGGCGGCGCGGGACATCCGCACGTTCTGCCGCGTGTCGGACGGGGCGGACGCGCTGTTGCGCACGGCGATCACGCGGCTCGCGCTGTCGGCCCGGGCGTACCACCGGATTCTCAAGATCGCGCGCACCATCGCCGATCTCGCGGGAGCAGCTTCGCTCGAATCGCGGCATGTGAGCGAGGCGATCCAGTACCGCAGCCTCGACCGCCGGGGGTTGGCGTAAGGAAGGCGCACGGAACGTGGAAGCTTCGCATCGCGACCTCATTTTTTCCGAACCCAAGCGCTCGAATTAGCTGCGGTGTCTTCACTGTGAGCGCACTTACGAGCGTGGCAAGTGGCGTACGTTGCGCGGATTTCAGATGTGTCCCTACCTGGATTGCGATGGGGATGCCGTCATCGACACCTTGAATTGGGCCGCGATACGGGACGGACATCCGGAGTATCCCGAGCGCCCCACATGGGGCGCGGTATACCACCGGAAATAGGTAGCGGAGGGTTGAAGCGTACACCCAGATCGAGCAGTTTCATGCATATGCGAACGACACTGCACGTCGATGACGGTTTGCTACAGGAGGCCCAGCGCCTCACGGGCCTCCGAGGGAAGGCGGCGATCGTGCGGGCCGCATTGGAGGCTCTGATCACGCGCGAGAGTTCCAGGCGGCTGGCTGTCCTCGGCGGCACTGAGCCCGCGATGCGCTTGGTGTCCCGTCGGCGCTCCCGCGCCCGTCATCGGTCAGGCGCTGTACTCGCCCGCGGGCAATCCGTGGACCGAATTGGGGGAAGATCTGGGCCGGGACGGCGCCCTCGCGGACATGGGCGCGGGGGTTCGGACGTTCTAACCCCCTGAGAGTCTCGGTAAAAGCAGATCCTTCGCGCCTGCGGCGCTCAGGATGACACGCTCGCTCGTCTCGCGAAGAGTAAGGAGGAGAACGACCTCTATTATCCTTTCTTTCCCCCCGAAGCAGCCGGGCGTTGTCATCCTGAGCGAGCGCGCGGAACGCGCGCGAGCGAAGGACCTGCTTTTTAGCCGGCGCTAGTTCGGCGGTATGGTCAGGTGAATCACGTCCCCCGGCCGCACCGAGATCGTCTCGGTGATGGGATTGCCCCGACCGCCGATCGGATGCACCTCGAACTGCACCTCCGTGCCGTAGCCGATCAGCTCCGGGCGGACCATGAGAATGCGCGACGACAGGCCCGGCACCATGCCAAGGCGGAGGCGCTGCCCGCCCCGGATAATGAAAACGTCCATGTCGAGGAAATTCTGGTTGTTGACCGTCACCGCGACCTCGGCCCTGGGGTTGAGCGGTGCCGCGGCGGGGCGGTGACACGCCAGGCCCGTGACGGCGAGGACGACGAGAAGGGCAGCGGCGGGCGCGCGCATGGCCACCTAATCTACAGCGCGCCCGCTGGCGCGGCGCCGCGTGACCTTCTACCTTGTCCCCCCATCTCACCACACGCCGCATGATCGACTGGCTTCAGTCACACCTCGGCATGAGCCCCCAGCTCCGGACGCAGCTGCTCGTGACCGTGGGAACGATTGCCGGACTCTGGTTCGTCCGTCACTTCGTCCTGGGGTTCGTCTACCGCCGGGTGCAGGACCCGTGGGGCCGGTATCGCTGGCGCAAGGGCGTGACCTACGCGCTGGTCGCGGTGGGCGTGATCCTCGTCAGCCAAACGTGGTTCGCCGGAACCGGCGCGCTCACGACCTACCTGGGACTGGTGTCCGCGGGGCTGGCGATCGCCCTCAAGGAGCCCGTGTCCAATATCGCCGCGTGGGCATTCATCATCTGGCGCCGCCCGTTCGAAGTGGGCGACCGCGTGCAAATCGGACCCCACGCGGGAGACGTGATCGACCTCGGGCTGTTCCAATTCACCCTCAACGAGATCGGCGCCTGGGTGGACGCGGACCAGTCCAGCGGACGCATCATTCATATCCCGAACGGGAAGGTGTTCAGCGATCCCGTAGCCAACTACAACAAGGGATTCCGTTACATCTGGAACGAAGTGCCGGTAGTGGTCACGTTCGAGAGCGACTGGAGAAAGGCGAAGCAGATCCTCGGAAAGATCGCCGTCAAGCACGCGGAGCACCTCACCGCGCAGGCGGAGCAGGATCTGCTCGCGGCCTCCCAGCAATACCTCATCAACTACCGCAAGCTCACGCCCATCGTGTATACGAAGGTGGTGAACGACGGTGTGCAGCTCACCATCCGCTATTTGATCGAGCCCCGCAAGCGCCGCGGCACCGAGCACGCGATCTGGGAAGAGGTCCTCACCGAATTCGCCGCTGCACCCGACATCGATTTGGCCTACCACACCACGCGGGGATTCAAGTACACCGAAGAAGGGAAACCGGCGCTGCGGGCGCCGCCGATCACGCCCCTGCCGAGCGAGATTCCCGTCGACGACGACTGACGCTACCGCTCCAGTACTTCGTAGTGCGTGACCGTGGGCTCGAGCTCGACGAGGTACTCGTGGTCCTCGGGGTAGTAGTGCGCCCGCTCGACGTCGTCGCCCGCGAACGTGCGGATCGCCTCCATCGACTTCCAGAACGAGATGAACAGGAAATGCGTCTCCCCGCGGGCGGTGTGGCGCAGCACCTCGACCCCGACGTTCCCGGGCGTCGCCCGGCACTCCGTCACGCCCGTGCGGCGCAGGTAGACGGCATAGGCGTCGCCCTTGGCGGCGGGGACGGCGCCGTGCCATACCCGGGCGATCAGGCCGCGCTCAGATCCGGTCGAGCTCGCTGACCGTGCGCTCATTGCGGACGTTCCCCGTGTTGAGGGTGGACTTCGGCTCGAGCAGCATCACGTGCGTCTCGTCGGGCGCAACCGGGAGATGTTCCACGCCTCGCGGGACGATGACGAATTCACCCTCCTCGACCCACACCTCGTGGTCGCGGAACTTGAGCAGCAGCCGCCCCTTCACGACGAGAAACAGCTCGTCCTCGAGCTCGTGGTGATGCCACACGAACTCGCCCTTGACCTTGACGAGCTTGACGTACGCGTCGTTGAGCTCGCCGACGATCTTAGGGCTCCACTGTTCGTTGAACTGCCGGAATTTCTCGGCGAGGTTCACGCTACGCATGTTCGGACGCCTCCTGACGCACTGGTCTCGTCGTTTCCGTCCGGCCGTCCGCCCGACCGGCTGACCGCCCGATCTTGTGCGAGAACTGGATCCACACGACGGCGCCGAGGATCAGCGTCATCGCGAGGAACGTGCGCGCGCTCACGGGCTCATGGAGAATGACCCAGCCGAGCAGCACCGCGATCACGGGGTTCACGTACGCGTACGTGCCCACGATCGTGGGCGAGGCGTGACGCAGCGCATAGGTGTAGGCGCTGTAGCCCAGGATGGAACCGACCACCACGAGATAGGCGAGCGCGCCAGCGCCCCGGGGCGTGAGGTGCCAGCGACTCCACTCCCCGAGCAGCGTGCCCACGAGGGCGATCGCGGCGCCGCCGGCGATCATCTGGATCGCCGCCCCGACGTAAGGGCTCGTCTCCGTGCGGTGGCGTTTGCTGTACACCGACCCGAGCGACCAGGAGGCGCTGGCGCAGGTGAGGGCGATCGGTCCGCGCAGATCGGCTCGCAAGATCTCGGCGGGGCTCGCACCCACCAGGAGGGCGGTGCCGACGAAGCCGAGCAGGAGTCCCGTCACGACGCGCCAGTTCAGATCGCCTGAGCCGCCGGGAATGATCGCATCGAAGAAAGCCATCCACAGTGCGACGGTGACGACGAAAATGCTGGCGATGCCGGATGCCGTGTACTGCTCGGCCCAGACGACGAACGCATTGCCGCCGGCGAGCAGGAGGACGCCCACGATCGCCTGGGTCCGCCAGTCGACGCGTCGTTTGGGCAGCGTGTCGCCCAGCGCCAGCACCGTGGTGAGCAGCAGCAGGCCGGCAGTGAGAAACCGCAGACCCGCGAACAGGAACGGCGGCAAGACGCCCACTCCGACCCGGATCGCGAGGTAGGTCGAGCCCCAGAACACGCAGACGACCAGGTAGGCCACGAGCGCTTTGCCGCGCAGCCCGGGCATCAGTCCGGCTCCACGGGGATGAATCCCGGCTTCTCGAACACCGTGCCCAGCACGATGGTCGTGCGCGTGCTCATCTGGGTTTTGGACGAGCCACGCAGATCCCGCAGCACGCCCTGCAGGCTCTCGAGATCGGGCGCCGTAACCTTGAGGATGTAACAGTCCTCTCCGGCGACGTGGTGACACTCGAGCACTTCCGGATGCTTCTCCATGTCGCGCATCCGCGGCTCGTCGCCGACGTAGTCGGAGTTGGCGTAACGCACGGCGACGAAGGCGGTCACGGGAAAGCCGGCCTTGGCGCGGTCCAGTCGCGCGCCATACCCGGTGATGTATCCCGCCTCCTCCAGCCGCTTGACGCGCTCCATCACGGCCGGCCGCGACAACCCCACTTCGTCGGCGATCGCCTGATAGCTGGCGCGGCCGTCGGTCGCCAGCTGCCGCACGATCTTGCGATCCACGGCATCCAGCTCGGTCTTGTGTGCCATTTCGGAGCCTCGGGGTGGTATCCGCCTACTAGACGTAGACAATCCCACGTTGGTGACAACGTATGATAAGAATAAGCGGTTCCGCGGCTACGATCTATCCGATTCTTGCCCCGGAAATGTCCTTTGATGGAGACAGTGTAAGTCATTAGTATTCCGCCGTGTCCGGCTCCCTTCCCACCCTGCGCGCCCTCGCGCGCGACCTATCGTCTGCGCTGGTGGGGTACTCGGGGGGGGTCGATTCCGCCCTCCTGGCGGTCGTTCTCCGCCAGGAGCTCGGTCGGGAACGCATGCTCGCGGCCGTGGGGAGGAGCCCGTCGTACCCCGCCGCCCAGTGGGCCATTGCCCGGGCTGTGGCCGGGCGCTTCGATGTGCCGCTCGTCGAGCTCGACACCCACGAGCTGGACGACCCGAGCTACCTCGCCAATCCCACCAACCGCTGCTTCTTCTGTAAGACGGAATTGTGGCGCCGGCTGGTCCCCGAGGCGCGGGCCCGCGGCCTGGCCGTGGTGTGCGACGGCACCAACGCGGACGACCTGGGCGAGCATCGGCCGGGCTACGCGGCGGGCGCGGCCGCGGGCGTACGCTCCCCGCTCGCCGAAGCAGGCTTCACCAAGACGGACGTGCGCCGGGCGGCGCGCGCACTGGGGCTCCCCATCTGGGATGCGCCCGCGGCGCCGTGCCTCTCGAGCCGCGTGGCGTACGGCATCGCCATCACGCCGGGGCGCCTGGCGCAGGTGGAGCGGGGGGAAGCGTACCTGCGCGAGCTGGGAGTCACGGGGGATCTGCGCGTGCGCCACCACGGTGAGCGCGCCCGCATCGAGGTGGAGCCGCGTTGGATCCCGTGGCTTGCAGAGCGGCTGCCCGCGGTCGAACGGCGACTGGGCGAGCTGGGGTTCGCGGCCATCGAGCTCGATCCGCGCGGCTACCGCCGCGGCAGCCTGCTCGCCCCCGCCCGGCGCGCCGCCGGCGCGTGAGGCTGTTCGTCGCGTTGAATCTTCCTCCCCCCGTGCGCGAAGCCCTGTGGACCGCCACGACGCCGCTGCGGGAGCTGGGGCTCCCCGTGAATTGGGTCCGCGGCGACGGCATCCACCTGACGCTCAAGTTCCTCGGCGACGTGGCGGACGAGCGGGAGGCGGAGGTCGCGGCCGCGCTCGGGCGGGCGGCGGCGGGAGCGCGCGCCCTGCCCCTCGCGGTGGGGGGCTTCGGCGTGTTTCCCGACTTCCGCCGGCCGCGGGTGGTGTGGGCCGGGATCGCGCCGGAGCCGGGGCTCGAGATCCTACAGCATCGGGTGGAGCAGGAAGTCGCGCCGCTCGGGTTTCCCACCGAGGCGCGCCCGTTTCGTCCCCACGTGACGCTGGGGCGGGCGCGGAAGGAGGCCCGACCCCGTGACCTCGCGGGCCTCGAATCCGCGCTCGCGCAGCTCGAATTCGCGCAGACCGCCGTAGTGAGCACGCTCGACCTGATGCAGAGCACGCTCCGATCGGGAGGGGCGGTGTACAACGTGAGACACAGTGAACGGCTGCCTTAGGGGACTGTTCCGGCTCGCGCTCTTCGCCGCCGCTCTCGTGGTCGCGCTCGTGGCATGGTGGTTCCGCGAGCCACTGCTGCGGAGCGCCTCCCGCTGGCTCGGGCCTCATTCGACCAAGCTCCCGCCCGTCGCCGATACGGCCGTCGGCGCGCCCACGCCCAAGGCGCTCTCCTCCAGTCAGACCAAGGTCGACCGCCTCAAGCTCAACGAAGGCCCCGACTCGGTGGTGCTCTCGCCCAACGAGATCGCGGCGATGATCGGCAGCGGGATCGACTGGTCCGTCCGCAAGAGCTTCGATTCGCTGCGGGTGGAGCTGCTCGAGGGCACGCTCGCCGTGTACTGCCGGCTCGATACCCGGGTGATTCCGCCGGACGCGCTGGGGCCGCTGGCGGGCATGCTGAATCCCCGGGAGCCGCTGCGCATCGCCGGGCCGCTGGCGATCGAGCGCCCCGGGGTCGGGCGTTTTACGGTCGCCGAGCTGTCGCTGCGCGGGTTCCCGTTTCCGGGACCCCTGGTGAAGCAGCTGGCGCAGCGCGTGGCGGGCGCCGACTCCAGCGGCGCCGTGCCGCTGCGGGTCTCGCCGGCGTTCACCGATGTCGCCATCCATCCGACGGGGGTCGTGCTGTACCGCTTCAAGCGGAGGAAGGCGTGACCCGGCGCGTGCTGGTCGTCGACGATGAAAAGGGCATCCGTGAGGCCCTGACCCAGCTGCTCGAGTATGAGGACATCGAGGTGCAGGCGTGCGCCTCGGGCTCCGAGGCGCTGAGCCTCTACCCCGAGCTCCGGCCCCACCTCGTGTTCCTCGACGTGAAGATGCAGGGGATGGACGGCCTGGAGACCCTGCGCAAGCTGCGCGAGCTCGACCCGCGCGCGCAGGTCGTCATGATCTCGGGACACGGCACCATCCAGACCGCGGTCGAAGCGACCCAGCTCGGCGCCTACGACTTCCTCGAGAAGCCGCTCGACACGGACCGCATCCTCCTGACGCTGCGCAACGCCCTCGAGCACGTGGACCTCGCCAGCGAGAATGTGCGGCTCAAGGCCGAGGTGCACGCCCAGTACGAGATCGTGGGCACGAGCCGGGCCGTGAAGGGCGTGATCGAGCGCATCGAGAAGGTGGCGCCGACGGCGGCACGCGTCCTCATCACCGGCGAAAACGGCACCGGCAAGGAGCTGGTGGCCCGGGCCATCCACACGCTCTCCCCCCGTGCACCGCAGCCGTTCGTGGAGGTGAACTGCGCGGCGATCCCGACGGAGCTGATCGAGAGCGAGCTGTTCGGGCACATGAAGGGCAGCTTCACCGGCGCGTTCGCCGACCGCGCGGGGAAGTTCGAGCTGGCCGATGGGGGCACGCTGTTCCTCGACGAGGTCGGGGACATGAGCCTCTCGGCCCAGGCCAAGGTGCTGCGCGCCCTGGAGGAGGGCGTCATCTCGCGCGTCGGGTCGGGCAAGACGCTCTCGGTGGACGTACGCGTCGTCGCCGCTACCAACAAGGACCTGCGCGCCGAGATCGCCGCGGGGCGGTTTCGCGAGGACCTGCTCTATCGGCTCAACGTCGTGCCGATCGAGGTGCCGCCGCTGCGCGCGCGCCGCGCCGACGTGCCGCAGCTCGTCGATCACTTCGCCGCCCGCTTGACCGATCGCGGCGGGCTGCAGGCCAAGCGCTTCGACCCCGAGGCCCTGAAACGGCTCGCGGCGCACGATTGGCCCGGGAACATCCGCGAGCTGCGCAACGCCGTCGAGCGCCTGCTCATCCTGTCCACCGGTCCCACGGTCACCATATCCGATGTCGAGCGTATCGCGGGTGTGGGAACGGGGGACGGGGGAGGAGGGACGGGTCCGGCCGATGTCGCGGGCGCGCCGTGGATGCGGGCGGCGACGTTCGAGGAGTTCAAGCAGGTGGCGGAGCGGACCTATATCCTGGCGAAGCTGCAGGAGAACGACTGGAATGTGTCCGAGACGGCGCGCACATTGGATATGCCGCGCAGCAATCTCTACAAGAAAATCGAGCGGTACGGGCTGGCCCGGGAGGCGTAGTGGCGGGAAGCGAGAAGGAGCGGGACTGGGACAAAGAGATGGCGGAGGTGGACCGGCTGCTCAAGAAGCTCCCCAACGCGGACCCGACGCTGGGCCGCGGGGCTGGCTACGAGCCGACCGCCAAAAAGCCATCGCTCTCCGCCGTGACGCCGCGCGGCGGCGTCGCACCTCCGAGCGGCTCCGGGCGACTGGGCACGTGGGCCAAAGTGACGCTCGGCGTGCTCGTCGCGGTCGGCGTCGCGCCGGGGGTCTGGCCCTACACGCATGGCTGCGGCCTCCATCTCATCTTCTACCTCGCGGGCGTCACGACGGTGATCGCCGCGGGGCTGTGGTCCAGCCTCTCGTCCTGGAAGCGGCGCCTCGGTGTGGCGCACGTCATCTCGCAGGTGCTGATCATCTGGGGTATCCTTCTGCTTACGCGAGAAGTGCTGCCCCGCGTCGGCGGCAACGCCTCGGCCGTGTGGCTCTGCCCCGACGTACCGCCGCCCACGCTAGCACCGAAGCGCTGATCTCGGACCCCTGACCCTGACCCCTCACATGCCTGACAATTTCAAGAATTTCATCGGCGGCGCGTGGGTCCCTCCCGCGACCGGCGCCTACTTCGAGAACCGCAACCCGGCTGACCGGGACGACGTCATCGGCTGTTTCCCGCGCTCCGGTCCCGAGGACGTGGCCCGCGCGGTCGCGTCGGCGCAGCGCGGGTTCGCGCAATGGTCCAGGACGCCGGCGCCGGCCCGGGGCGAGGTGCTGCACCGCGTGGGTGATCTGCTGGTCGAGCGCAAGGAGGCCATCGCGCGCGCCATGACGCGCGAGATGGGAAAGGTCGTGGCCGAGACCCGCGGCGACGTGCAGGAGGGGATCGACACCGCACATTACGCCCACACGGAGGGCCGGCGGCTGTTCGGCCGCACGGTGCCCTCGGAGCTGCGCCACAAGTGGGCGATGAGTTTCCGCCGGCCGATCGGCGTCGCGGGACTCATCACGCCGTTCAATTTCCCGCTCGCCATCCCGACGTGGAAGATGTTCCCGGCGCTGTTGTGCGGCAACGCGGTGATCTTCAAGCCGGCCGAAGACGTGCCCCACACGGCCCACCTGCTGGTGGAGCTCCTGCTCGAGGCCGGCCTGCCACCCGAGGTCGTGCAGCTCGTGCACGGAGAGGGGTCGGTGGTGGGACGGGCGATGGTCGAGCACCCGGACGTGCCCGTGATCTCGTTCACCGGGTCGACCGAGACGGGAGCGATCATCGGGGCCACGTGCGGCAAGATGCACAAGCGCCTGTCGCTCGAAATGGGCGGCAAGAACGCCATGATCGTGATGGACGATGCGGATCTGGACCTGGCGCTCGAGGGCGTGCTGTGGGGCGCGTTCGGTACCACCGGCCAACGCTGCACCGCGACCAGCCGTCTCGTCGTGCACGAGCGGGTGCACGACCGGTTGGTGCAGATGCTGTGCGATCGCGCGGGCCGGCTGCGGCTCGGCCCCGGCGTGGACGACAAGACCGACGTCGGGCCCCTCATCAACGAGGACGCCCTGAAGAAGGTCGAGTACTACGTCGGCGTCGCTCGCCAGGAGGGGGCGCGGGTGCTGATCGGCGGCGAGCGCGCCACGGGGAAGGGACTCGAGCGCGGCTGGTTCTACCAGCCGACCGTGCTGGCGGGCGTCACGCCGGGGATGCGGGTCGAGCAGCAGGAGATCTTCGGCCCGGTGCTCGCGGTGATCAAGGTGGGCTCGCTCGACGAGGCGATCCGTGTCAACAACGACGTGCCCTACGGGCTCTCCAGCTCGCTCTACACGCGCGACGTGAACGCCGCGTTTCGCGCGATGGGTGAGCTCGACACGGGCATCACCTACGTCAACGCGCCGACCATCGGCGCCGAGGCGCACCTACCGTTCGGCGGCGTGAAGCAGACCGGCAACGGGCACCGGGAAGGCGGCTGGGAAGTGTACGATTTCTATTCAGAGACGAAAGTCGTCTACGTCGACTTCTCCGGGAAGCTGCAGCGCGCGCAAATCGACACCGAAGCGTAGTGTAGCGCGCGGTATTGATCCCGCCTGCAACAAGAGGGTGACGCCGCTCACGCCGGACGCGTTAGCGTGCGTCCCGTGGATCACGAATCGCTGGTGATCATTCTGTCACTCGGCGGCTCGCCACTCGAGCGGACGGCCCTCGCCGCGTTGTGCGACGTCGCCGTGTCGTGGGTCCGTGTCGAGCGCGAGGGCGACACGGCGTGCCTGGCGGCCCGAGTAATGCATCGCGACCCGCCGGGCGAGTTCCGCGATCGGGTGCGGCGCTGGGGAGCGGCTCGCGGATGGGCGATTACCGTTGCGTCCAGCGGGCGCCATGGGTAAAGTAAAAGCCATGCTTCACTTGGGGGCCCCACGGGCAGGTACGGGCGCGCGCAGCGCGCCGGTACCCGTCGCCCCTGCTGAAAGGCGCCAGTCGCGACTGGGTCGCTGGTTCGACAACTGGCTCCGCTCGGTCGGCATGGCCGTCATTCTCTTCATCATCATCAAGACCTTCCTCGTCGAAGCATTCCAGATCCCCAGTGGCAGCATGGAGCGAACCCTGCTCGCCGGGGACTTTTTGTTCGTGAACAAGGCGGTGTACGGCGCGCAGATTCCCGGCACCAAGGCGCGGCTGCCGGGCTTCGAGTCGCCGCGGCGCGGCGACGTCATCGTGTTCGCCTACCCCAAGAATCCCGAGCTCAACTACGTCAAGCGCGTGATCGGCGCCCCGGGCGACACCGTGGAGATGCGCGGCGGGGAGGTTCGCGTGAACGGCGACCCCCTCGCCGAGCGCTACGTACAGCGCGTGGACCCGGGTCACGACGTGTACGATCCGGAGTTCAACTGGCAGCGGGACTATCTGCTCGGTGGTAGCAGCGTGGCCCGCAGTTATCACCCGACCCGCGACACGTGGGGTCCGCTGGTCGTTCCAGGCGGGAGGTATTTCGTCCTGGGGGACAACCGCGACAACTCGGCGGATTCCCGCTACTGGGGCTTCGTCGACGCCGCGGCGATCAAGGGACGGCCGCTTGTCGTGTATTTCAGCTACGACCGGGAAGCGCACGACGCGCTCCCCTGGTTGACCGATATTCGCTGGCACCGGCTCGGCTCGATCATTCGCTAGAGCCGCGTCCGGGGAGCCCCGGTCCTGGGGCCGTGCGGTCCATCGGCCGGGGGGGTATCGTGCAGCGTGCTTTGCGCCTGGAGGGTGACTAGGCCATGCAACTCAACACGGCGAAGCGAGCCTCGTTCGACGAGGGATCGCTCGATCAGTACCTCCGCGAGATCAGCCAGTATCCCCTGATCACCCGCGAGGAAGAGGTCACGCTGGCCCAGCGCATCAAACGCGGAGACGAGGAGGCGTTGGACAAGCTCGTCCGCTCCAACCTCCGGTTCGTCGTCTCCGTCGCCAAGAAATACCAGAACCAGGGCGTCTCCCTCTCGGACCTCATCAACGAAGGCAACCTGGGGCTGATCCGGGCGGCCCACAAGTTCGACGAGACCAAGGGGATCAAGTTCATTTCCTACGCCGTGTGGTGGATCCGCCAGGCGATCCTCCAGGCACTCGCCGAGCAGTCGCGTATCGTGCGGGTGCCGCTGAACCGCGCGGGCACGCTGCATCGCATCGGCAAGCGGTCGGCCTCGCTGCTCCAGGAGCTCGGTCGCGAGCCGACGGTGGAGGAGATCGCCGAAGGCATGGATATCTCCGAAGAAGAGGTCGCCAAGACGCTGTCGATCTCGCAGGCTCATCTCTCTCTCGACGCGCCCCTCACCCCGGGTGAGGACAACAAGCTGCTCGACTACCTCCCCGACACCACGAACCCCGGACCCGACGACCAGATCTTCGAGCACGCCCTCACCGAGTCGATCGAGGAAGTGCTGGCGACGCTCAAGGAGCGCGAAGCCAAGATTCTCAGGCTGTATTTCGGCCTCGAGGGGCAGGAGCCCATGACGCTCGAGGAGATCGGCTCGCTGCTCGGCATCACGCGGGAGCGGGTGCGACAGATCAAAGAAAAAGCACTGGCGCGCCTCCGCCACGTTTCCAGAGCGAGGGCGCTGGAGAGCTTCCTCTTCTAAGCGCGGGGAAGAGGGACGTGGGAAGGGGGAAGGGTGGTGGACCCTTCCCGCTTCCCTCTTCCCGCGTCCCGCCGTTTATTTCCCGCCATGGCTGGCCTTTCATCTTTCGATATCTCCACTGGAGCGGACCTTCAGGAAGTCGACAACGCCGTCAACCAGGCCACCAAAGAGGTCGCCCAGCGCTACGACTTCAAGGGCTCGAAGGCGTCCATCGCGTTCGATCGCCCCAAGGCGACACTCACGCTCGTCGCGGATGACGACTTCAAAATGAACGCGCTGCTCGACGTGCTGCAGACCAAGCTCGTCAAGCGCGGCGTCCCCGTGAAGAACCTCGAGCTCGGGGCCGTCACGCCGGCGGCCAACGACACCGTGCGGCGCGAGATCAAGCTCACCCAGGGAATCCCCCAGGAAAAGGCGAAGGCGATCGTCAAGGCGATCAAGGACAGAAAGTTCAAAAAGGCCCAGGCCTCGATCCAGGGCGAGGAAATCCGCGTGCAGGCGCCGTCCAAGGACGAGCTGCAGGAGGTGATCGCGTTTCTGCGCTCCCAGGATTGGGGCATCGAGCTCAAGTTCGGGAACTATCGCGGATGAAGCTCGGCGTCATCTCGCTCGGCTGCGACAAGGCGACCGTCGACTCCGAGCGCCTGGTCGGCGATCTCGTGGGACACGGCGCGGTCGTGACCTCGGACCTCCCGCACGCCGACGTGATTCTCGTCAACACCTGCGGGTTCATCGACGCCGCCAAGCAGGAATCGATCGACGCGATGCTTTCTGCTGCAAGCCTCAAGGCGCAAGGCGACGTGAAGGCCGTCGTCGCGGTGGGATGCCTGGTCCAGCGGTACAAGGAAGAGCTCCAGCGAGAGATCCCGGAGGTCGATCTGTTTCTCGGATTCTCCGATCTCCACCACCTGGTGCCGGCGCTCGCCCAGCGCGGGCTGATCGCCGACCCGCTCGCGACCCATCCGGGCGTCCGCCAGTTTCTTGGTGACTCGACCCACGTCCGCTACCTCAAGATTTCCGAAGGCTGCGATCACACCTGTGCGTTCTGCGCCATCCCGCTGATGCGCGGGAAGCACCGCTCCGAGCCCCTCGAGCGCCTGGTGCGCGAGGCGCAGCTGCTCGAAGCGCAGGGGGCGAAGGAGATCAACCTCGTCGCCCAGGACCTGGGTCATTACGGCCGGGACCTCGGTGCGAGCGGGCCCAAGCTGCCCGACCTGCTCGAAGCGCTCCTCGCCGGAACAGCGGTGCCCTGGTACCGGCTGCTCTATGTTTACTCGGCGGGCCTCACCGGACGCCTGGTCGAGCTGGTGGCGCGCGAGCCTCGCATCGTCCCGTACCTGGACATGCCGATTCAGCACGCCTCCGACCGCATGCTCGAGCGGATGCGCCGCCCCGAGCGCCGGCAGACGCTGCGCGACAAGGTCGGCTGGCTGCGCGACACGATCCCCGACCTCGCTCTCCGGACTACCTGCCTGGTGGGCTTCCCGGGCGAGACGGACCAGGACTTCCGGCTGCTGGTCGAGTTCCTCGAGGAGACCCAGTTCGACCGGTTGGGCGCCTTCGCCTACTCGCCGCAGGAAGGGACGCGCGCCACCGTGTACCCGGACGACGTGCCCGACGGCGTGAAGCGCGAGCGGCTGGAAGAGCTGCTCGAGGTGCAGCGCGCTGTTTCGGCGGAGCGACTCGGACGGTTCGTCGGGCGCGATGTTTCGGTGCTGGTGGACCGCGTGGCCAACCCCGACGACGAGGAAGGGTCGACGCACGTGGGGCGGGTGCCGTGGCAGGCGGACGACGTGGACGGTGTGACCTACCTGGCGCAAGGCGGCTGGGCCCGCCCGGGGAGCTTCCTGCCCGCGCGGCTCGTGGCGAGCGAGGACTACGACTTCAAGGCGGTCGCCCTGACGTGAGCCGCTCGGAGGAGCTCTTCGCCCGGGCGAAAGCGGTGCTCCCCGGGGGAGTGAATTCGCCGGTGCGGGCGTTCCGGGCGGTCGGCGGGACGCCCTTTTTCGTGGCCCGCGCCGAGGGCGCACGCCTCACCGACGTGGACGGCAAGTCCTACCTCGACTACGTCGGCTCCTGGGGCCCGCTGATCCTCGGGCATGCGCATCCCACGGTACTCGAGGCGATCCAGGCCGCCGCGGCGAAGGGGTGGACCTACGGGGCACCCTGCGAGGCGGAGGTCCAGCTTGCGGAGCTGGTACGCCGGCGCATGCCGTCCGTGGAGCTGGTGCGGTTCGTGAATTCCGGGACCGAGGCTACGATGGCGGCGGTGCGGCTCGCCCGCGCCGCGACCAAACGCAGCCTCATCCTCAAGTTCGAAGGGTGCTACCACGGGCACGCCGACAGCTTCCTGGTGAAGGCAGGGAGCGGCGTAGCGACGCTGGGGCTCCCCGACAGCCCGGGCGTCCCGCCCGGCCTGGCCGAGCTGACGGCCACGGTGCCCTTCAACGATGCCGCGGCGGTCGAGGACCTGTTCCGGCGGCGCGGGCCGGAGCTCGCGGCGGTCATCGTCGAGCCCTACATGGGCAACGCCGGCTTCATCGCCCCCGAGGCGAACTTCCACGCGACCCTGCGCGGCCTGTGCGACCGGCACGGCGCGCTGCTCATCTTCGACGAGGTGATGACGGGATTCCGGGTGGCGGCGGGTGGGGCGCAGGAGCGGCTGGGCATCCGCCCGGATCTCACGACACTGGGCAAGATCATCGGCGGCGGCATGCCGGTGGGCGCGTTCGGCGGGCGGGCCGACCTGATGCGGCTGATCGCGCCGGACGGCCCCGTGTACCAGGCGGGGACCCTGTCGGGGAATCCGGTGGCGATGGCGGCGGGGCTCGTCACGCTGCGCGAGACCGAGCGCCCGGGTTTCTACGAGACGCTCGAGCGGCGAACCGCACGACTGGTCGCGGGTATAGGGGACGCCGCGCGCCGGCGGGGGGTCCCCATCGCGAGTGGACACGCGGGCTCGATGTGGGGGCTGTACTTCGCCCCCGGACCCGTGCGTAACTTCGCGCAAGCGAAGGCCGCGGATACGGGGTTGTTCGCGCGCTGGCACCGGGCCGCGCTGGCGCGCGGCGTGTTCCTCGCCCCCTCGGCGTTCGAGGCCGGCTTCGTCTCCGGTGCACACACCGATGCCGATATCGACTTCACCATCGCACAACTGGACGCGGCGCTGGGCGAGGCGCGGGCTCCCTAGCCTGCTCGTCGCGGTCGGGACCGCCTGTGCCCGGCCGCAGCCGGTCACCCCCGGGACCGAGCCGGAATTGCGCATCGGGCTCGCGGCCGGCGCGCCCAGCGTCGCGCTGGGCGGGGACGGCGAGCTGTTCCTCAGCGACGACTCCAACGGCGAGCCGCTCGGGTCGATCCCGGTGGGCACGACGTGGACGGTCGCGGTCGACACGCCCGGCGTGCGACTCGTGAAACCCGACGGCTCCAAGGTCGACCGCCGGCTCGGCATCTCCGCGGTCAACGTCACCGAGGGGCGGTTCGCCATGGCGAACGGCCGTCGCTACCGCGGGCGCGTGAACGTGGTGCGCGACCCGGCGGGCCTCACGCTGATGAACCGCGTGCCGGTCGAGGGCTTCCTCGCGGGTGTGATCGGCGGGGAGATGGGCCCCCGCCGGTCCGACGAGCGTCAGGCCATGCTTGCCCAGGCGGTGGTGTCGCGGACCTTCGCGCTCAAGAACCGGGGACGCTGGGAGGGACAGGGGTTCGACGCCTGGGCCGACGTGCGCGATCAGGTCTACACGGGCGTCGCTGGAGAGACCGGCGAGGTGTGGGACGCCCTGCGCGCGACCCGCGGGGAGGTCATCTGGTATGGCGGCGCGTTGATCGAGGCCTATTTCCATTCCACGTGCGGGTCCCGTACCGCCGGCGTCGAGGAAGCGTTCCGAACGGCGCGCGGCCGGCCGTACCTGCGGTCGGTTTCGGACGAGTCCGGCGGCGGCCACGCCTATTGCGACATCTCGCCGCGCTTTCGCTGGCGCGAGGAATGGGATGCCGCTACCCTACGCGCTATATTGTCGCGAACACTGCCGGCGGTGATGAACGCGGGTGGAGGCGGGCTCCAGCGCATCACCGACGTCGCGGTGACGGGCACCACCGCGTCGGGGCGCGTGGCCGAGCTGCGGATCGCGTTCGAGCACGGCGACGTGCAGGTGCCGGGGTCCGATGTGCGGGCCGTGCTGCGGCCCCGGCCCGATCAGCTGCTGGGGAGCGCGGCCTTCCAGCTCTTCGTCACGAAAGACGGTGGTCAGGTCACGCGCGTCATCGCGGCCGGCGCGGGGTGGGGCCATGGCGTGGGATTGTGCCAGTGGGGCGCGGTGGGCCGCGCCCGGGCGGGCCAGGACTACCGCACGATTCTCACCACTTACTTCCCGGGGACCAATGTCGAGCGCCTCTATTAAGGCGGTCGGTCTGCTCGCGATCCTTGTGTGCGTCCGTCCGCCCGCGTGCCTGTCCGCCCAAGGCCTGCTCTCGCAGTTCTCCTACGACAACCTCAAGCCAAGCGCGCTGCAGCTCGACGTCGGGCCGCTCGGAGGCAACAACATCCGGGGCGCGTTCACCGGCGGCATGCGGCTCGATTACGGCCGCATCGCTCCGCGTGTGCGCGTGCTGCTCGGCGTGTCCTACTTCAAGGCCGACTTCGGGTCGGCCGCCCGCGCGCGCTTCGAGCAGCGGCTCAAGAGCGTCGTGGTCGATCCCTCGCGCGACGATACCATCAGGCTGGGCAGCATCACCTGGAGCGACGTGACCGGCGACGTGGACCTGCAGTACGTGCTCCCGCAGGGACACGCCGTCACGGCCTACATGGGGATCGGCCTCGGCGCCCATTTCCGCCACGGCAGCGGCGCCGCGATCAACGGCACGTTCGTGCAAGACGCCCTCAACGAGATCACCGCCGGGCTGAATGGGACCATCGGCGCCGAATTCGGGGCGAAGCGGTGGCGCTTCACGCTCGACGCGCGCGGCGTGCTCTCGAGCGGGCTGTCGACGGCATCGCTGCGGTCGGGCGTGATGTACCGCTGGGCCGTGAAGTGAGCGACCCGATCCGCATCGCCGTCGTCGGGGCCGGAGCGATCGCGCAGGTCGCCCATCTGCCGGCCCTGCGGCGGCTGCCCGGTGTGGAGGTGGCGGCGATCTGCGACAACGATCTGAGCAAGGCGCAGGCCCTGGCCGGCCGCTTTGAAGTCAAGGAGACGTTCGACGACATCGAGGAGGTCCTGAAGTACGCGCGCGCGGACGCGGTGGCGATCTGCACGCCCAACCACCTGCACGAGATCCACGTCGTCTCGGCGCTCGCCGCGGGCGTACACGTGCTGTGTGAGCGCCCGCTCGCCCTCACCGTCGCCGGGGTGGAGCGGGTGCTCCAGGCGAGCGAGAAATACGGCAAGCGGGTCATGGTAGGCATGAACCATCGCTTCCGGTCGGACGTGCAGGCGGTGCGCGGGTTCCTGGCCGGGGGCGACATCGGCGTGCTGCAGGCGATCCGGGGCGGCTGGTACACGTTTCAGCCGAGCCGCCAGGTGATCGGCTGGCGGCTGCGGCGCCAGGAGGCGGGGGGCGGCGCCTTTCTCGACCTCGGGCTCCAGCTGCTCGACCTGGGCCTGTGGCTCGCGGGCTGGCCCGCCGCGAAGCGCGTCGCGGCACACACCATCGGGCAGTCGAAAGACGGCGTGGAAGACATGGCGACGGCGCTCGTGGTGTGCGAGAACGGCGTGTCGCTGTCGATCGACGTGAGCTGGCGCCACATGGGGGAGGCCGAGCGCTTCTGGTTCGACCTGGTGGGGACGAAAGGCTCGGCGAGCGTGCAGCCGCTGCGAATTTTCAAGGAGATCCACGGCAGCGTGAGCGACGTGACCCCGACCGGCGCGAGCGGGCGGGAGACGGCGTTCGCGCAGTCCTACCGAGCCGAATGGACGTATTTCCTGGCGGTCATCAAGGGCGACGTGAACGCGCCGCCGCCGCGTGACCAGCTGGCCCTGCACCGTGTGCTCGAGGCCGTCTATCGGTCGGCCGACGAAGGCCACGACGTGCGGCTGTGAGCCGCGCTTTCTCGAACCGGCGGTCCGCGGCGCTGGTCGCGATCGGCGCCGCCCTCCTCACCGCCAGCTATCCTCCCTTTCGACTTCCCCTGCTGAGCTTCGTCGCCGCCGCGCCGGCGATCATCCTGCTGCGCCGGCTCGAGCAGGAGGGCGACGTGCGCGGCGCGCTGCGCTGGGGCTTCGCGTACGGTCTCGTGACGCAGGGAGCGGTGCTGTACTGGCTGGTCGTCGCGCTGTGGCATTTCACGCCGTTGTCGGCCCTCGGCTACCTCGCCACGATCGCCGTCTTTGGGCTGTGGCACGGCCTGCTTTTCTGGTTCGTGCTGCGGGTGCGCCGGCGCCTCCCCGCCGTGCCGCTCGCGCTCGTGTTCCCGCTGGCCTGGACCGCCGTTGAATGGGCCGTCGGCCATCAGGGGGATATCCGGTTTCCGTGGCTCGGGCTGGGCACGTCGCTCGGAGACGCACCGGTCCTCGTGCAATGGGCCGATCTCGCCGGTGCGCGCGGCGTGACCCTGTGGCTGGTGTGGTGCAATGTGATGCTCGTGGAAGCGTGCATCGGGAAGGGGGAGCGGGGAGCGGGGAGCGGTTCCCTCCGGTGGCGGCCGGCCGTCGTGGTTCTGGCGACGGTCCTCGCGGCCTGGGGATACGGCGTATGGCGCACCCGGACGCTGCCGCTGCGCGAGCTCGGCACGGTCGGGCTGGTGCAACCGAACGAGGGCTTCCGCGAGAAATGGGATCCCGCCCACGCCGACAGCGTCGTGGCGAAGCTGGTCGACCTGTCGCGCAAGCTCGAGTCCGGCGGCCGGCTCGACCTTCTGGTGTGGCCAGAGGCCGCCGTTCCCGGCTGGCTCGCGGAGACGGCCGCGTGGGACGCGCAGCTCGCCGCGCTCGCGCGCGACACGCGCACGCCGATTCTCGCGGGCGGCCTGCACGCGGTGACTCCGGACGCCTATTACAACGCCGCCTTTTTCTACGACTCGTCCGGTCAATGGCGGGCCTATCCGGTGTACGGCAAGCACTATCTCGTCCCGGTGGTCGAGCGGGTTCCGTTCGTCCCGGTGCGCCTGTTTCGCAGCGTGCCCGGCCTGGGCCACTGGTCCGGGGGGTTCTCGCCTGGGTCGACGCTGCCGCTCTATCCCAGCTCGCTCGGTCGCTTCGGCGTGCTCATCTGTTACGAGTCGGCGTTCGAGGATCTGGCGCGTCGTTATCGCGCCGCCGGGGCCGACTTTCTCGTGAACATCACCAACGACGCCTGGTACGGCCGCACCGCCGGTCCCTATCAACACGCCACGCACCTGGTGATGCGGGCGATCGAGACGCGGACGGGGATCGCGCGCGCCGCGAACGACGGCATCTCCGAGTTCGTGGACCCCTTGGGCCGGACCTCCTCGGCCACGGGGCTCGAGGTCGAAGCCGTGGTGGCCGGCCGGCTGCGCACGAGCGACGTGATCCCGCCTTACGTACGGCTGGGGGATTGGGTGGGGACGCTCTGTGTGCTTGCGACCCTGGGGTTCGCGGGAGCGCTGGCGGTGGACAAGTGGCGGTCCAGGCGCCTGCCGTGAAATTGCGGATTGCGGATTTCGGATTGCGGGTTGGAACGGCTGGCCCGGTCGCGCGGCCCGACCTCTCATTGCAAATCCGCAATCCGCAATCCCCAATCCGCAATCGGGTGGGGAGGGGGGTGGCGGAGCGGTGAGGGTCGGTGTCGACGTCGGCGGCACGTTCACCGACCTGGCGGCGCTCACGCCCGACGGTGCCATCGAGGTGCGCAAGGTCGCCACCACGCCGGACGACCCGGCGGTCGGGATGTTTCGAGCGTTGGATGCGCTGGCGACGAGGGACGAGAGACGGGGGACGAGTGCGGCGACATCCCGACCCGTCCCTCGTCCCTCGTCCCCCGTCCCTATTGACGTGCTGATCCACGGTACAACTATCGCCACCAACGCGCTGCTCGAGCGGCGCGGCGCGCGCGTGGTGTTGGTCACGACCCGCGGCTTCGAGGACCTGCTGTGGCTCGGGCGCCAGGACCGCGCCGCGCTGTACGACCTGGCGCGCCACCATCCACCGCCGCTCGTCGCCCGGGAAGACGTCGTGCCCGCCGGGGAGCGCATGGGCCCCACCGGGGTGCTCGAGCCGCTCACGGACGGAGAAGTGGCGCGCGTCGTCGCCGCGGTGCGTGCGCTCGCGCCGGAAGCCGTCGCCATCGCGTTGCTGTTCGCGTTTCGCGACCCGACGCACGAGCGGCGTCTCGCGAGCGCGCTGCGCGACGGGCTGCCGCACGTGCCCGTTGCGGCGAGCCATGAGGTGCTCCCGCTGTTCCGCGAGTTCGAGCGCACCAGCACGACCACGGTCGAGGCGTACCTGCGTCCCAGGGTCTCGACATACCTGGAGCGTCTCGACGGCGGCGTGCGCCAGAGCGGGATCGGCGCGCTGTGCATCATGACCTCGAGTGGGGGCACGCGCGCGCCCGCCGCCGCCGCCGCGCACGCGGCGTCGCTGGCGCTCTCGGGCCCTGCGGGAGGCGTCGTCGGGGCCCGTCTGGTCGCCGCCGCCGTCGGCCTGTCGGATCTGCTCACGCTGGACATGGGCGGCACGAGCGCCGATGCGAGCCTCGTGGTCGGCGGCGCCCCGCTCGCCGACAGTGCAGGCGCAGTCGGCGGCGTCCCGCTGGCCTTGCCCGCGGTGCTGATCGAAACCGTGAGCGCGGGCGGCGGCAGCATCGCGCGCGTGGACGAGGGTGGCGCCCTGCGCGTCGGGCCGGAGAGCGCCGGAGCGGTGCCGGGCCCCGCGTGCTACGGGCGCGGCGGCGAGCGGCCCACCGTGACCGATGCCTGTCTGGCGCTCGGCTGGCTCGACGCGGGCAGCCCGCTGGCCGACGACGTACGGCTCGACACCGCGGCCGCGGAGCGGGCCCTGCTCCGGCTTGGCCCAGCGGCCGGAGGCGACTCCACGCGCGTGGCCGCGGGGATCGTCGCCGTGGCCGGCGCGGCGATGGCGCGCGCCTTGAAGCGGGTGAGCGTCGCGCGCGGCCTCGACCCGCGTCGCATGGCCCTGCTGCCGTTCGGCGGTGCGGGGGCGCTGTTCGGGTGCCAGCTGGCGGACGCGCTCGGGATGGGGACGATCGTCATCCCGCCGCATCCCGGAACGCTGTCCGCGCTGGGGCTCGCTTCGGCGGCGGAGCGCGCGGATCTGCTCGCATCGTTTCACCGCCCCGTGGACGGGCTCGAGCCGCGCGCCCTGGCTCTCGCGTTCGCGCCGCTCTTGGCGGAGGGCGCTCGCCAGATACCGGGGGGCACGCTGCGGCGGTATGCCGACTGCCGCTTCGCGGGGCAGGGGTACGAGGTGACCGTCCCGGCCGACGGCGACGAGCCGGCACGGATTCGTGACGAGTTCCTGGCGGCGCACCGTCGACGCTACGGACACGGGGGTGGCGGCCTGGCGGTCGAGATCGTCAATCTGCGCGTCGTGGCCTTGCGCGAGGGGCCGCTGCCGAGCTTCGACGGCAAGACCCGCACCGGGCGGCGCCCGCAGGGCCCGCGCGCATTCGTCGTGCGCGGAGAGCGGGTCACCGGCTCCGTCTGGGCGCTCGACGAGCTCGCCGGGGGGGTAACGATTCAGGGTCCGGCGATCCTCGCCGGCCGGGATGCGACCGCGCTCGTCGAGTCCGGTTGGTGCGGCACGGTGCACCCCTCGGGAGCGGTGCTGCTGGAGCGCACATGAGCCTCGATGCGGTCGGCCTGGAGGTGATGGGGCATGCCTTCGCCTCCGTGGCCGAGGAGATGGGGCTCGTGCTGATTCATTCGGCGGTCTCGCCCAATATACGGGAACGACGCGACTGCTCGGCCGCCCTGTTCGATTCCGCGGGCGAGATGATCGCTCAGGCCGCGCACATTCCGGTTCACCTCGGCGCGTTGCACGAGTCCGTCGCGGTCGTGCGGGCACTGGCCCCCGCGCCGGGCGACGTCTTCATCCTGAACGATCCCTACGCGGGCGGGTCGCACCTCCCGGACATCACGCTCGTCGGCGCCGTGGAGGTGGACGGCGCGGTGGGTGGCTACGGCGTGGTGCGAGCGCACCATTCCGACGTGGGCGGCATGCAGGCGGGGAGCATGCCCGCGGGGGCGCGCGACATCTTTGCGGAGGGCGTGGTCGTGCCCCCGCTGCGCTTCACGCCGGAGGTCGAGCGCTTCCTGCTCGCCAACGTGCGCACCCCCGAGGCGCGCCGCGCCGATCTCGCGGCCCAGCGCGCTGCGGTCGAGCGCGGCGCCGACGGCCTCCGGGCGCTCGCGGCGCGCCACGGCTGGACCGTGCTGAGCGAGGCCGCGCGCGACCTCCAGGCGTACGCCGAGCGGCGGGCACGCGAGGCGTTGGGACGCCTCGAGGCGACCGGGCTTACCGCGACCGACTGGTTGGAGGGCGACGGGGTCGACGACACCGACCTCGCGATTCAAGTCCGCGTGGACATCCAGGACGGTGTGTTCCACGTGGATTTCACCGGAACGGCGCCCGCCGCGCGCGGCAACGTCAACTGCCCGCTCGCGGTCGCGCGCTCGGCGGTGCTGTTCGTCGTGCGCACGCTGTTGCCCGGGGACGTGCCGACGAACGGCGGCGTAACGCGCGTCGTGCGGGTCACGGCGCCCGAGGGCTGCATCGTGCACGCCCGCTTCCCGAGCGCGGTGGCGGCGGGGAACGTCGAGACCTCCCAGCGCATCGCGGACACCGTGTTCCTCGCGCTCGCGCGCGGCGGCGTCTCCGTCCCGGCGCAGGGGCAAGGCACGATGAACAACGTGACCTTCGGAGGGACGGGGGAAGGGGGACGGGGGACGGGTGGGTGGACCTACTACGAAACGATCGGTGGAGGGCAGGGAGCGAGCCACGGCGCTGACGGCCCATCCGGCGTGCATGTCGGGATGTCGAACACCCGCAATACGCCCATCGAGGTACTCGAGATGGAGTATCCTTTGCGGCTTAGGTCTTATGGCTTGCGACGGGGCAGCGGTGGAGCGGGACGGTGGTCGGGGGGGGAAGGCGTGATTCGGGAATTCGAAGCGCTCGCCGCCATGGATGCGAGCGTCCTCGCGGACCGGCGGCGCCACGCTCCTTGCGGGGTCGGTGGTGGCGGCGCGGGCGCCACCGGTCGTACCCTCGTGAACGGCGTCCCGCTCCCACCCAAGGTGAGCACGCCGCTCGCGGCCGGCGACGTGGTGCGCGTCGAGACACCGGGCGGGGGCGGATGGGGACAACCTGAACCAGGAGGCCAGCGATGACGTGGCTGCTCGTGGGGGTGATCGGTCTCGTAGCCGGTGTGGTGTCGGGCCTGTTCGGCGTGGGCGGTGCGATCGTGATCATCCCGGGGCTGGTGCTCGTCGCCAGGCTGCCCCAGCACACCGCCAACGGCACGTCGCTCGCGGCGCTGCTGCTCCCCGTCGGCCTGCTCGGGGCGCTGGAGTACCACCGCCGCGGCCAGGTGAACGTCCCGTATGCCGCGATCATCGCCGCGGGGCTGTTCGTGGGCGCCCTGATCGGAGCGAAGCTGGCGGGGATGCTGTCGGATGAGGCGTTGCGGCGGGCGTTCGGCGTGTTCCTGATGATCGTGGCGGTCCGGCTCCTGGTCCGCTAGGTGTTCGCTTCGAACACCTTCGCGTCCACGAACAGCCGGAACAGTTCCTGGTCCAGCTGGCCGGCGCGCACCTCGTCCACCATGATGTCGAGGGCGCGGGCGGGCGCCACGGCGGCCTTGTAGGGGCGATCGGCGGCGGTGAGCGCGTCGTAGATGTCGCTGATCGTCATCATGCGGGTTTGAATCGGGATCGCCTCACCGGTCACACGCCGGGGATAGCCGCCGCCGTCGAGCTTCTCGTGGTGCCCGTAGGCGATCATGGGCACGTGTTGCAGCTCGCGGGTCCAGGGAATCTGCTGCAGGAAGCGGTAGGTGTGGGTGACGTGGCTCTCGATCTCCAGCCGCTCGGTCTCGTCGAGCGACCCCTTGGGGATCGTGAGGTAGCGCATCTCGTCGTCGCTCAGGTAGGGGCGCTGGTCGCCCGACAGATCCTGATAGGTGCAGCGCGCCAGGGCGAGCAGCTCCTCGAAGCGCTCCGCCGGCAGCACCGTGGGCTCGTTCGCCCGCAGCACGGCGTCGAGAAAGCGGTCCAGGGTCTCGACTTCGCGGGCGTGCTCGGCCGCGAGCGTCGTGAGAAACTCCTCGTACCCCTGGCGTCCGTGCGCCTCGAGGAACTCGGCGCGGCGCCGCCAGAACTCCCGCTCCGCCGTGCGCCGCACGAAGTCGTGACGCTGCCGGATGAGCTCGAGCTGCAGCGGATAGAGCTTCTTCGCCTTGACCAGCACTTGCTCGCGCACGCCGACCTTCCCGAAGTCGTGCAGCAGCCCGGCGTAACGCAGCTCGCGGATCTGCTCGCGCGTGAAGCGCACGCCCTGGTAGGCACCGTCGCCGGCGCGGTCCACCACCACGGCGAGTCCCACCGTCATGTTCGCGACGCGCCCCGAGTGGCCGAAGGTGGTGGGATCGCGCTGCTCGATCGCGTGTACCGCCGCCTTGACGAACCCTTCGAACAGGCGTTCGATCTCCTCGTACAGCCGGCTGTTCTCGATGGCGACCGCCGCCTGGCCGGCGAGCGCGGTGACGAGCTCCACCGTGCGCTTCGAGTACGGCACGACCTGGCCCTCGACGTCCGCGGGAGTCGCGAGCACCGCTTCGGGGTTGCGCTTGCGGTTGATCAGCTGCAACACGCCGATCACGTCCTCCTTGTGGTCCTTCATGGGGATGACGAGCATGGACTTGGTGCGGTAACCGTACCGCTCGTCGAAGGAGCGGTTGATGCTGTACTCCACGTCGGGCGGCAGAAAATACGCGTCATCGATCACGAGCGGCTCACCCGTCACCGCGGCGTAGCCCGCGAGGCTCGAGCGGTCGACCGGAATCGTGAACTCGATGAACGGCGCCTCGGGCTTGGAATAGGTCTGCGCCAGCCGGAAGCGCAGGCGCTTCTGACCCTGTTCGCTCGTTTCGACGAGGTAGAGGCTGCCGGCGTCGGAGGACGTGATGCGGCGGGCCTGCGTGAGGATGAGGTCGAGCAGGGACTTCACATCGCGCTCGGTGCCGAGCGCGACGCCGATCCGGGTGAGCTCTCCGATCTCGCGGCTGCGGCTTGCGGCCTCGGCCCGAGCCCGGGCCGTCTCCATGCGGGCCGCGGCCTCGCGGTACCCCGCCCGCACCGCCACCAGCAGCTGCCGCGCGCCGACGGGCTGGCGCACGAACCCCGAGAGCAGCTCGGCCGGCATGTCCGCCGGGAGGTCCGCCTCGCCGTTGCGGCCCAGGGCCACGATCGCGCCGCCCGCGTCGACGAAGGCGCGCAGCACGTCGAGTGGAAACGCGGAACGGCTCTCGGCGTCGAGCACGAAGACGCTCGGCCGCTCGTCCACCGCGAGATCGCGGGGCAGACGCGCCTGGCGCGCTTCGATCTGGGCGCGCTCCAGCGCCGGCCCGACACTCGCCGGATCCCACGCGGAGGTGTGCAGCAGCAGGTACCTCATGGCGTGGAGTCCGTGCGCCCGCTCAACCCGGCCGTCAGGAGGTCTTGACGCGCTGCAGGCCTTGCTGCGCCTCGGCGTACTCCGGGAACACGGCCAGCGCCTTCTGGTACATCTCCACTGCCTTGTCCCGTTGCCCGCGGTCCTGATACAGCAGCGCCTTGGCGTAGAAGGTCAGGGCCTCCGTCGGCACCTGGCGGCCCATCCGCTGGTCGGAGGCTTGCTTCGGCAGCGGCGGCAGGTTGGCGTCCTTCATGAGGCGCCCCGACACGTTGCGAATCAGATCGAACAGGTGGTCCCGCAGCATGCGGTCGGATTCCACCTTGACGATCTCACGCGTTTCGACGTTGATCATGCGAGCGTCGAGGCGGAAGTCGCCGTAGAAATCGATGAACGCACCCGTGATCACGTAGCGCGCGCCGACGAGCTTCCCCACTTTGGCCGCGGTTTCCGCCGTCACCTTGCCCGAAGCGCCCAGGTTCTGCTCCGCGACGAGCTTCTCGATCTGCTCCCGCGCCACGACCCGGGCCGAGGGATTCGCGGCCAGCTCGGAAATCATCATGCCGGCGATTCCCTTCTCGAGCGCCTCGAAGTTCTCCTTCTCCTGGCCGTACGAGCCGCTGTTGTCGAACGGCAGCACGGCGATGCCCGGCCGCGTGTCCTGGCCGCGGCCTTCGGCGCCCAGCGCCGTGCCCAGGGGCGCCAGGAGGGCGAGAACCGCGACGACGACGAGCGAACGCGAACGCATATGATGAGCTCCCGAATCAGAATAGATCACAGGGTCAGTGTCATCCCTTCCTGCGCCGCCACCACCTCGGCGGGCAGCCCCTTCACCCGTGCCTGGCGGCGGGCGGCGGCGACCAGGCCGTCGATGTCCTCATCCCCATGCTCCGGCTCGTGATGGAACAGGACCAGACGCTGCACGCCCGCTTCGCCGGCCAGGGCGACCGCCTCTTCGAACGTCGAATGGCCCCAGCCGCGATGCTCTTCCAGCTCCTCGGGAGTGTACATCGCGTCGTGAATCAGCAGGTCCACGCCGTGGAGAAAAGCCACGAACTCCTTCCGCCACGACGCGGGCGTGCTGTAGCGGCCCCCCGCGCCGAGCTCGTTGTCGGTGATATAGGCCATGCTCGGGCCTCCCGCCGCCGGCGTCAGCCGGTAGCCGAGCGTCGTCCCCGGATGGCGCAGGCGGATGGCCCGCACCCGGAACGTGCCGACCGTGAATTCACCCGGCTCGACCTGCTGGACCGTGAGCTTCGCCGACAGCGCGTCGAGGGGCACCGGGAACACCGCGGGATCCATCTGCTGGCGCAGGATCGCCTCGAGCGAGGTCGTCCCCTGGCGCGAGCCCCAGATGCGCACCGCGTTCCCCGGGGCGAAGAACGGCTTGAAATGCGGCAGGCCCTGAATGTGGTCCCAGTGCGCGTGCGAGAGCAGGATCTCCGCCTGCACGGCACCGTTCTGCCGCTCCACCAGCTCGCGCCCCAGCGCCCGGATCCCGGTGCCGGCGTCGAGGATCACCAGCTGGCCGTGACCGTCGTTCCCCCCGGTGCCCTCCACCGCGACGCAGGGCGTGTTGCCGCCATAGCGCGCGGTGTGGGCGCCAGGGGTAGGGATCGACCCCCGCGTTCCCCAGAAGGTCACCGTGTAGGCCATACGTCCCGGCACCGCCGCACCTGTGGCTAAGTTATGGAAATTGCGAGAGCTAGAGCAAGCCGTCGCCTCACCGGCGCGCCGTGACCCAACTCACGACCGCCCGGCCGAGGCTTCCAGCGCGGAGCGGTCGCGAATCAGGATCTCGCGACGGCTGATTTCGATGTAGCCCTTGTCCACCAGCTCGCGCATGGTGCGGCTCACCGTCTCGCGGGACGATCCGATCATCTGGGCGATGGTGTGGTGGGTGAGCCGGCGCGTGATGCGGTCCGAGCGGGCCTCGTCGGCGAGATCGAGCAGCAGCTGCGCCACGCGCCCGTTCACGTCGAGCAGCACCAACGAGCCCACCTTCTCGTCCACGCGCCGCAGGCGGCGCGATAGCTCGCGCAGCAACCCCATCGCGATCCCGGGCGACTGCTGCAGAATGGCCTGAAAGTCCTCGCGCCGGATCACGAGGAGGTTCGAGTCCTCCATCGCGATCACGTGCGCCGAGCGCGGCTCCTCGTCGATGAGCGACATCTCGCCGAAGAAGTCCCCTTCGCCCAGCACGGAGAGGATGACCTCGCGTCCGTCCTCGCCGATCAGCACCACCTTCACCTGACCCGTGGCGACGACGTAGAGGGCGTCACCTGGGTCGTCCTCGAACAGGATCACGGAATTGCGGGGATAGCTCCGCTCGCGGGTGATCTCGGCTACCCGGTCGAGCTCCGCGGTTGCTAGCTGGCTGAACAGCGGCACCTTCTGGAGGATGGCCGTTACCGACACGATAGGCTTCCCTTTACGCGTGGTGGGGTGGATGGTCGCGCAAGCTTACGTCCAAGCCTAGCCGCTGTCAATTCGGCGCGTCGCTCGACGCTTGCCCCCAACTTACGACGCCAGTTATATTTCCACACTTCGTGCCGTTCGACTTCCAGTCAAGGATCGTGTGCTGTGAAACCCGGAATTCACCCTGCCTACCACCGCGCGACTGTGCAGTGCGCGTGCGGCAACAGCTTCGTGACGCGCTCCACGGTCCCCGTGATTCACGTCGAGGTCTGCGCCAAATGCCACCCGTACTTCACCGGCAAGCAGAAGCTGATGGACACGGCCGGACGGGTGGAGCGCTTCCGCCAGAAATACGGGACGGAGAAGGCCGCAGGGTAACGCGTGGAGGCCCGACTCCGCCAGGCGCTCGCACGGGCGGAGCAGGTCGCCCGAGAACTGGCCGACCCCGAGACCGCGCGGAATCCGGCCAAGCTGAGGCAGCTGGGCCGCGAGCACGCCCGTCTCGACCAGATCCGTCAGATGCACGACCGCGTGGACCGGCTGGGGCAAGAGCTGGCGCAGGCGCGCGAGGTGCTGCAGGACCGCGACCCCGAGCTGTCGCAGCTCGCGCGGGCGGACATCGAGCGCCTACGCCCCGAGATCGCGCGGCTCGAGACCCAGCTCGCCGAGTTACTCACCCCCCGTGACCCGATGGACGATCGCGACGCGATCGTGGAGATCCGGGCCGGCACCGGGGGGGACGAAGCCGCGCTGTTCGCGGCGGAGCTCTTCCGGATGTACACCCGGTTCGCCGAGCGGCGGGGATGGAAGGTCGAAGTCCTCTCGCTTTCCGAGGGCAACCTCGGGGGCCTCAAGGAAGCGATCTTCACGGCGCGCGGGTCCGGGGCCTACGGCAGGCTGCGCTACGAGTCCGGCGTACACCGAGTGCAGCGCATCCCCGAGACGGAGGCCCAGGGGCGGCGCCACACGTCCGCTGCCACCGTGGCTGTGCTCCCCGAGGCGGAGGAGGTCGACGTCAAGATCGAAGAAAAGGATCTCCGGATCGACGTGTTCCGCTCCCAGGGCCCGGGCGGGCAGAGTGTCAACACGACCGACAGCGCCGTGCGCATCACTCACCTGCCCACGAATCTCGTGGTCCAGTGCCAGGATCAAAAGAGCCAGCTGCAGAACAAGATCAAGGCGCTCGAGGTGCTGCGCTCCCGCCTGCTCGACAAGATGCTGGCCGAGCAAGAGGCTGCCCGCGCCCGCGAGCGCCGCGCCCAGGTGGGCACCGGCGACCGATCGCAGAAGATCCGCACGTACAACTTCCCGCAGAACCGAGTCACCGACCATCGCATCCACTACACGGTTCACAACCTCTCCGAGGTGCTGGACGGGAGCCTCGACGATCTGATCAACGCGCTGCGGCTCGCCGGTGAGAAGGAACGCCTCAGTGCCTGAGCGCGCCGCGCACCCAACCCATCTGGGGTCGATCGGCGACGCGCTGCAGGACGCCGCGGACCGCCTCGCCGCCTCGGGTCTGCCCGGCTCGCGTCGCGAAGCGACCATGCTGTGGGCGGCCGTGGCCGGTGCGGGGATCAAGCCCGGCGACGTGTGGCTACAACGCGACCAGGAGCCCGCGGCCGGGCTTGCGGAGCGGTTCTATCATGCGGTGGAGCGGCGGGCGAGCGGTGTCCCCTTCGCTTACGCTGTCGGCCGCACGGGTTTCCGCACGCTCGACCTGAAGCTCGACGCGCGGGCACTGATCCCCCGGCCGGAAACCGAGGGACTGGTCGATCTGGTGCTGCGGGAAGTCGGGAAAGGGGAAACGGGAAAGGTGAAAGGCGGCGTGGCAGCGGATATTGGGACGGGGTGCGGCTGCATCGCCCTCTCACTCGCCGTCGAGGGTCATTTCGACCGAGTCATCGCAGTCGAGCGCTCTGCGCAGGCGGCCGCCCTGGCGCGCGAGAACGTCGCGCTCGTGCAGCCGCCCGTACCGTTCGAGGTGCGCGAGGGGGACCTGCTCGCTCCCCTCGCGGGTGAGCGGTGTCGTGCCATCGTCTCCAACCCGCCGTACCTGACCGAGGCGGAGCACGTGGGGCTCGACTCGACCGTACGGCTGTTCGAGCCCCGCGACGCGCTCGTGAGTGGCGCGGACGGGCTCGCCGCCACGCGCGCCCTGCTCGCCGGGGCGCGCGAGGTGCTCGAGCCGGGCGGGCTGCTCGCCCTGGAGGTGGACGAGCGGCGCGCACGGCGCGTCGCTCGGCTCGCGCGGGAGCTGGCCTGGTCGCGCGTAAGGGTGTACGACGACGTATTCGGTCGGCCGCGGTACGTGCTGGCCATCCTCGAGGAGGGCGCGTGATCGACGAGAAGGCGCAGGAACTGGGGCGGTTGTTGGGCCAGAGCGACGAGTACAAGACGCTGCTCCGGGCCAGCGACCGGATGAAAGAGGACGCGATCTGCAAACAGCTCCTCGCCGACGTCGAGCGCATCGCCCAGGAGATCGAGCGGGCGACCCAGGAGGGCCGCGAGCCCGCCAAGGAGCAGGTGGAGCGCTACGATCGCGCGCTCCAGAGCGTCCAGGCGAATGCGGTGTATCAGCAGGTCGTGGCCGCGCAGGCCAACTTCGAAAAGATGATGGCCAAGGTCAATGCGCGCATCTACGACGGCATGAAGCAGGGGGCAGCGAGCCCCATCATCACGCTGGGTTAGGGACCAGGGAATGGGGGCCGAGGGCTCGGGGGTGTTCGTCGTGGTCGAAGGCCCCGAGGGCGCGGGCAAGTCCACCCTGGTGCGCAGTCTCGCAACGCGCTTACTCGCCGAGGGCCATGACGTGGTGACGGTGCGCGAGCCCGGCGGGACGCCCGTGGCGGAAGCGGCGCGCAAGGTCGTGCTCAAGTTTCCGCACGACATGACGCCCGCGGCGGAACTGTTCCTGTTTCTCACGGCACGCACCGATCTGGTGCAGCGTGTCATCCGACCGGCGCTGGAGGCGGGAGACGTCGTGATCGCGGACCGTTATAACCTGTCGACCATGGCCTACCAAGTGGCCGGAGGCGGGTTACCGTTCGACGAGGTGGAGCAGGCGATCCGCCTCGCGACCGGAGGCCTGGTGCCCGACGTCACGCTGGTGCTCGACATCCCGGTGGAGGTGGGGCGGGAGCGGCAGCGGGCGGCGCGCAAAGTGCAGGACAGATTCGAGCGGCAGGACGATGCGTTTCACCGGAGGGTGCTCGAGGCGTACCGTCGTGCCCAGGGTCCCGGCGTCGTCCATGTCGACGCGACGCAGTCGAAAAAGGCCGTGCTCGACGCCGCCTGGAGGGAAGTGCTGGCGGCGACGGCCCTTCCAACACGAGGCTCGTCATGAAGGTGCGCAAAATAGTGATCGTCACGGTGGTGGCCGGTCTGGCACTCGCCACGGGTGGGTGGTGGCTGCAGCACGAAGCGGCGCCCGCCGGCTCGGTGTACCAGCAGGCGCGCCTGTTCGAGGACGTGCTCGCGCACGTAGCCGACTACTACGTCGATTCGATCGACGAGCGGCGGCTCTACCAGCTGGCCATCGACGGCATGCTCGACCAGCTGCACGACCCCTATTCCGTGTTCCTGAAGCGGGACGATTTCAAGGCCCTGAACGAAGCGACCACCGGCAACTACGGCGGCCTCGGGATTCAGATCGAGGTCCGCGACGGCTGGATCACCGTCGTGGCACCCCTGCCGGACACGCCCGCCGAGCGCGCCGGGATCCAGACGGGCGATCAGATCGTCGGGCTGGACGGGCGCTCGACCGAGGGCTGGAAACAGGACCAGGCGGTGAAGGAGCTGCGCGGGGAAGCGGGGTCGCCGGTCGAGCTCAAGGTGCACCGGGTGGGGATCGAGCAGCCGATCACGTTCAAGGTCACCCGTGCGCAGATCCACGTGCGCTCGGTGCAGGTCGCGATGATGCTCGACGACAAGGTCGGCTACGTGCAGCTCGCGCCCGTGAGCGAGACGTCGGCCGCTGAGCTCACCGATGCGGTGACCGGACTGCTGCAGAAGGGCATGAAGTCCATGATCCTCGACCTGCGCGGCAATCCGGGCGGACTGCTGGACCAGGGGGTCGCGGTGAGCGAGCTGTTCCTCGACCCGGGCGAGGAAGTCGTCGCCACGCGCGGCCGGGCGCCCAATACCACGCGGACCTACCGCGACGCCAAGCCGCAGCCCTGGCCCAACCTCCCAGTGGTCGTGCTGGCGAACGGCGGCACGGCCAGCGCCGCGGAGATCATCACGGGGGCGCTGCAGGATCACGACCGGGCCGTGGTCGTCGGAACGCCGACGTTCGGCAAGGGGCTCGTGCAGTCGCTCTATCCGCTCACGCCGGAGACGGCCCTCAAGCTGACGACCGCGCGCTGGTACACGCCCAGCGGACGGACAATCCAGCGCAAGAGCAAGAACGAGGACGACCAGCTGGCCCAGGCCGAAGCAGCGGAGCTTGGGCGCGACAGCACGAAGGTCGACTCGTCGCTGGTGTTCCACACCGACCACGGCCGCACGGTGCTGGGCGGCGGCGGCATTCGGCCGGACCTATTCATCAAGCCCGATACGTTCACCACGGTCGAGCGGGCCTTCCTAAAGGCGTTGGGGAGCAAGATCCCCACGTACCAGGACGTGCGGGCGACCTACGCGCTCGAGGTCAAGGGCTCCGGACGCGTGAAGACGCCGACGTTCAGCGTCACGCCCGACATGGTGGACGAGGTGCTGCGGCGGCTGCGCGCCCGCGGCGCCGCGGTGCCGGACAGCGTGGTGGCGGGCGCGCGGACGCTGATCGCGGACGATCTGGGGCGCGAGATCACGCGCTACGTGTTCGGCCGACCGGCGGAGGTGCGGCGCCAGATGGGCGAAGACCGCCAGGTGCAGGCGGCGCTGGCGCTGGCGCGCCGCGCCAAGTCGCCCCAGGACCTCCTGTCGCTCGCCGCCGCCCAGACGCCGGCCACCCCGCGCAACTGAACCGCTCGGTCGGCATCATCGGGCCCGGCCGGGCGGGGGTGGGGCTGGGGCTCGCGCTGGTCGGGGCCGGATACGCGGTCGAGCTGCACGGCCGCAGCAAGAAATCCGTGCCGCGGCCGCTCACGCTCACCGTGGGTCCCGGCGACCAGCCTCCTCCCTGGATCGCTCAGCCGGCCGTCGTCATCCTCGCCGTGCGCGACGACGCGATTCGCCCTCTGGCGGGCGCACTCGCCGACGCCGGTGCGGTCGAGGGGCGGCAGGTCGTGCTGCACCTCTCCGGCGTGCACGGCCAGGAGGCGCTTGGGCCCCTGGTCGGATCGCGCGCCGCGCTCGGCTCGCTGCACCCACTCCAGACCATTTCCGAGCCCGAGCGCGCCGCCGAGCGCCTGAAAGGCGCCTGGGCCGCGGTGGAAGGCATGCCGCGCGCCGTGGAAGTGGCGGAGCGCCTGGCCCAGGATCTCGGGCTGCGCCCATTCCGCATTCCATCCCAGGCGAAGCCGATGTACCACGCGGGCGCCGTGTTCGCCTCGAACTACTTCGTGGTGGTGGAAGCGGTCGCGCAGCGGCTGCTGCGGCACGCGGGGCTCTCCGACGCCGAGGCCTGGCAGGCCTTGCGGCCGTTAGTGGAGGGTACGCTCGAGAATCTCGGGCAACTGGGGCCGCTGGCCGCGCTCACGGGCCCGGTGGCACGGGGAGACGAAGCCACGATCCGTCGCCACGTCGAGGCGCTCACCCGGGACGACGCGGCATTGTACCGAGTCCTGGGGCGGGCCGCGCTCGAGCTGGCACAGAAGCGGGGGATGGACCAGGCCACGGCGACGCGGATCGCCGCGGCGCTGGCCACGGATCTGCCGCCGGTGATCCGTAAGGCGTAGCGTACCAACAAACATCATTAAATATAATCAAAGTTGACATAACAGTAGTAAGTGAGTAGCTTGGGCCTCACACTCCAGGGGCCCGTCCATGGCCACCGACCCGCCGATCACGAGCTACTCCGAGTTCCTGAAAGCGCTGCTCAGCGACCGGGAACGCTTCTTCGAGGAGGTCGTCGAGGGCGTCGCGCTTCGCAGCAAGCTTCGATATGCCGTCGTCACGATCATCGCACTTTCCGGGTTCTTCGGACTCGTCGCCGGCGCCTATTCGGGGCCCGCGCAGGCGGTGTCTGCCGGAGTCAAATTGCCTTTTCTGTTCTTCGCGACGTTCACCGTTTGCTTTCCGGCCTTTTTCGTGGTGCAGGTCCTGGTCGGCTCCCGATTGCGCCTGCTGCAGGTGGTTGTCCTGGTGTTCGGTGCGCTGGCGCTTACGTCCGTGCTGCTCGCGGCGTTCGTGCCGGTCACGGCGTTCTTTCTCATCAGCGGCGCGAACTACTACTTCCAGCACCTTCTGAACATCGCGATCGCGGGCGTGGCGGGAGTGTTCGGCATGTACGCCCTGCACGAGGGGCTGGGCGTGGTCTGCGAGAAGCGCGGCGTTTATCCGCGCAAGGCGCTCACCATCATGCGCGCGTGGGCGCTGTTGTTCGCATTCGTCGGCATCCAGCTGGCGTGGAGTCTTCGCCCATTCCTGGGTGACCGCAATGAGCCGTTCCAGGTGTTCGGCACGTACCAGGGCAACTTCTACGCGGCGATCATCTACGCGGTGAACAAGCTGATGTCCGGCGACGAGAAGGCCGCTCCCTCGCCGGGCAAGCGGGACACGGTCCCTCGATTTCGCGGCCTGAGCATTCCCCCGTTCGACACGGCGGCCGATTCGGCACATCGACCGAGGCGGCCATGACACCTCATGAGAGAGGGGCTCGTGGACCGTCCCTCGACAACGAGATTCTCACGATCGAGGAGGTCGCCGCCTATTTGCGGCTCACGCCACAGACCATCTACAAGTGGGCCCAGGAGAAACGGATTCCGGCGGCGAAACTGGGAAAGGAGTGGCGCTTTCGGAAGAGCATCGTCGACCGGTGGTTGGATGACCAGATCCTGCGGAATGAATCCGCGTCCGGCCGGTGAGGCCGTTCTTCAGGAGCACCGTTCCGGTCGTCGTCCGCGGCTCTAGGAACGCAGATCCTGCGCGCCTGCGGCGCTCAGGATGACAGGCCCGCCCCTTCGCGGGAAGAAAAAGGAGGGACGACTCTACTGATCCACCACCCGTACTCCGGCCGGGGGCGAAAACGTGAGCTCGCGCCCCGGCACGCCGCCGTTCACCCGGATCTCCCGCAGCATCACCGTGCGCCGCTGACCCGACGCCTCCACGATATCGAGGCGGCGCACCAGGGCGTCGTCCCGGCTCACCCAGATCGTCGCCTCGCTGTAGGGTTGGTCGCCCGTCTTGGGCACGAGCACCACCACATCGGCCACGCCCTCCGCGAGCGAATCGACCCGGACGTAGCGCGCCGTGTAGCGTTCCCGCGGATGCTCGACGAACTGTCCGATCAGGTTCGGGCCGGTGGAGCCGTACTCCGGAATGCGGGAGCGCAGCACCTGGCCCGGCGTCGTGCTCGGCGTGTAGAGCCAGAGAAAGCGCCCGTCCGCCACAATGCGGTCGCCTTTGGGGTCGGTGAACCGCATGGCGAAGCGACTGGGACGCATCTGGTACAATCGGCCGCGCGTCGTGTCGGGGGCGCCCAGCATCGGATTGGCCACGACCTGCACGAAGTCGGCCGAGAGACTGGCGATGGTCTGATACACGGCGCTCGCGCGGTCCAGGATCGGCCAAGGATCCGGAGACTGGAGCGCGAGGGAGAGGCCGATCGCAGCGATTGCGGATTGTGGATTGCGGATTGCGGATTGGATGGGCCGCCTGCTGAGTCGCGAGGGCGAGTGCCCGTATCGACGCGTGTCTCTCAATTCCGCAATCCGCAATCGGCAATCCACAATTTTTCTCATGCCCCCACCCCCGCCGGCTCCGCCACACGTCTCCCGATCACGTCCGCGATCACCCGGATCTCCCGCATCAGCTGAGCGAACTGGTCGGGATAGAGCGTTTGCGCGCCGTCCGAGAGCGCCTGCTCCGGATCGGGGTGCACCTCGACCATGATCCCGTCTGCTCCGGCCGCCACCGCGGCGCGGGCCATCGGGATCACTTTGTCGCGCAGCCCGGTGCCGTGCGACGGATCGGCGATGATGGGCAGGTGCGACAGCTTGTGCACCACGGGGATGGCCGTGAGGTCGAAGACGTTGCGCGTGGCCGTGTCGAACCCGCGGATGCCCCGCTCGCACAGGATCACGTCGTGATTGCCCTCGGCGAGCAGGTACTCGGCCGAGAGGAGTAGCTCCTCGATCGTCGCGGACATGCCGCGCTTCAGGAGCACCGGTTTCTTCGCTCGTCCCGCGATCTTGAGCAGCGAGAAATTCTGCATGTTGCGGGCGCCGACCTGGATGATGTCGGCGACTTCGGCGACGTAGCCGATGCCGTCTGCATCCATCGCCTCGGTGCAGATCAGCAGCCCGGTCTCCTCGCGCGCCTTGGCGAGCAGCTTCAGGCCGGGTCGGCCAAGGCCCTGGAACGCGTACGGTGAGGTGCGCGGTTTCCAGGCTCCCCCCCGGAGGATCACGGCACCCGCTTCCTTCACGAGCCGTGCCGCCTCGATGATCTGGCGCTCACTTTCGACCGAGCACGGCCCCGCGATCGTCACGACCTCGGGTCCGCCCACCGTCACGGCCCCCCCGAGCCGCACCACGGTGTTTTCGCTCTTCCACTCGCGGCTCACCTGCTTGTACGGCTTGGAGACGTGGATCACGTCCTGGACGCCGGGCAGGCCTTCGAGCCGAGAGGCGTCGACGCGCCCATCGTTGCCCACCAGGCCGACGGCGGTGCGCTGCGCGCCGGGCATGGGCCGCGCCTTGTAGCCCATCTCCTCGATCACCGCGATCACGCGCCGCACCTCCGCTTCGGTCGCGCCGTGTCGCATCACGATCAGCACTGCTACGCCCCTCCCCCTCCGATGGTGAACCGGTCTCCGTCGCGCGCGGCGGTCACGGGTCCAGTGAAGCGCGCGCCGGCCGTGCGCGCCGGGTCCGAATTCTCTACCGGAGGATAGAAGTGCGTCAAGACGAGCCGCCGGGCGCCGGCCTCGCGGGCGAGGTCGCCCGCCTGCTCCGGCGTCAGGTGCATCTCCATCGCCAGGTCGGCGGGCAGCGAGCACTCCGCGAGCAGCAGGTCGGCGCCCGCGGCCCAGCGGGCGAGTTTGCTCGAGGGCCCCGTGTCACCGGTGTACACCAGGCGCCCTTCCGGGGCGGCGATGGACAGAGCGACGCTTTCCTGAGTATGCGGCACGGGGAACGTCTCGAGGCTCACGTCTTTGTCGAGCGGGAACGGCTCGCCCGCCTGGACGTCGAGAATGCCGATGGGAAACCCCGGGTCGAGCAGCCAGGGGCCGTAGCCCTCGGCCAGCTTCTTCAGGAGCCGCACCACGCCCGGCGGCCCGAGAATCACGAACGGCTCCCGGCGCGCCGGCACCGCCGTGTATTTGAGCGCGTACACCAGCATCGGCAGCTCCCCCCAGTGGTCGGGGTGGAAATGCGACAGCACGACGTGCGTGATCTGGTGCCACGGCAGGCCGAATTGCGCCAGGCGGTGCAGGGCGCCCGCGCCGCAGTCGAGCAGGATCTTGAGATTGCCGCGGCCGACCCAGTGGCACGCCGAGGTCCGGCTCGCGGACGGCGCCACGGTGCCGGTCCCGACGGTGACGAGCTCCACTCAGGCCGGTTCCATCTGACCCAGCCGGACGCCCACGATGGTCGAGACGCCGGGCTCCTGCATGGTGACGCCGTACACGGCGTCCGCGGCCTGCATGGTGCGGGGGTTGTGCGTGATGACGATGAACTGGGTCTGGTCCTTGAACTCCGCGAGCAGGCGCACGTAGCGCCCCACGTTGGCGTCGTCGAGTGGCGCGTCCACCTCGTCGAGCAGGCAGAAAGGGCTGGGCTTCGTCAGGAAGATCGCGAACAGGAGCGACACGGCCACCAGCGTCCGTTCGCCCGACGAGAGCAGGTGAATGCGCTGCGTGCGCTTGCCGCGGGGCGCGGCGTGGATCTCGATCTCGCTCTCGAGCGGCTCGGCTTCGTTCGCCAGCCGCACGTCGCATTCGCCCCCGCCGAACAGCGTCTGGAACACAGTGCGGAAGTTCTCGCGCACTTTGCCGAACGATTCGAGGAACATCGCTTTCGCCGTCTGGTCGATCTCGCGCGCCGCCTGCTGCAGCGACTGGCGCGCGGCCACGAGATCGTCGCGCTGCGTCATCAGGAACTCGAGGCGCTTCATTTCCTCGGCGTGCTCGTCGACCGCGAGCGCGTTCACCGGTCCGACCGCGTCGATCGCCGCCCGAAGCCGGTCGTTCTCCTGGCGCAGCCACTCCACGTCTCCCGCCACTTCGGGGGCCTCGGCGAGCAGCTGATCGAGCGGCTTGCGCCACTCGGCCTCGATCTGCGCGACGAGCCCGCGGCGGGTCCCGAGAATCTCGGTCCGCTCGAGCTCGAGCTTGTGCTCTTGAGCGGCCCGGGCTTCGAGCGCGGTGCGGGCGGCGTCGAGCGCGCCCTCGGACCGGGCGAGGCGCGCGTCCGCCTCCGCCACCTGCGCTTCCGCGTCGCGCGCGGCAGCTTCCAGCGCGCCCACCGCGAGGCGACGCTCCTTGAGCGTGTCCTCCCACTGCGCCTGCTGCGCCGTGAGCGTCGTGGTATCGTGGTCCAGCGCCGCGATCTCCTCCACGAGCGTCGCCACCTGGTGGCGGGCTTCGTCGGTTTCGGCGGCGGCACGCGCCGCGCGCTCGCGCGCGGCGGCGAGCCGCGCCTCTACCTGAGCCGCGTCCACCTGCCACTTCACCCGCTGTTCCCGCGCCGCTTCCTGTCCGGTCTCGAGCTCGACCAACCGCTGCCGCTCACCACCGAGGCGTTCGTCGAGCCGCACGCGCTCCACCTCGTGCGTGTCGACCTCGCCGTGCAGGGCCGTGAGCCGGGCCTCCACTTCGGACAGGCGCGTCGACAGGCGCTCGACCTGGGCGGTCGCGTCCGCCGCCTCGCGCTGCGCATGGGCGGCGGCGCGCTCGGCGTCGCCCTTCGACGCTGCCGACTCGAGCTCCCGGTGGCGGGCCTGCTCCGCCGCCTCGGCGGCCGTCGCGAAGGCGGCTTCCGCCGCGGCGAGCTCGGCGAGCGTGTGCTCCAGCGCGGCCGCGGAGGCCCCGCGGGCCGCTTCGGCGTCCGCGACTTCCTGGGCCAGCGCATCGAGATCGGCCCGTCGCTGCAACGGTCCGCCTCCCTTCGCCCGCCCCGCCGCCGCGCGACCCGCCAGGAACACGGCCCCGTTGGCCCGTCGCAGCGCGCGGCTCCCGCGTCCTTCGCCGTCCAGCACCTCGTGTCCGGCGAGCAGCGCGTGCACCCACGCCGCCGCCGGCCCGTCCACGCGCAGACCCTCCTGGAGGGGATGCCCGTCCGCGGCGAGCGCGGGGCCGGGTACGCTGGGGAGCAGCACGAGCGGGCCCGGCTGCGCCTGGTCGTGCCAACGACGGACCGCGTCCACCGCCGCGGCGTCCCGCACGAGGACCGCATGCAGCCATTCGCCCAACAGCTGTTCCGCCAGCTCCGCGTCGCGCCGCCCGGTGCGCACGAAATCCGAGAGTGGACCGATCACCGCGTCGCCGAACTGCGCTTTCTCCTTGAGCAGCGCCTGCGCCGCCGGGGCGAGCCCCACCCGCTGGCGCTCCAGCTCGGCGAGCGCGTCGCGCCGGGCCGCCACCTGCGCCAGCGCCTCCTCGGTCTGACCCCGCGTCGCGCGACCGCGCGTCTCCCGCTCCTTGAGCTCCGCCACCTGGCGCCGAGCCCGCTCCAGCTGTTCCGCGGCCTCCGCCGCCGCCAGCTCGAGCGCCGCGGCCTGCTGCGCCCGTGTGCCCACGGCGGCCGTCGCAGCCCACTCGGCTACGGCGCGCGCGGCCCGCTCCTGCGAGGCCTGCGCCAGCTGCTGACCCAGCTCGCCGCGTTCGCGCTCGAGCGCCGTGCGCTCGAGCTCGAGCGCCCGGAACGCCTCCGCCCGGCGTTGGGCCGCCTCCTCCAGCTCCCGCACGGCGGTGCGCTGCGCCACCAGCCGGTCGCGCACCTCCTGCTCGAGCGCGGTACGACCCGCCAGCTCTTGCCCCACCGACCCGAGGTCGCCCTCCGCGGCCGCGCACTCGGCTTCCGCCGCCGCCCGCTCGCGCTCCGTCTGCAGCGCGCGCTCCGCTTCCTGCTCGCGCCGCCGGCCGGCGGTGGTGCGCCGCTGGCCCGCATTCCGCAGCCGCTCGGCGGCGAGCGCGAGGTCGCCCTCGAGGCGACCCACCTCCAGCCGCGCCTCGTTCAGCCGGCGCTCGACGTCGGTGCGCCGTGCCTCGGCGGTGTGCCGGGCCTGGACTTCCGCTTCGCGTGCCTGCTCGGCGTCCGCCTGCTTCGTGCGCTCCGCCGGAAGCGCCGCCGCCAACTGCTCCGCCCGCTGGCCCAGGCCCCCCAACGCGAGATCGAAGTCCTCGAGCTCGTGTCGCACCAGCGTGAGCGCGATCCCGAAGCGCTCCTCGATCATCTTGACATAGCGCTCCGCCTTGCCGCGCTGGCGCGCCAGGCTGCGCACCTGTGTCTGGACCTCGCTCACCAGATCCTCGAGTCGGGCGAGGTCGGCCGCCGTCTCTTCCAGCCGGCGCTCGGTGCTCGTCTTGCGGTCGCGGTACAGCCCGATCCCAGCCGCTTCTTCGAACAAGGCGCGCCGCTCCTCGGCCTTCTCGGATAGGAGCGCCTCGATCATCCTGGCTTCCATCACGACCGCGGCGTCCACACCGAGGCCCGTGCCGCGCAGCAGGTCCTGGATGTCGCGCAGCCGCACGGGCGATCGGTTCAGCAGGTACTCACTCTGGCCCGAGCGGGAGAGCCGGCGCGTCACCAGCACTTCCTGGTACGCGATGGGAAGAGTGCCGTCCGTGTTGTCGAACACGAGTGACACTTCCGCCACGTTCACCGGGCGGCGGCCGGTCGAGCCCTGAAAGATCACGTCCTCCATCTTGCCGCCGCGCAACAGGCGCGGCGATTGCTCGCCCAGCACCCAGCGCACGGCGTCGGAGATGTTCGACTTGCCGCAGCCGTTCGGCCCCACGATGGCCGTCACCCCGGCCTCGAACGGCAGCTCGACCGCGCCCGCGAACGACTTGAACCCCGACAGCTCCAGCCGGGTCAATCTCATGGTGTGGTCCCCATCCGGGTGACGAGAGTGCCGCGAACGCCCGCGCGCTTGAGGCGCGCTTCGAGCACACCCGCCTGCTCGGGGGTCTCGAACGCGCCCACCAGGAGGCGACCGTCGCGGTCCCGCGCCAGGGCCGGGATGCCGTGCGCCCGCAGATCGTCCGCCGACGTGGTGCCGCTCACGGCATACGAGTACGGCGCGCGCAGCACGTCGCCCTGACCGCGTTGGGCGAGCCGGCGACTCCACAAGGCGGCGCGTACGGCGACTGCCGAGTCGCGCGTCCGATACCCACCCGCGAGCACGCGATACCACACCGTGCCTCCGCGCCGCGGGCCCAGCGTGACCGGGGTGACGAATGGCGTGATGCCGTCCGCCGTAAGCCGGTCGGCGAGCGCCAATGCGCGGTCGAGGCGCGCGTATGCCGCGAGTTGCACCGTCCAGGCGAGCGAATCGACGCGCGGCTGGGGCGGGGCGGCCGGGCGCGGCGCGGGCGCGGCGCGGGCGGGCGGGGTCGGGGCGCGGTGCTCCGCGCCGCGGACCAGCAGCGCCCACCCCCCGGCGGTGCCGGCGGCGAGCGTCGCGGCGATGACCACGGGGCGGGCTCGCCGGTGCGACGCTCCTGCCCCGACCCCCGGCCGCGTCGCCGCCGAGATCCGACCCGGCGGCGGCGCCACAGCGCGCGGGTCGGGGCCCGCTGTCGCGAGCGGCGTCCAGCGCTCACGTACCACACCCAGCAGGGGGATGCCGCGCTCCATCGCGGCCGTGATCCCCTGGCCGATCGACGATTCCGGCTCGTAGCCGTCGGCCGAAAGCACAATCAACCCGTCCGGAACCGTCGACAAGCGTGCCAGGGCGCCGGCGGAGAGATAGAGCAACAGCAGGGCGTCTTCCGAGCGGAAGCCGCCGTGCAGCTTGCGCCAGCGGGGGTTGGCGAACAGGTCGCCCGCGTGCGCGGTGACCGTGCCGGCCGCGATGAAAAAGACGCGGTCCACCTCGTGGGCCGCCTTGGTGAGGGACACGTCGTATTCGAACGCGTCCACGATGCCCTCGGCGGGGCTGAGGCCGACGACCTCGTGCAGCGTCGGACGCTCGAGCCACAGATCCACGAGCGCCACGCGCCGGTCGCCCTGGGCGGCGGCGCGCGCCACGTCCCACGCCGCCCCGGCGGCCCACGTGTGGTCCCCGGTCGCCGGGACCAGGGACACGAGCGCCTGACCGGTCAGGAGCGACGGCACGAGGGCGTCGAGCCGCGAGCGCGGCAGGGGACGACCGCTCACGGCGTCGGCTGGTAGATCCAGAAGGGCCGGCCGAGCTTGCGTCCGATCGCCTCGGCCTGCGCGCGAGTGGGATAGGGCCCGAGCACCACGCGATAGCCGTCGTCGGGATTCTTAGGCTGGAGGACGCGCGCCCCGAGCCCGGCCCGCGTCAGCTGCTGCGCCATCTCGGAGGACCAGGCCTCGTTCTGCGACGTCGAAACCTGCACGTACATCGGACCTTCGGGCCCGGCCGTGTCGGCGGCAGCCGCCTGATCCGCGGGCGCCGCGGCGCCGGCGTCCGCATCCGCGAACGCGCCCCGGTAGCTGCCCCGCGGCCGCCACGCCGTGAGCATCCAGAAGTCCGACGCCCCTCCTTTCGCGCGTCCCGTTTCGATCAGTGAATCGGGCCGGTAGGCGACGATGTCGTCGCCGCGCGGCACGAGCAGCGAGCCGTCCGGACTGATCGCCGGGAGATCGACGCGCCACCTGCACGGCACCGATCCCACCAGGCGCTTCACGGGGAGGTCCACGACCCACGCCGAGTCCCCTCCAGCCGGCTTGGCCAGAAGCCAGCGCCCCAGCGGGTCGAGCCGGATCGTCTCGGCGGGAAGCGGCAGCGCGACGCCGTCGATTTCTTCCCGATCGTAGCGATCGATCGCGGCCAGGCCGGGCTCGGTGCGCCGGGCGACGTAGATGCGGTGGCCCGACGGCGAGAACACCAGCGCGCGCGGGTGGTCGCTCAGGGCGATGAACGTGGCCTCGCGCCGGCCCAACGGGTCCATCACGAGCACGCCCGAGTCCGTCGCCACGGCCACGACATCGCCCCACCGCGTCGCGGCGACGTCGCTGCCCGCCGGCAGCGGCCGGCTGGTCGGGGGCTGGTCGGCGGCGGCGGTGATCAGCTTGGGCGGGTCGGCCGCGACGAGCCGCTGGTCGGCCGCCCCGAACAGCTGCAACGGCACCGCGGGCAGTGGCTGTGGCCATGCGACCCTCACGCGCCGAGCGGCCGACACCACGCGGCCCTTCGCATCCACCGTGTACAGCGTGCCGTCCGGGCCGAGCGTCGCCTGCTCGATGGCCGTCGCGACGGTGTCCACGCGCGCGCTGCCGAGATCGAGCGCGAGCACGTCGCTCTTGAGGGTCGTGTCGCTCTTCGCCTTGGCGCCCTTCTTCCGGGTGGTCGTGTCCTTCTGGGGCGTGGTGACATACAGGAACTCGGCCTCTGGGTCGAGCCCGATCACCCGGCGGACCTGTGGCAACCTGCCGCGGATAGCCGTCGGGATCTCCACCATGCTCGGCAGGCGGTAGACGCGCGGAACACCCCCCTTGGCGGGGATGCGGATCGCGACGCCGGCCGTGCGCGCCGCTCCGGCTGCCGCCTTGCTAACTGCTTGTTTTGCTTGCGGTTGGGACGATGCCGCGGCGGGCGCCCGGGACCGGCAGCCCCAGAGCGTCAGGCTGATGAGGAGGACGTACGATCCACGGGTACGCAAATGGCCTCGCCGGACAAGATAGGCAACCGGCGAGGCCAGGACAAGTGTTTTAGCCGTGCGGAGTTAGAAGGTCGGCCCGAGACTCACCGTCCAGTAGGCGCCGGGGTGATCCGGCCGATTGAGCGGCTTGGTGATGTCGAACCGCAGCACCACGAAGCCGAGGAAGTTCATGCGGATCGAGCCGCCCCAGCTCCGCACGGGCGCGCGGTAGACCTCTTCATTTTGGCCTGCGCGGTTCCACACGACGCAGGAGCCAGCGGAGCCATCGCACGACGTGCCGTTCCAGGCGAGACCGATGTCGTAGAACAGGGCGCCTTCGATGGGTGGGAGCCCGACGGGCAAGAAGCCGAGCACCAGGCTGCGCGTCAGCGGGAAGCGCAGCTCCGCGTTGACCACGGCGATCTTCGACCCGATGAGCTGGTCCAGACTGCTGCAGCGGGTGTATCCGCTGCTGCTCGTGTTGGGATTCAAGCACTCGTTGTCGAGGATCGAGCCCGCGGTGTAGCCGCGCAACAGCTCCGTGTTGCCGAGGAACTGCGGGAATATGTTAGCGTCGCGGCCGAAGCGGCCGGAGAACAGGCCGCGCACCGCGAGCGTGAACGGTCGAGCGAAGAAGTAGCGGCGCCAGTCGGCAAGGCCGGACGTGAACCGCCAGTCGCCGAACGTGGGGGAGAGCTCGAGCCGGGAGCGCGCTCCCGCGAACGGCCCGACGTAGCCGAACAACGCGTTGTCGTGGACCACGGCGATCTGCGGCCCGTAGTAGCTGATGGAAGCTCCGTCCACGGTCGCGGGGTCGCCGACGCCACAGACCGCGTGCGGAAAGGCTCGCTCCACGCAAAAGTCCTGCTGTAGTATCGCTTGACTGATGTTCGAGAAATGGCCGCCGAGCTCCAAACGATCGAAGCGGTTGAACGGATAGAAGCCTTGCGCGAACACGTCGCGGATCACGAACCGCTCGATCTGGGACGTGACGATGACCGAGTTCGAGTCCGAGGGGTTGGGCTGCACCAGGGCCGGCAGGTATATGTACAGCGGCTCCTGGGACCCCCCGAACGCCCAGTTGAGGCGGTGGGCCTGGTTGATGTAGGCGGCGAGGACCTGCGCTTCGCTCAGCCGTCCGTTGACGGCGCCCGAGAACACCATCGTGTGGTTGCCCAAGATGTCCGACAGCGAGATGGCGGTGCCGCCGAAGAAGCCGCGTCCGAAGTTGTCGCGCGCGTACCCCACGGTCGGCTGAGCCACGTAATCGGGCGTGTAGCGGGTATGGTAGTCCTTGAACGTGAACTCAGTGGTGTCCGGGAGGGCAGGAGAGGAGTCGAGCAGCGCCTTCACCGACACCGCTCCGGGTCCCGCGCCCGAGTCGGACGACTGCGGCGCGCTCCCGGACGCGCGGAAGCCCGTGGGGGACCGGTACACCGAGGCGCCGCCGCGCTGCTCCGCGGCGGGTGGGGGAGTGGCCGCCTGCTCGGCCGGCTTCGCCGCCTGTCCCGCCTCGCGCTGCTGGGCGGCGAGCAGCGACGTCACCGGCATGGTGGCGGGCGGCTGGTACGGCTGGCGGCGCAGCGACCGGGGGTTGTCGACCGCGTATACGTTGTATTCGCCCTCTTCGTAGTAGGCGAAGGCGAGCCGGTCGGCCTCGTGCGCCCAGGAGAGGCAAGGCGAGAGCGGCGTGATGCCCGACACGCCGGTGTACACGTCGGTGAGCTGGTAGATGTTGCCGTTGCCCACGTCGTACAGGAACACGTTGCTGATGCCGGAGCGGTCGGAGACGAACGCGAGCGACTTGCCGTCGGGTGCCCAGACCGGGTCGATGTTCTTCCCCTGATCCATGTGCCCCAAGAGCTCGATGGTGCCCTTGTCGAGATGGAACAGGGCGATGCGCATGTTGCCGAACTTGAGGTCGTCGAAGTCGGTCTTGGCGCCGCGGTCGGTCGCGAACGCGATCGTTTTGCCGTCGGGGGCCCAGGACGGCTGGAGGTCGGCGTACTTGTCGTTGGTGAGCCGGCGCAGGTCGGAGCCGTCCGCGTTGACGATGAACAGGTCCGAGAGGCCGCCGTCGTAGCCCGTGAACGCCAGCTGCTTGGCGTCCGGGGACCAGGCCGGCGTGGTGAGCCCGTTCAGCGGCAGGGGGATGCGGCGCACTTCCTCGTCCTTCTTCACGTCCAGGATCACGAGGTCGTCGCGGTCCTTGCGCTTCGCGGCGATGGCGAAGTAGCGGCCGTCGGGCGAGAACGAGCCGGCCGAGTTGATGAAGCGCAGGCTTTCGTAGTTGTTCGACAGCGTCGATTTCACGAGACGCCGCAGCACTTTGCCCGTCTCCGCGTCGGCGAGGTAGAGGTCGACGAAGAACGAGTTTTCCTCGCTGAAATACGCGATCTGGCGGCCGTCGGGGGTGAGTGCCGGCGCGATGTGCAGCGTGCCCTCGGAACGCTTGCGGGTGAGCAGGGGCTGTGCGATGCGGCGGGCCCGGTAGTGGTCGGCGAGCTGGGGCAGGTAGGTGGTCTGCACCGCGTCGCGCCACCCGCTGATCAGCTCGTCCAGGTTGACTCCGATCACGCGCTTGAACGCGCCCTCGACCCCCGCGGACGTCGACGCCTGCAGGATCTGGCCGACCGCTTCGTCGCCCCACTTCTCTCCGATGTAGTCCCAGATCGCGTGCCCGAAGTAGTAAGGGAACACCTCCTCATAGCTCAGTTGCTGGAGTGTCGGGAGGTGGCCTTCCACGGCCGCGTCCCGCAGCCACATGGCGGTGTGGTTGTCGATCGGCCCGACCGAGAGGTATTCCGCCATGCCTTCCATGAACCAGAGCGGCGGGGCGACATTGACGAGCGTCTGGATACCGGCGCCGATGCGACCGCGGCTGAACACGTCGTACTGGAACTGGTGCACCATCTCGTGCCCGATCACGTGGTCCAGTTCCTCGTAGGCGCCCGTGAACGGCAGCACCATGCGGTGCTTGAAGAAATCGGTGCTGCCCTGGAGGCCTTCGAAGACGTCCGTGACGTTCGTCTGCTGGAAGTCCGACTGCGAGGCATACAAGATGATCGGCTTCCGGCCCAGGAACTGGTGATGCAACACCCGCGACAGCCGGGCGTACCACCGCTCGGCGATGCGGGCGGCGTCCAGCGCGCCCGCCCGCTCGGCCGGATAGTAATAGACCTCGAAGTGCTCGGTCTGGATGATGCGGAAGTCGAAGGACTTGTACTGCACCTTGTTCTTCCCGAAGCACTGCAAGCACTGCGCCGGGAGCGACGCCGCGCCGAACAGCGCGAGCGCCGCCACGATCCCGCCGATGCGTCGCATGACCGTCATCCTTTCGCCCCGCCCTCGGGTGCGCCCGCCGCGAGCACCGGGGCGTCGCCCCACAGGCGCTCGAGCTGATAGAACTCCCGCAATTCCGGATGAAAAACGTGCACCACGAAATCCACGTAGTCGAGCAGCACCCACCGCCCCTGGACCAGTCCTTCCACGTGATGCGGCACGATGCCGCGCGGCTCGAGCGCGGTCATCAAGTGTTCCGCCATCCCCCGCACGTGGGCGTCCGAGGTCCCCGACACGATCACGAAAAAATCCGCCGCAGCCGTCAGGCCACGGAGGTCGAGCACCATCGGGTCGATCCCTTTACGGTCGACGAGCGCCGCCGTCACGAGCTGCAGCGCCGTCAGTGCATCGCCGCCGGGGCGCCCCGCCGGGCGCCCGCTTCGCCTGCTAGTCATAGTGCGCCAGCGCCACGTTTGTTCCGTGACACGCGTCCCCTATTCCTTGACGACGCTCACCTGGATTTCGGGACGCACGTCGGGGTGCAGCTTGATGCCGACCCGGAACTCGCCCAGCTCGCGGATCGGCTCGGGCAGATCCACCTTGCGCTTGTCCACTTTGATCCCGAGCTCCTCGAGCTTGCGCTGCACATCCCCCGCCGTGACCGAGCCGTACAGCTTGTCCTCGTCCCCGACCTTGACGGCGAAGCTGAGGCGGACCTCGGCGATGCGGCTGGCCTCGGTCTCGGCGGCGCTCTTCTCGTCGGCGCGCTGGCGGGCGATCCGCGCCGCTTCGTACGCGATCTTTTTCTTGTTGGCCTCGGTGGCGGGGTACGCGAGCCCCTTCGGCAGCAGGTAGTTGCGGGCGTAGCCGTCCTTCACCTTCACCACGTCGCCCGCGGCGCCCAGGTGCTGCACGTGTTCACGCAGGATCACTTCCATGGTTCGTGTTCCTCAATGACTCGGAAAAGGTTCAGGCCGGCGTGGCGAGCGGCGCGCGGGCGATCGCCGCATGACTCCGCCAGGCGAGCGCGAGGGCGACGAGCGTCTCGAGCACGAGCCACACCGGCCAGCCGCCGGCGAGCAGCCGTACCAGGAGCTCGAAGGCCGGGTACAGGCCCGGCGCGACCTCGATCACGCGCCGCACGGCCCCGCTCGCGTCGCGGGTCGCCTCCCATTGGACCTCCTGCCACACCGACCGACCCACGGTGAGCGGCGCGAGTACCGCGACGCCGGCCGCCGTGTAGAGACACGCCCGCAGCGCGAGCGGCCAGAAACGCGCGCCGGCGGGGCGGACGGCGGCGCAGGCGGCGAACGCAACCGACACCAGGACGATCCAAGCACGGTCCAGGGCGCCGAGCAAGCCTGCCACGGGCGCGAGGAGCAGCGCCACGCCGGCCGCGGCCGCGACGGCCAGCCCCACCCACTCTCCCCGGGATCCCGGTCGCGCCGCCACCCGCAGCGCGGCGAACGACAGCGCCACGAGGCTGAGCCAGCGACCCGCCGTCAGCCGGCGTACCCCTTGATGTAGGGCAGCAGCGCCAGCTGGCGCGCCCGCTTGATCGCGGTCGCGAGTTGTCGCTGGTGCCGCGCGCACATCCCCGACAGCCGGCTCGGGAGAATCTTGCCGCGCTCCGTCAGGAACCTTCCCAAGGTGCGGTCGTCCTTGTAGTCGAGCACTCGCACGCCGGACTCGCACACGGGGCACGTCTTGGCGGGCCGCCTCATGCGTCGTCCTCCTCGATCTCGTCGACGACATCCGCTGCGATGACCGCGGGCGCGGCCTCGGGTTTGGCGGGCAGCCCTTCGGACACGACCACCAGGAACCGCAGCACACCTTCGTCGAGCTTCACGGCACGCTCGTACTCGGGGAGCAGCGCCCCCGCGGTCTCGTATTGCGCGACGACGTAAAAGCCGGCGTCCTTCTTCTTGATGGGGAAGGCGAGTGAACGCTTGCCCCACTGCGCGACGTTTGTGATGGTGCCCTTACCCTCCCTGGTGAGGAGGGCGTGGAACCGCTCCAGCTTTTCGCTGATCGCGGGCTCTTCCAGCGCGGGATCGAAGATGTAGACGGTCTCGTAGCGACGAGCCATGCCACCTCCCTTTGGTCGTAGGCGACCCGACGCAGGTGCCGCGTCGAGTAGGGGATTCAAGAACGCGGAAAGATAGAGCCGCGGCGGAGAGTGGGGAAGGGCGTGTCGCGCGGGTGATGTCGCTCACGCATGCCCTCGCGCGATGCCCGATTTTGGGGCCGGGCCGGCACGGTGTGACGACCATCACGCTACGAAACGCCCCGCTCAATCATCCTTTCGATAAGCACTTGCACCGGGGCTGCGACTCAGAGGCAGCGCATGGCACCGCTCTTGCCTTACCAGGATGACGGACGGGCATCAGGAAGGAACGAATGCAAGCAGCAGGTCTCTGGATTCTCGCGCGCGCTACGCGCGCCGCTGCGGCGGCGGCAGGGTTGCTCACCCTGCTGGCGCTGCAGCCGGAGCCTGCCCGTCTCACGGCGGTCGCGTCGGTGCGCGTTTCGCACGCGCGGGCGCTCGTACTCTCCGAGCAGGCGCGTCGCTACCTGATCCTGCAGTATCGGTCGTTCCCCACGGAGTTCATGGGCTGCATGATCGGCGAGGTCCACGGCAACGCGGTGATCGTGCATCGTATCGCGCCCGCCGATGTCGATCCGAAGCAGTCCACGGAGACGCGCGTCGTGCCGAAGCAGACATGCGAGGACGCCGGCTGGATGGGTACGGTGGGCGTGATCCACAGTCACCCCACTGGCGAGCGCTGCTGGTACTTCTTCCCGGGCACGCAGGTGGCGACGTCGGACGCCCAGTCGTTCGGACGCCAGCCCTATCCGGTGGACGCCATCATGTGCGGTGACCGCGTGGTCTGGATCAGCCGCGACATGGCACAGCAGCAGGTGCACCTGGTCGAGACGGACCCGCATCCGGTCGCGCGGCTGCTCCAGCGGGGCATCCGCGTGCCCGCCGGTTCCGCGGCGCCGTAGGCCCCTCCCACTCCGCTCTCCCCGGGACGCGGGCACGCGTCACGCAGTAGATTCCGGCTGTGAAGCCCGTCGCGCTGAGCGGCCTGCTCGTCCTGTGCGTGGGCGTCCCTCGTTTGCCGGCGCAGGTCGGGCGTGACACCACCGCCCGCATCGTAGGGACGGCGCGGTCGTCCACCAATGGCCTCCCGATCGCCGGCGTGATGGTCGCCCTGCGGGGGGCCCGCGCGTTCGGCGTGAGCGATAGCGCCGGGGCCTTTGCGCTCGCCGGGCTTCCGCCGGGACGGCAGACGGTCCGCATCCTCTACCGCGACAGCCTGTCGTACGACAGCGAGGTCACGCTGAAGCGCGGCAAGACGCTGGCGCTCTCGGTGCTGCTCGACGTCGACGCGGTGGAGTTGAGCCCGATCGTCGTCGAGGCGAGGAGCTGGCGCGCCGACCGCAGTCTGGCCGGCTTCTACGACCGTAAGAAGTGGCGGTTCGGCCGGTTCTACACGCTGGCCGATCTCGATCGCCGCCACGGGCTCTCGCTGCGAACACTGTTGGGGGAGTCGGGAGTGCAACTGCGGTGCGGTGCCATGTACTGCCTGCCCTTCAGCGGGATCATGGGCGGATGCGTGATGTCGCTGTTCTACGACGGCATGCGACTGCCGGCCGATCAGATCGAGATGATACGGCTCGATGAGCTCGCCGGTGTCGAGGTGTACAAGCACGGCTTCGACGTGCCCATAGAGTTCCAGAACCCCTTCGGGGGTGACTGCGGCGCCGTTTTGGCGTGGAGCCGGTACTGATGCGACGGCTGCTCGCCCGGCTCACCGTGCCGGCGTGCCTCCTCGGCGCCTGTCGCGGACCGAGTAAGGAGCCCGGGCACATCGCCATCGAAGATCGGATCCCCCTTCCTGGCCCTCCCCCCGCTGCGCTCGCACTGTCGGAGTTTCGACCCCGGATGCGCGCTGATGTCGATAGCGGGGGGCGTTGCCGCGAGGATTTCTATTGGAGCGCACGCGGGTATCGGGCGGTTGTGTGGCGGCGTGACGGCGAAAACCGTCGGTTTTGGAAGATCCAAGTCGCCACGGACAGCGCCGGTGTGGTACGGCGCTATTACGAGGACCGGTACGGCTACACGGCCGGCCGCACGATCATTCTGGTCGACTTCGACGCGGGCCGGGGCTCGGTGGAGAACGACATCCCCGATCTACCGGCCCAGACCGCCGCCGCCGATGCGGCAACTGTGTTTCACGCGCCGCAGCTCGACGATCCCTCTCTGCAGGCCGCCCGTATCCTCGAACGCTGCCGCGCGTCGCTCGACCCGTGGGGCTCGCTCGCCCGCTTCCCCGACAGTTTGACCGCGCCGCCGCCACCGCGCCCGCTCCCTCGCGTGGCGAGCGTTGACCGGTCGTTCCGGGATTCCACACTCGGCGTGGGATACCTCGCGCCCGGGGCGGATGGTGTCAACAGTTTCAGCGGCTTTGAATGGTTCCGCCACGTGATCGTGCCCGTATACGACGGACCGTCCGGGCCCGTCGCGGCGTGGCTGGCGCGCGGATGGGTGGCGCGGCGGCGGGCGCCGCGCTGGAGCTGGGGCGAATGGACGGTCGGCGGGTGGATCGGCACGTCGTCTGAGGGCACCGCCCTTCCGGTCCTGGTGCTGCGGGACGACGGTTGGCTCCGGTTCCGTTACGCGCCGCCGACGACGGGCGACGACGGAACGGTTTGGACGCACCGGTCGCACCTTGCGGTGGGAGATGTCACGTTGGCGGTCACTCGGTGGGAAGACCACTTTCTGCATCAGGACGTGCCCACCTACTTCCGGGAGCTCGGGCGACATCCGCTGCGTGGCGCCCGCGGCGACACGAGCGCCGTGCTCGCGTGGCTCGAGGGGCGCGTCGGCAGGGTGCCCGAGTACAGCGTCGCTCCTCTTGAGATCGACGGAGACTGGATGAGGGTTCGCGTGCAGTGGCCGGGCCAATGGTGCGGGACCGCGCCGCAACGCACGGCGGAGGGTTGGATCCGGTGGCGGCGGCCCGATACGGGACCGATGGTTGCGATTCGTGGGTTCATCTGCTGACGTTCCGCCGCCCGTTCGCTACACGTTGAACCGGAACAGCAGGATGTCCCCGTCCGCGACCACGTAGTCGCGTCCCTCGCTTCGCACCAGGCCCTGCTCCCGGGCGGTCTTGTAGGAGCCCGCCCGCACGAAGTCCGCGAACGCGACCGTCTCGGCCCGGATGAACCCGCGCTGGAAATCGGAGTGGATCTCCCCCGCGGCCGCGAACGCGGTGTCGCCCCGATGCATGGTCCAGGCGCGCACTTCGTTCTCGCCCACCGTGAAGAACGTCTGGAGGCCCAGCAGCCGGTAGCCGGCGTGGATCAGGCGATCGAGCCCCGGCTCCGTGACGCCGGCACTCGCGAGGTATTCGCGCCGCTCCTCTCCCGCCAGCTCGCCCAGCTCCGCCTCGAACTTGGCGGAGAAGAGGACCACCTCGGCTTCCTCGTGGTGCGCCTGCACGGCCGCGCGCAGCTCCTCGAGCCACTTCCCGCCGCCCCCGGCGAGGTCGTCCTCGTTTACGTTGGCGGCGTACAGGATCGGCTTCGCGGTGAGCAGGCCCAGTTGGCGCAGGAATCGCACGGCCGCCTCGCTCTCACCGGCCTCGCGCGCGCCGCGGCCCGCGTTGAGCTCCGCGATCACGCGCTCGAGCACCACCAGCTCCGCCTGCGCTTCCTTGTCGCCGGCGCGCGCCGTCTTGCGGGTCTTGTCGAGCCGTCGCTCCACCACCGCGAGATCGGCCAGGGCGAGCTCGCTCGTGATCACGTCGTGATCGCGCACCGGGTTCACCGGTCCCATCACGTGTACCACGTCGGGATCGTCGAAACAGCGGATCACGTGGACGACGGCGTCCACCTCCCGGATGTGCGACAGGAATTGATTGCCCAGCCCCTCCCCCTGGGAGGCGCCCTTCACGAGTCCCGCGATGTCCACGAACTCGACCACCGCGGGGACCTTCTTCTTGGGCTGCACCAGCCCGTTGAGCCGTTCCAGCCGCGGGTCCGGGACTTCGACCACGCCGACGTTGGGCTCGACGGTGCAAAACGGATAGTTCTCCGCCGCCGCGGCCTTGGAGGAGGTGAGCGCGTTGAAGAGGGTGGACTTGCCGACGTTCGGGAGACCGACGATGCCGAGACGGAGCATGCTAGAACGCGGAACGCGGAAGTGGGAACGCGGAACATGCACGTCTGTTCCGCGCTCCGCGTTCCGACTTCCGCGTTATGACTGGCGTAGCCATTGCTCGACCGCCGTGATGAGCTGGGGTTTCAGCGCCTCCAGTTGCTCCACCTGCTCGGGATCGAACGGCGCGAGCACATACTCGGACCAGTCGCTGACTCCCTCGGGGAGCGGGCCCACGCCGATCCGCAGGCGCGGGTAGGCGGGCGACTGCAACGCGCCCTCGACGCTCTTCAAGCCATTGTGGCCGCCCGACGACCCCTCGCCGCGGAGCCGGAACGTGCCCGAGGGGATCTGAAAATCGTCCACGAGGATGAGCAGGTCGCTCGCCGGATTGAAGGTGGGATCCGCGCGGAGCGACGCGAGGGCCGCGCCGCTGCGGTTCATGGAGGTCGTGGGCTTCAAGACCCGGACCGGCACGCCCGCCACCTCACCCTCGGTGAAACGGGCGCGCTCGCCGCGGCGGAAGGGGGGAAACCCCCAGTGCGCGACGAGCGCATCGGCCAGCCAGAAGCCCGCGTTGTGCCGCGTCGCCGCGTACTCTGGCCCCGGGTTGCCGAGGCCGACGACGGCGCGCAACCCTCAGCTCTCTTTGCCGCCCTTGGGCTTCTCGACCTTGTCGGTCTTCTCCCCCTTGGCGGGTGCGGCGGCGCCACCCCCCTTGGCCTCGGGCTTGGGCGGCGCGCCGCCTTCCGCGGCACCCTCGCCCTCTTCCTCTTCTCCCTCGCGCACCTTCCGGATCAGCTCGGGCTCCGCCACCTCGGTCGCGGCCTCGGGGCTCGGCGCCGCCACCTCTTCGGCGCGCGGCGGCACCACCGTCGCGATCGTGAGGTCGGCCTCGGTGAGGATCTTCGCGTTGGGGATGGTGAGCTCCCGCACGTGCAGCGAGTCGCCGATCTTGAGCGCCGTGACGTCGAGCTCCACCCGATCGGGGATGTTCTCTGGCAGCACCTCGATTTCCACCTCGCGGGTGACCTGGTCGAGCACGCCGCCCGCGTTGCGCACGCCGTCGGGACTGCCCACGAGGTGCACGGGGATCTTGAGCTTGACCTTCTCCGCGGCGTGGATCTCGTAGAAATCCACGTGAATGATGTCGGGCCGGAGAGGGTGTCGCTGAATCTCGCGGATCAGCGTCTTCACGGCCGCCTTGCCGTCCACCGCCAGCTCGATGATGGTGCTCGCGGGCTCGACGCCCGTGAGCGCCTTCTCGAGCGCCTTGGCCTCGAGCTCGAGCGCCTGGGTGTCGCGTCCGTGCCCGTAGATTACCGCGGGCACCTTGCCGCGGAAGCGGATCTGCCGTGCGGCGCCCTTGCCGGACGCCTGCCGGGGGCTCGCCGCGAGGGAAACTGTCTGGGCCATCTATCGGTCCTCAGCCGTACGTCGTGAGCGGCAAGTCGTCGAAGAGCGAGCTCACCGACTGGTTCGAATGCTCATAGCCGATCGCCTTCGCCATCAGTCCGGCGATCGACAGCACCTTCAGCTTCTCGAAGCACCGGTCCTCGGGGATCCGGATGGTGTTCGCTACTACCACCTCGTCGATACACGACGCGCGCAGCCGCTCCACCGCGGGACCCGACAGGAGCGCGTGGGTCGCGAACGCGTAGATCTTGCGCGCCCCCAGCCGCTTCAGCGCCCCGGCCGCCTCGGTGATGGTCCCCGCCGTGTCGATCATGTCGTCGGGGATGAGGCAGTCCTTGTCGGCCACGTCGCCCACGACGTTGACCACTTCGGCCACGTTGGCCGATGGGCGCCGCTTGTCGATGATCGCCAGCGACGCGTTCAGCCGTTTCGCGAATCCACGGGCCATCTTGGCGGACCCGACGTCGGGCGCCACCACCACCGGATCGTGCAGCTGCTTCAGCCGGAAGTAGCTCACGAACACGGGCGCCGCGTACAGGTGGTCCACCGGGATATCGAAGAACCCCTGCAGCTGGTGGGAATGGAAGTCCATCCCCAGCACGCGATCCGCTCCGGCGTGCGTGATCAGGTTCGCCATCAGCTTGGCGCTGATCGCCACGCGCGGCTGATCCTTCCGGTCCTGGCGCGCGTAGCCGAAATACGGCAGCACCGCCGTGGTCCGCGCCGCGCTCGCCCGGCGCGCCGCGTCGATCAGGAACAACAGCTCCAGATAGTTCTCCGCGGGCGGGTTGGTCGGCTGGATGATGAACACGTCCCGGCCGCGCACGTTCTCGTCGATCTTGACGAAAATCTCCCCGTCGGCGAACCGCCGGATCGTCACCGCACACAGCGGCTGCCCCAAGTGTTTGGCCATCTCCTCGGCGAGCGGCCGGTTGGCCGTCCCGGCGAGCAGCAACAACTGGCTCCGCGAGAGCGAGAGGTCCGCCATGTGAGCCCTGCAAAATAGAGGGCAAACTGCGCGAAGCCAAGGGGTTGGGGCTAGTGCTTCCCTGGCTTGGCCGCAGGCTTTGTCGGCACCGGTTTCGACGCTGGTTTGAGCGATTGGCTGGCGGGCGTCACTCCATCCACGTCCCAGGTGTTCATGCGATACACGGTCGCGTCCTCACCGCCGCCCCCGGCGAGGTGACGTACGATGTAGGCGCCTGGCGTCGAGTCGAACGCGAGCGACAGCAGCACGCCGCGGCCGCCGCGCACCGTGAGGCGGCGCTTGGGACCGCGCGCGCGCGTCGAGTCCACTTGTTTCGCCGTCGCGAACCCCGCGGCCGTGATGGACTTGAGACGTTCGAGGTAGCGGCGCACCGCCGCCGAATCAGTCGCGCCGCCGTTCAACGTCCACGTCGTGGCCAAGCGCTTCAGGGTGTAGCGGTCCTTGCCGCGCTCGACGTCGAGCGCGGTGATGCTGTCGGGCGAGAGCGCGGCGATCCGTTTGTCGCGCCAGTCGTCGGCGCGCCGCTCGGCCAGACCGGCGAGCGTGCCGCGCCAGAGGTAGACGTGCACGTCGCCCGGGCGGCGCAGGTAGGTGCTCTGGTAGTCGCTGCCGCGCGCGCCGGTGATCACCGCCACCACGGGTTTGCCGCCGCGGAACACCAGGAGCGAGCGGCCGGTCGCGCTGTCCACCTGGAGGCGCGCGAACGACGAGGCATCCTGCGCCACGAGCTCCGCACCGACGGAATCCTTGAGCGCGCGGATCAGGTCGGTCACGTCCGCCGACATGGCGCGGTGACCGTTCACCGTCCATGCCGTCGCCGACTGCTTCACGAGGACGACCGAGTCGGTTGCCTTCACCAACACGATCGAATCGACGTCCGCCGGGGTGAGCGGGGGGAAGGCGAGCGATCCGGTCACCGAGTCCGAGCCGCGCGAAAAGAGCTCGCTCCCGCCCCACAGGAGGAGCAGCGCGGCGAGGCCGAGGGCGACCATCTTCAAGTGCCTGGCGCTCACGCCGTCGCTCCTGCCGTCACGAGCGGCCGGTACACGCGTCGCGTGGTCCGGCGCCGGCGCCACAGCCGCGCGATCCCGGCCGCGATCAGGAGCACCGGGACGCCGATGAGATTGCCGTACTTGGCGGCGCCGCGCTTCACGCTGCTCCCGAACACGAGCGGTGGCGGGGCGCGGTCTTTGGAGCGGATCGCGATCAAGGCGTCGTCCTGGGCGAGCCAGTCGATCGCGTTCTGCACGAACACGATGTTCGTGGGCGAATTGCGGGCGTAGCGGTCGCTGGCGAAGTCGGCGCTGCCGACCGCCACCACGCGACCGCGCGGCGGGGCGGAGGACGTCGCCGGGGGGAGCGTCGCGAGCGCCGCGACGACACGCGGGCGCAGGCTGTCGCGGCTCAACGGGCTGCCCGGCTGGATGAAGGCGGTGGCCTGCTGCGCGCCTGCCGCCCGGCTGGTGGCGAGGAGCGGTGTCACGCTCGCCGTCGCCTTGCCGGTGTCGATCTGGCTCGCCCACGGCAGCATCACGGCTCCCAGGTCCGCGTTCACCGGCGATCGGCCGGTGCCGAGCGCCCGCAGCCAGAACGGATACGGGACGAGCACCTGTCCGAACTGCGCCGGGAGCCCTACCTGCGTGTTCGACGCGAGGTCATACACCATGTCGGAGGCGATCGAGACGCCGTACGGCTGGAGCAGCGCGTTCCAGCCCACCCGCCGCGACAAGGCGAACGGCCCGCGGTCGGAGAGCTGCATGCCGCTCGCCATCACGAGCAGGCTGCCGCCGCGTTGGAGGAACGCCTGGAGGCGCGCGAGCTGGGCGGGATTGAGCGAGTCGGGGGTGCCGGCGACGGCGATCACCTTCACCTCCGGTGCGACACTCGAATCGGTGAGCGCGAACGGGTGGACCGTGTAGTTGGCGCCGAGCTGTTCCCGCAGCGCCTCGAAGCTGCGCTGGCCGCGCGCCGCAGCGGCGTCGGTGATCTCGCCGAAGGCGATCGTGGGTCGCTGCGGGTGGGTGAGCGCGCGGATATCCGACGTCAGGCGGTACTCGAGATCGTTGGTTTGCTGGACGAAGGGGATGGTCTTGACGGCGTCGGCGTACCGCACGGCGACGCCCAGATACCCTTCCTTCACTTGCAGCTCGCCCTGTCCCAGCACGTTGAACTGCACGGGGGGAATGCCGCTGGTGCGCGCCTCCTGGCGGGCGGCGCTGTCGGCCGATGGGTCCTGAATGACGAGCTTGACCTTGCCGCGCCCAGCGGTCCGGTAGTCGCGCAGCAGGTCGTCCACGTCGCGTCGGGTGGACTCGATTTCCTTGGGCAGGGCGCTCGACGCGAACAGCTTGATGGTGACGAGGTCCGGCAGCGTGCGGAGCAGCTGCCGGGTCGCCGGTGCGAGCGTGAAGGCCCGGCCGGGCGTCAGGTCGAGCCGGCCGCCGATATTGCGCCCGAACAGGTTCACGACCACCACGGCGACGGCCAGGAGGACGGTGCCGAGCCGCAGCCGCTTGAGCGCCTCGCCGCGGGCGGTGAGCTTACGGGCGAGCAGCGAGAAATAGGCGAGCACGAGGAACAGGGCCGCGAGGGTCACGAAGTACACGGCGTCGCGCAGGTCGATGACCCCGCGGGCGATCTGGCTGAAATGCGACAGCACGCCGAGCGCCCCGGCGATCGCGCCGAGGCGGGGCGGCAGTCCCACGAGCAGCTGGTCCAGTCCCACGAAGATCAGCAGGAACATCACGAAGACCCCGACGATGAACGCCGTGATCTGGTTCTGGCTCACGCTCGACGCCCACACGCCGACCGCGGCCAGGCCCGCGACGAGCAGGGCCGCGCCCACGTACTGGGCCACCACGAGCCCGAGCTCGGGCGCGGTCCCGAGCGCGAGTCCGAGCGGGACCGTGAGGGTGATCGCCAGCGCGACGAGGAGAAACAGCGCCTGACCACAGTACTTGCCGAACAGTAGCTCGAGCTCCGTGATCGGCTGCGCCAGCACGACTTCGAGCGTGCCCGAGCGCGCGTCCTCCGCCAAGGCCCGCATCGTCACGGCGGGCACCAGGAACAGGAGCAGCCAGGGCAGGAAGTCGAGCATCGGCCGGAGGGAGGCGACGTTGTACACCTCGACCTCGCGGAAGAACAGCAGCGCGTTCACACCGGTGAACACGACGAGCAGGATATAGGCGATCGGCTGGTCGAACAGCGCCTTGAGCTCGCGGCGCGCGATCGTGCGGATCGGGCTCACGTCAGCGCTCCGGCTCGCTGGTCAGCTGGTGGAACAGGTCCTCGAGGCTCCCCGCCGCCTGGTGCAGCTCGTACAGCGTCCAGCCGCGGGCCTTGGCGAGTCCGAAGATCTCGGGCCGCAGATCGGTCGAGCGATCGGCGGTGAGGGTGAGCGTCACCCGTCCGTCGGTGACCGGCCCCGCCGGACTCACTTGGCGCACGCCGGGGAGCCCGCCCAGCGCCTCCGCGACGCCCGTGCCGGCGGCCTCGACCGCGATCTCCACGGCTCCCTCGGCCTGCCGGATCAGCCGGTCCACGGGTCCGTCGGCCACGATCTTTCCGCGGCTGATGATCAGCAGCCGCGAGCACGTGTGCTGGACCTCGGGGAGCACGTGCGTCGACAGGATCACCGTGCGGTCTTTGCCGAGCGCGCCGATCAGCCGCCGGATCTCGACGCGTTGGTTCGGGTCGAGCCCTTCGGTGGGCTCGTCGAGGACGAGGAGATCGGGGCGGTGCAGGATCGCTTGCGCGAGCCCCACCCGCTGGCGGTAGCCCTTGGACAGCTCGCCGATGGCCCGGTAGTACACCGTCTCGATCCCCGTGCCGGTGACGGCGGCGTCCAGCGCCTGGCGGCGCGCGGCACCGGCGAGCTCCCGCAGGTCGGCGATGAACTCCAGGTAGTCGCACACCAGCATGTCGCCGTACAAAGGATTGTTCTCGGCGAGGTAGCCGATGCGGCGCTTCGCCTCTCGCGCCGCGTCCGCCAGCGGCACCCCGTCGAGCTTGATGACACCCGTGTCCGGTTCGTAGTACTGGGTGATCATCCGCATGGTCGTGGATTTTCCGGCCCCGTTGGGGCCCAGGAATCCCACCACCTGGCCACGATCCACGGCGAACGACACTTGATCGACGGCCGTCACGCCGTCGAATCGCTTGGAAACGCCTTCTACTGAAAGGAAAGGCATACAGAGCAGCGAGCGTGTGTATGGGCGGAGTGATGCTAATCACACCCGGCCGCCTTCATCAAGTCCCCCCGGCGTCCCCCGCGGAGTCCTCCCTACAAGGCCTTGAGGAACGCGACGATGGCGTTCCGGTCGGCGACGGGGAGGGCCTTGAACCGGGCGCGGACGCCGGCGGCTTCGCCGCCATGCCGCTCGATCGCCTGCTCCAGGGTGGCGGCCTGTCCGTCGTGGAGGAAGGTCTTGGCGTCGCGCAGATCGAGCAGCGGCTCCGTGCGGAAATCCTGGGGGGTCGCAATGCCGAGGCAGATGTCGGCCAGCTCCGGCCCCATGTCGTGGAGTAGCAGGTCGGTGTACGCGGGGAATTCGCGGTGCGCCAGCGCCGGGACGGGGCTCGGTCCGGTGCGAAGCGTCGGGATGTGGCAGGAGGCGCACCCGATCTGCGAGAACAGGTCGCGCCCGCGGCGCCCGTCCTTGCCGAGCTTCGCGGCGGTCGGCGCGCCCAGGAATCGCACGAAATCGTCCGCGAGGTCGAGCGCGTTCTGGGTGATCTCGGGATCGGCGACGGGATCGACGCCCGGTGGAATGGGCTGGCCGCCGATCGTTTCTTCGGTCGGCTGCTCCGGATCGGTCACGCCCGTTTCCGTGGGAAAGGCGCCGGCATTGAACTCCCGCAGGGTGGGGACGAAGGCTTTGCGGCCGAACCGGCCGATCCGGCCGTCCAGGGAGCGCCCCGGACGTCCGCGGATGCCGTCATGGTTTCGGTCGTCGGGGTCGGCGTAGGACAGGATCTCGGCATCGGGGACGAGATCGAGCAGGCCGCGGCCGAACACGACGGGCGAAGTGCGATGCGCGCGGGCGGTCGCGGACGGCGGGACCGGCTCGCTGTCGATGCCGAGCGCCTGCTTCAGGGCGGGGGTGGTGTGCAGCTGCGCCACCGGTCCACCTTCTTGGACTAGCGGGTCGCAGGTCGGGGCGTGGAAGGCGGTGGCGTGGAGCTCGATTTCGTCGCCGCGCCCGCCCGCCGCCGGGTCCTCATGGCACTCGCCGCACCCGGTCGCGTTGAAGAGCGGCCCGAGTCCGGTCGCGGGCGTGAACGTGCTGTCGAAGACAGTCTTGCCGCGGGCGAAGCGCTCGAGCTGCTGGCGGGTGAGGCCGGGCACGGGGTCGCCCGGCTTCACTACCTTGGCGCAACCAGCGAGCAACAGGAGGGAGGCAACCGCGACCCGCTGTGGGGTCACGGGTTGGGCACCTCGATCCGTTCGACGCGGTCGGCCACGAGGCCGGTGGCGGTGCGGTGGCACTCGACGCGCACGACGTCTCCGGCCTTGAACTCCGGGCCGGCGAGGTGGGCTGCGGTTCCGCCCCCGGCGTGCGCCGCCGGCGCGACGGTCACGTGCACCAGGCGCAGGGCCATCCCGACTCCGGTGATCAGGTCGAGTGCCCCCGTCTTCGCCGAGAAGGCGCGGACGGTACCCCGGTAGGTGTAGGACGGGGCGGGTTGGACGGCACCTTGCGGGTGTCGATCGACCGCTGCGTGGGTGACCACGGGCAACAGCAGGATGGCGGTCAGCGCCACCGCGCGACTGGTGCAATGCATGCGCTTCTCCTTGTACTCCCTGCCTACCATAGTGGCGACGCGGGTGGCGCGCCGTCAATGAGGCTGGTCCGCCACATCACGGCGCCACCTTCTCCAGCTGCTCGGCCGCACGATCGATCACGTCGGCCATGGCCTGCAGCGCCTTGCCGGTCGCCCCGACTTGCGCGTCGCCCTCCGCCCAGCTTTTCTGCTCGATCGCCTCGCGGACGCCGGGAAGCGTCTTCACGCCGTAGCCCGTGTAGAAGCCGGGCGCATAGACCTCGTGGCGGTACCAGGGCCGGCGCGGCAGGCCTGCCGCGCTCGTCAGGGCGCGCTCCGACCGCAGCAAGGCGGCGTTCACGAGTTGCGCGTCCGGCTTGGCCAGGGCCGCGCCGCCCCCGGCCTGGGCGCGCCCCAGTGCTTTCTCATAGCGCTCCGCCGCCCGGGTGAGCGCGTCGGTCGCGTTGTCGAGCGGCGCGAAGTTCAAGTATGGCGGCAGCTCTTCGCGCGCCGGAGGCACGTCGGGCTCGCGCGGGTCGGCGGTGGCCGTGAACAGGCCCTCGTCGAGCTCGCGGTTCCGCTCCCGAATCTCGTCCTGTTTGTCTTTCGCGAGCTTCTCCACCTCCTTGGCGTACTTCACCACCGTCTCGGCGAGCCCGGTGAACTGATACGGCAGGACCTCGGCATCGGCGAGGCGCATCACCGCGGTGCCCACCGTCTGCGCCAGGGCGCGCCCATACACGAACGCGGTGTCGTCGAAGGTCGTGAACCACTTGAAGTCGTCGTAGATCGAATGATAGATGCCGCCGCCGCCTTCCCCGCCGAAGCCGAGGTTCAGGGTGGCGACGCCGACGTGCTGCAGGAAGGGCGTGAAGTCCGACCCGGACCCCAGGGCGTCGATGCGCAGGTCGGCCCGCTGACGGACCTCCTGACGCGCATCCGCGGACGTGGCGTCGGCGATCGCGCGGAGCTGCGCCCGCTTCCAGACGGTGAGCTTCGTTTCCGGATCTTCGATGTCGCGCGCCACGTCGTTGATGAAATTCTCGAGCGAGTGCGACCCGCCGACCCCGAGGTACCCCCGGTTGTTGGTGTCGCTGTTGAGATACGCCACCGCCTTGGCGGCGAGCTCGTCGGCATGGGCCTCGACCCATTCGGTGGAGCCGAGCAGCGCCGGCTCCTCGCCGTCCCAGGCCGCGTAGATGATGGTCCGGCGCGGCTTCCAGCCCTGCTTGAGCAGCTGCCCGTAGGCGCGCGCCTCTTCGAGCAGCGGCACGAGTCCCGAGATCGGGTCTTCGGCGCCGTTCACCCAGGCGTCGTGATGGTTGCCGCGGACCACCCACTCGTCCGGCGCGAGCGCCCCGGGAATGCGCGCGATCACGTCGTACAGCGTTTTCAGGCCCCAATCGGACTTGACACGCAGATGCACCCGGGCAGGGCCCGGACCGACGCGGTAGGTGATCCCGAGGGCCCCGCGCCATTCGGCCGGCGCCACGCGACCGCGCAGCGCCGCCAGCAAGGGCTGCGCGTCGCCATAGGAAATCGGCAGCACGGGAATTTTGGTGATCGTGGGAGCCTCGCTCACCGGCAGGCGCTTGGCGTCCTTGGTCGCCCCGATCCCGGGGGTGAGCGGGTCGCCGGGATAGAGCGGCATATCCATCACGCTGCCGCGCTGCACGCCGTCTTTGGGGCGCCAGGGGCCCTGCGGGTATACCTCCCCTCGGGCGTAGCCATCGTCCCGGGGATCGGAGTAGATGATGCACCCCACTGCGCCGTGCTCGGCCGCCACCTTGGGTTTGATGCCGCGCCACGACCCGAAATAGCGCGCGATCACGATGGCGCCTTTGACCGAGATGCCCATACGCTCGAGCCGCTCGTAATCCGCCGGCACGCCGTAATTCACGTACACGAGCGGAGCCGTGACGTCACCGTCGATCGAGTAGGCGTTGTAGGTCGGCAACTGCTCCGTCTGTTGCCCGGAGGTCGCGTCGCCCGGGACCGGGGGCTCCTGGAGTTTGGCGACGAACTTCGTAGGCGCTACCAGCTCCACGACCCGCTCTTTGGGCGTCGGGAACAGCACGTCGAACGTCTCGATCCGCGCGTCGAGCCCGAAGCTCTTGAACTTGGCGAGGATCCACTCGGCATTGTCTTTGTCGTACGCAGAGCCGACATGATGGGGCCGGGCGGAGAGGCGGCGCATGTACTCGCGCAAGGAGTCGGGCGAGGGGATGGCGCGGAACTTCGTCTCCCAATCCCGCTCGGCCTTCGCCGCATCGGTCGAGTAGCCGCGCAGGTCGGCGGCCGGGGAAGGAGCGGCGGCGACCAGCAGCGCGCCGAGGGCGGACGCTACGAGCGCGCGGGCGATCGTGTGCATGCGGGGCAAGACCTCGTTTGCAAGAAGGAACGTTGACGGGCGGTGTCGCGAGAAAGTTGCGTCGGTGCAGCAGTCGATGCCACCCCGGGTCAGCCCGACCGCGGCGGCGCGTGGAACCTCCCCTCCCCCGAGCCCTGTACCAACGTCGGGGCACCGGTTGGTGAAGGTGCCGCGTTCATCACGGAACCAAAGGAGGCAGTATGAATCGGAAGCTACAGGCGGCCGCGCTGGCCGCCGCAGTCGCGCTCGTCGCCGGTCGCGCGGTCCCGGCCCAGGAGCCGGAGCGGCCGTTGGAGCCGGGCACGCAGGCGATGCAAGGGGACCACCTCACGGAAGCCGTCAAGCAGACGCAGGCGGCGATCGACGCGGGGAATTCGGGGCAGAAGGACCTCGTGGTCGAACACGCGCGGGAGGCGTTGACCCACGCCGAGGCCGCGGAGAAGGAGCATCCCAGCCCGAAGCTCCAGGCGGCCATCAAGAACCTGAGACAGGCCGTGAAGCAGGGGAGGTCGGGCAAGGTGGAGGTCGCCAAGAAAGCCGCGCAAGCCGCGTTGCAGAAGCTGCAAGCGTAGCGCTCGTGCGAAACAACGGCGTCCGTGCGCGAGCGGTTGCGCACGGGCGCCGTTTCGCGTCTCAGTACTCGAGCTCGTGCCGCGTGTACGCCTCGCCCCGGCGCACGACGAGCGCGATGTCGCGGACATGTCGAATGTCGGCGAGCGGATCGGCGTCCAGGACGAGCACGTCGGCCACGGCACCCGCGGTGACCGTGCCGATGCTGTCCAGCGCGAGCGCCCGCGCGCCGTTGCGCGTGGCGGCGATCAGCACGTCGCGCGGCGCGAGCCCCGACGCTTGCATCGCTTCGAGCTCTCGGAAGACCGACGCGCCGTGCAGCGTGAGCGGGTTTCCGGCGTCCGTGCCGAGCGCGACGGTGATGCCGGCGTCGAACACCCGCTTCAGGTTCGTCGCGGCCTGGTCGCGGCGCCGATTGCGCCGGAGGCCTGGAAGGAGCGACCGGGCGATCCGGCGGGCCGCCTGCGAAAGGGACTCGGGCGCTCGCCGGGCGAGGGCCACGGTATCGGTGGCGAACGCCTTGGCGCGCGTGGCGCGATCGACACAGGCCAGCGCCCGGCGGTCGGGCACGAAATGCCGCGCCGCCACCTGGCCATAGCCGTCCAGCACGGTGAGGGTGGGAACGTAGATCGCGCCCGCGCGGCGGGCCAACGTGAGAAACTCCTCGTCCACCGGCTCGGACCACACCGAGTGCACCAGGATGCGCGCCCCCGCGCGGAGCGCGTCCTTCGCCTCCCACAGCCCGGTGGCGTGCACGATCAGCGGCAGCCCGACCTTGCGGGCTTCGTCGCCCGCGGCGTGTACCAGCGCCGACATGCGCGCGGTGTCCGGCGGCTGGGGCGGCATGATGTACCACACCTTGATCGCCGCGGCCCCCCACGCCTTGTGGGCGCGCACCGCCGCTCGCGTCGCGGCCTCGTCCGCCATGTAGATGAACTGGCGCTGGTCGGGCAGGTTGAGCCACGTGTCGACCGTCGACAGGAGGGGCCCGGCGGCCACGACGCGCGGCGCGGTCGTGGACCGGGCGGTCCGCGACCGGAGGTCCAGCGTCCATGGGTAGCCGCCCGCGTCGAACACCGCGGTGACGCCGCTGCACAGGTAGGAGCGAAAGAATCGCTCGGGCCGCTCGTGCAGTTCGGCCTCGACCGCGTCGTACGGATAACGATCGCGGAGATCGAGGGCGTCGGGTCGACCGTCCACCCAGCCCGTCTGGGAGAAGTGCACGTGGGCGTCGATCAGCCCCGGAACGATCCATTTGCCCCCGGCGCGCACCGTGTCGGCGTCGGCGGGAACGGGGCAGCTGGAGCGGGCTCCGGCGCACGCAATCCGGCCGTTCCGCGTCACGACCACCGCGTCGCGCACGGGAGCGGCGCCGGTGCCGTCCACGAGGGTGGCCCCGACGATCGCCATTGGAGGCGGCGTCGCGTCCGGGGTCGGGAACGCGGTCGTGACCGCGATCTTCCATCCCTCGGGCGAGCGGACGAACACCCGTTCGCTCACGCCGCGCACGCTGCCACTCGAGTCGACGACGCGGTAGCGGTACACGCCGTACGCGACGTCCTGCGTTACCGGAACGATGCGGACGTGGGTGGCGACCAGCGTATCCGGCCACGAGGTACCGACGCCCGCGGCAAAGGAGTCATAGCCCTGGCGCAGCCCGTCGGGGCCGATGCGCGCGAGGGCCGGAGTGTGGAGGTAATGCGAGAGATAGGCGGCGCGGTTGCGCGCGTGAATGGCCGCGATGTTGCGGTGAAACGCTTCGAGTGGCGTGCTCTGAGCGGCGAGCCGCGTGACGTTGAGCAGCAGGCCGAGCGCGATTGCGACGAACGCCGCCCTCATCTGCCTTTCACACTGGCGTACACCAGCTGCTGGAACTGGGCGTCGAGCGACCACGCGGGCGGGAGGAGCTGCGTCCAGACCATCGCGACCAGATCGGCCCGGGGATCGACCCAGAAAAAGGTCGACGCGGCCCCCGCCCATCGGAGCGTACCCGGTGATCCGGGGACCGTGGCATCGGAATCCACCCGCACCGCACCTCCGTACCCGAAGCCGTTTCGTCCGGGGGGCCAGTCGGGAGCGACCGTTATCGGCGTGAGCCCGGGCGGCAGGTGGTCGCGCACCATCAGGGCCACGGTTTCGCGCTTGAGGACCCGATGCCCGTTCAGCTCCCCGCCGTTCAACAGCATCTGGGCTAAGCGGAGGTAGTCGCTCACGGTCGAGAGCAGGCCGCCTCCGCCCGAGAGCATCCTGCCTTCCGGCGTATACTCCGGTGCGATCGGGGGCGCCGTCGGCTGCAGTTTTCCCTCGGCGCCGCGGGTGTACGCCGTGGCCAGGTGCCCTTCCATCGCCGGGGTGACATGGAAGGCCGTCATCGACATGCCAAGCGGCCGGAACAGCGCGCTATCGAGGTAGCGATCGAACGTCATGCCCGAAACCACTTCGACGACCCGGGCGAGGACATCGATGGAATAGCCGTAGTTCCACTGTGCGCCTGGTGAAAATGCCAGCGGCAGGTGCGCCAGACTGTCGGACAGCTGGGCGAGAGTCCAGCGCGGGTTGTTGAGGCCCGCGCGCCGATAGATCGAATCGGCAGGTGTGTTGCCGATAAAGCCGTACGTCAGGCCC
>QHUT01000039.1 GCA_003222055.1 Gemmatimonadota bacterium
CGCCCGGGAGGCGCGCGCGCGCCCCAGCCCGTGGCGGCCGACTAGGGAGGGTCGCATCATGGGACGCAAACGCATCTCGAGACGCAAATTCGTCGGCGACGTGGGCGCCGGCGTCGCCTTCACCATCGTACCCCGCCACGTGCTCGGGCGCGGCTTCACGCCGCCGAGCGACAAGCTTAACATCGCCTGCATCGGCGTGGGCGGGATGGGCGCGAACGACGTGAAGGGCGTGGGAAAGACCGAGAATATCTACGCGCTGTGCGACGTGGACGAGCACCAGGCCGCGCAGTCCTTCGCCGCCTTCCCCAAAGCCAAACGCTTCAAAGATTTTCGTGTGATGCTCGAGAAGGAAGCCAAGAACATCGACGCCGTCACCGTGTCGACGCCCGATCACGTCCACACCGTGGCCGGGATGATGGCCATGAAGCTGGGCAAGCACACGCGCATTCAGAAACCGCTGGCGCGCACGCTGTGGGAAGTGCGCCAGCTCGTCGAGACCGCGCGCAAAGCCAAGGTCGCCACGCAGATGGGGAATCAAGGTCACGCCGGCGAGGGCACCAGGCAGATCCGCGAGTGGGTGGAGGCGGGCGCCATCGGCACCGTACGCGAGATCCAGCTGTGGACCAACCGGCCGATCTGGCCGCAGGCCATCGAGCGGCCGCTCGAGGAGTACTACACGCCGCCCTGGATCGACTGGGACCTGTGGCTCGGTCCGGCCCCGGCGCGCCCGTATAACCCGGCGTACGCGCCGTTCAAATGGCGCGGCTGGTGGGATTTCGGCACCGGCGCGCTGGGCGACATCGCCTGTCACTCGATGGACGCGTCGTTCTGGACGCTCGACCTGGGCTACCCCACCCGCATCGAGCCGGAATCGACCAAGCTGTTCGGCGAGACCGCGCCGGCGGTCTCTCGCATCACGTACACGTTCGCGGCGAAAGGCAATCGCCCCGAGATCAAGGTCGTGTGGCGCGACGGCAGCCTGTACCCGGCGCGCCCCAAAGAAATCGCGGACCCGGCGCTGTGGCCGTTCGATACCAGCGGCCAGCTGTGGATCGGGGACCAGGGCAAGCTCGTGGCCGGGATCTACGGCGAGGACCCCCGACTGCTGGATGAAAAGCGCCAGGCGGAGATCATGGCCCATCCCCCGGCGCAGAAGTACCCGCGCCTCGAGAGCGTCTACGCCGAGTGGATCGCGGCGTGCAAGGGTGGGACGCCGGCGGGCTCGAACTTCCCCGACCACGCGGGGCCGCTCACCGAGATGGTGCTGCTCGGCAACCTGGCGTTGCGCACGGCCCAGGTGCTCGAGATCGACCCGCACTCGGGCGAGGTCGCGAACACCAAGGTCCCCGCCGAATATGTGCGCTCGGAGTACCGCGCGGGCTGGACGGTGTAACGAAGCAAGGTCCGACAGTGTAGGGGCGCAGCATGCCGCGCCCCTTCGGGCGACGCTACATTCCACTCATGCACTCGCATGAGCGGCGCGGATGGTGACGGGCCTGAGCGACACCCTCAGTAACCATCCCCTGCTCGCGCTGGCGACGTTGTTTGGCGCCGGCGTGGCGACCAGTACCTTCCCCTGCATCTACCCGATGATCCCCATCACCGTGGGGATCTTGTCGGGGGCGACCGGCGAGCACAGCTCCCGTGCCCGAACCACGGGGCTTACGCTCACCTACGCCGCGGGCCTGGCCCTGTTCTACGCCCTGCTCGGCGTGGTGGCGGGTCTCACTGGCTCGCTGTTCGGCAGCGTGAGCGCGAGCTGGTGGGCCCGGCTCTCTATCGGGAACCTGCTGCTGGTGTTCGGCCTTGCCATGCTGGATGTGATCCCGGTTTCGCCGCCGCAACGCCTGCTCCGGTGGGTGGGCGGGTTGTCCGGGGGGTCGTATCCGGCTGTGTTCCTGCTCGGAGCGACGTCGGGGATAGTCGCGGCGCCGTGTGGCGCGCCCGTGTTTGCGGCGATTCTGACTTGGGTGGCGACGACGCGCAGCGGGGTACTGGGGTTCACGTACCTCTTCGTGTTCTCGCTCGGCATGACCGCACTGCTCGTCGTCGTCGGGCTGTTGTCAGGAACACTGTCGGCGCTGCCGCGGGCGGGCGCGTGGATGGTGTGGATCAAGAAAGCCGCCGGCGTGATCCTGCTGGGGATGGCGGAGTACTACTTCATTCAAGCGGGGATGGTGTGGTGATGAGATACATGTTGATCGCAGGGTTCGCGCTGGTCGTCGGCATCGGGCCGCTCCGGGCGCAGGACGTCGGCCTCGCCGTCGGCGCCAAGGCGCCGGTCGTGGCCGTGGAGGACCTCGACGGCAAGCCGGTGGACCTGGGTCAGTATATCGGCCGCCAACCGATGGTGCTCGAGTTCTGGGCGACGTGGTGCCCGCTCTGCAAGGCTCTCGAGCCGTCGCTCAAGGCGGCACACGCGCGCTACGGCCGTACGGTGCGGTTCGTCGCCATCGGCGTGGGCGTGAACCAGTCACCAGCTTCGATCAGGCGCCATCTCGTGGAGCACCCGCTCCCGTTCCCGGTGCTGTACGACGCCACGGGCGCGGCGGTGCGGGCCTACGAGGCGCCGACGACCTCCTACATCGTGGTCGTCAACAAGGCCGGCACGGTGAGCTACACGGGCACCGGCGACGAGCAGGACATCGCCGCCGTGTTGCGGCGGCTCACGAGCGACTGATCCGGGCTACTCCCCCGTCTTCGGCGTGACGCGGTCGATCGCGCCCGCGAGCTCCTTGTACGACTGGGGGTCGATCTCCCGGAACGGCGCCATCACGTGCGCGATCTTGCCGTCCGGTCCCACCACGAACAGGTTGCGGTTGTCGAGACCGTACTTGGGGTTGTGCGCGCCGTACGTCTTGCCGATCACGCCTCCGCTGTCGGTCGCGAACAGATAGGGAAACTCGTCGTCGCGTGCCCAGGCGGCGAGCGTGTCCGCGGGATCCAGGCTGATGGCGATGAGGACGACGTTGCGGCCGTCATGAAACAGCTGTGCGTACTGATCACGGTACGCATGCATTTGGATCGTTCACCCTTTGGTTCGCGCCTTGTAGAAAAAGGCGAGGACGACGGTCTTGCCTTTGAAGTCACTGAGATGGATCGGGGCCCGGAGCACGCCATAGCGGGTCGCGCCGGGGAGGGTGAAGTCGGGCGCGGCGGCGCCGACTGGCAGCGGCTCGGGCGGCTTCGCCTCCTGCGCAGGGGCAGGGCTCGGGGACGCGACGAGTGCCGCCGCGAGCGGCACGATCAGCGCGAGTGACGGACGTGACATTGCCTTTCCTCTCACATCGACGGGTTGGCCCAAAGTTACACCGCTCTCCCGACGGGCGTGTGTCAGGAACGAGGAGCGGGGCTCAGCTGCCGAGCGGCCGATAGTTCACGTCCAGCACGGCGAGGCGCGCGAGGTGGGCGGCGAGCCGCCGCGTGAAGTCCGCGTAGTCCCGCTCCTCGTGCGGCGTCCACAGCACTTCCGCGAGCGCGCACGCCCGCGGGAACGCCATGTATTCGACCCGCTTGGGGTCCGGGATGTACTCGGTCCACACCTGACCCTGCGCCCCCAGCACGTGGCGCGCTTCGTCCGCCGTGAGCTCCGCGGGCACTGGCTCGAACGCGTACACCGTGTCGAGCGGCAGAAAACCGCCGATCGCCAGCGGCTCGCGCGTCGTGTCGGTGGACTGATAATAGTCGAAGTATGTGTGCGATCCGGGCGCCATCACCACGTCGTGCCCTGCCCGAGCCGCCGCGATGCCGCCCTCGGTGCCGCGCCACGACATCACGGTAGCATTGGGCGCGAGCCCGCCCTGGAGAATCTCATCCCAGCCAATGAGCGAGCGGCCACGGGCGGTGAGAAACTCGTCCATGCGGCGCGTGAACCAGCTCTGCAGCTCGTCCTCGTCTTTCAGGCCGAGCTCGTGGATGCGCTCCTGGGCCAGCGGGCTCGCCTTCCACTGGGCCTTGGGGGCCTCATCGCCGCCGATGTGGATCCAATGGCCCGGAAACAACGCCATCACTTCCGTGAGCACGTTT
>QHUT01000071.1 GCA_003222055.1 Gemmatimonadota bacterium
GGACGAACGCGTCCTGCAGCGCCTCCTCGGCGTCTTCGCGATTGCCGAGCATGTGCACGGCGTAGCGGGCCAGGCGGTCGCGGTACCGTGCGACGAGCGTCGCATATGCCTCGGTGTCGCCGCCGAGCACTCGGCGCACCGCTTCCACGTCGCTCGTCCCCACGCTGTGTATACCCACCCGCGCCCCCGGTGCGTCACATCCTCGTTCGACCACGGCGCATGTGACGCCGCGGTCCCGAGCAGAGGTATCTCTCACGCAGGCCACCTGCAAGTCTGCTGCCACAGGAGCTGGTCAATGTCGAAACGTGCCACACTCGCCGGATGCCTGGCGCTCGCGCTCTCCCTGGCCGCGTGCTATCAGGACGACACCACGCCGAACTCCCCACCGGTCCTGCGGCCGCGGATTACGGTGCGGCTCACCGACGCTCCGTTCCCGTATGACTCGCTCCACAGCGTCAACATCTACGTGGTGCGGATCGAGGCCAACACGGCGCAGGACACGAGCGTGGACGGCCAGTGGGTGCTTATTACGCAGCCCCGGAAGAGCTTTGACCTGCTCGCCTTGCAGCAGGGGACCACGGCCCTCCTGGGCGAGGGCGAAATGCCCGCCGGCCAGTATCACGCCGTCCGGATGACGATCGACACGACCCAGTCCTTGATCACGTGGAACGATTCGGCCCAAACCCCGGCGCAGGTGAACTGGCACGGGTGGTCGACGATCTACGCGTTCGTGGAGTATCCCGTGAGCGTCGCGACTCAGGGCGCCGACGTCGTGCTCGATTTCGACGTCGGCCGGAGTCTCCGGTACAAGTACTACGGAAAAAACGAGTTCGATTTCACGCCGAACCTGCGAGCCATCGATGCGGCGGCGGCCGGCGCGATCGCTGGGACCGTGACGCAGAGTTCCCAGGGGACGACCAGTCCGGTCCCGAACGCCCAGGTCTCCGTATACACTCCGTATCCCGGGCAGCCGGACAGCATGAGTGACAACCTCGAGGCGACGGGCCGCAGCGATCAGGCGGGGCATTACAAGCTGGGGTTTCTTCCCCCGGGCCGCTACTTCGTGAGAATCGAAGAGCCCTTCATGCCTTCCCTCGAGGCGGTCGTCACCCCGAACGTCCAGGTGTCGGCAGGGCAAACCACACCCTTGTCGGTGTCCCTCCCCCAGGCCGGCGGTGGCCACGCTTACATCCACATCAGCGGGCCGACCCAGGTCGGGGTGGGCGGGATCATCTCCCTGTACGCGGCCGTCGGGGATGCGAGCGGTCATCCCGTCTACCCTGCGATCACATGGACGAGCAGTGACCCGGTGGTCGCGAGTGTCAGTGCTCCGAACGATACAGGCGCGGCGATGGTCACGGGGCGTCAGGCGGGGGTCGCAACGATCCACGCTTCTACGACCGGTGGGCTGACGGACTCGCTCATCGTCCACGTGGTGGTGTTGGGATCGGCCGCCACGGTGAGCATCGTGCCGGCGAGCGCCACAGTGGCGGTGGGGGATAGTGGGGTGTTCCTCGAGGCAGTGGTCCGCGACTCGGCCGGGCACGTGCTCGACGCCGGGGCGTCCTGGTCCAGCTCCGACACGACTGTGGTCTTCGTGTACCCGTGCGGATCATGCAGCGGCGATCGAGCGCTCGGCCGCGCTTCCGGGATGGCTACCGTGTTCGCGACCAGTCAGGGCAAGACGGGCCAGGCCACGATCACCGTCGCCCCGTCAGCTCCGGTCGCCACGGTCACCGTCGTCCCTGGCAGCGCCACTCTCACCGGCGGGGACAACGCTACCTTCACGGCGCAGCTCCGCGACGCGGCCGGGAACAGCCTGAGTAACCGGTCCGTGTCGTGGTCCAGCACGGACAACTCGGTGGTGACGATCACGAGCGCCAACGGCCCCTCGGCCACTATCCTCGCCCAAGCGGCGGGACTCGCCTCGCTGCGCGCGACCAGTGAGGGAAAGATCGGCGAGGCGAGCATCAGCGTCGCCGCCCCGGCTCCCGTGGCTACGGTTACCGTCGTGCCCGACACGGCAACCCTCGCGGTAGGAGACAGCGCAAGATTCTTCCGCGCAGACCTGCGCGACGCCGCGGGCAATTTGCTGCGGAACCGGACCGTCTCCTGGTCCACCAGCGACCCCTCGGTCATCAGTGTCAGCAGCTCCGGTGCACAGGCGCTCGTCCAGCCTCGGGCTGTCGGTAGTGCCTTCTTGCGCGCCACGAGCGAAGGCAAGACAGGCCAGGCGACGATCACGGTGCACTGACGCGGGGGGCTCGCCGCGCGCCCCCCCGGCCGGTAGTTTGCGGGTTCCCCGTGCCCTTGTCGGGAGGACTCGTGCGCTGCACTCCCCTGTTGGCCCTGGTCGTCGCCGCCGCCGCCTGCGCCCGGCCGCCGCAGGCCATCGCTCCGCCCCAGCCCGGCATGTTCGGCCCGTCCAGTCAGCCGGTGCTCTTGCCCCCGCGATTCGGTGAGCCCGGCCTCCCGCGCACGGATGGCGACTGGCGCGCCGTCGGCCGGGAGGCCGCGGCGCTCTTGTCGCAGTACGTCGCGATCAACACCACCAACCCTCCGGGCAACGAGCTCAAGACGGCCGAGTGGCTCAAGGCGGTGCTCGCGCGCGAGGGAATCGGCGCGCAAATCTTCGAGCCTAAGCCCGGAAAGGCGAACCTGTACGCGCGCCTCGCCGGAGACGGCAGCGCCCGGCCGCTCATCCTGTTGAACCACATGGACGTCGTGCTCGCGAGCCCGGAATACTGGAAGGTCGACCCCTTCGCCGGGGCGGTGCAGGACGGCTATCTGTGGGGCCGTGGGGCACTCGACATGAAGGGCGAGGCGATTACGCAGCTCATGACACTGCTCACCCTCAAGCGCGCCGGCGTGGCGCTCAAGCGGGACGTCATCTTCCTCGCGACGGCGGACGAGGAAGTGGGCGCCGGCGTGGGGGCGGGTTGGATGGTCGAGCATCATCCGGAGCTGGTGCAGGGCGCCGAGTTCCTCCTCAACGAAGGGGGCACGATCCGCGCCGGCCCGACCGGGCGGATCGAGTACTACGGCGTGGGGACCACCGAGAAGTCGCCCTTCTGGCTCGAGGTCACCGCCCATGGCACGGCGGGACACGGCTCGCGCCCCACCGCCGACAACCCCGTGCACCGGCTGGTGCGGGCGCTGTACCGGATCGCCGGTTATCAGACGCCGCTCGTGGTGACGCCGGCGGTGGAACGTTACCTGCGCGATCTCTCGGCCATCGAACCCGACCCGGTGCGGCGGGCCTGGCTCGCGGACGTGCGCGCGGCGCTCAAGGATTCAGCGGCCGTCCGCGCGCTCACCGGAGACCTCACCTATAACGCGCTGCTCCGCAACACGATTTCGATCACGGGACTCACAGGCAGCGACAAGACCAACGTGATCCCGCCGGTGGCCCGGGCCGGGCTCGACGTGCGGCTGTTGCCGGGGCAGGACCCGGACGCGTTCCTGGCCGAGCTCGTGCGCGTGGTCGGGGACACGGCCGTCGCGATCACGCCGCTCGGCCCCAGCTGGCCGGCGACCGAGAGTCCGACCGACACGGAGCTGTTTCGCTCCATCGTGGCCGCGGCGCGCGAGCGAACGCCGAACGCCCTGGTTACCACGCCGCCGCTCACCGGGTTCACCGACAGCCATTACTTCCGGCAGCTCGGCATCGTGAGCTATGGGCTGTCGCCGTTTCCGCTCAACCAGACCGAGTCCCGCGGCGTCCACGGGAACGACGAGCGGGTGAGTCTCGACGACATCGCATTCGGCGTGCACTTCGTGTACGACATCGTCTCGCGCGTCGTCGCGAAGTGATCGGGTTCTTCCTGCATCCGCGCCGCCACCCGCCGGCGCGGGAGCGGCGTCCGCCGGTGTTCGAGCGACTCACCAAGGCCCGGGTGGGCTGGGTGGTGGAGCGCCTCGCCGCCCCGTTTTCGCGTTGGGAGAGTGCGCGGCTCGAGAGTCCCGAGATCGCCCTCCCGGTGCGCGACCTGGACCCGCGGCTCGTGGGCTACCGCATCGCCCTCGTGACGGATCTGCATCACGGGCCCGCCGTCCCCGAGCGCTGGTTCGCGAGCGTGGCGGATCGCGTGGCCGACTTGGCACCCGATCTCGTCGCCCTGGGGGGGGACTTCGTGAGCCACGCCCGCCGCGATCTCGACGGCCTGGACGCCATCATCGCGCGGTTCCACGCCCGCGACGGCAGCGTGGCCGTGCTCGGCAATCACGACCACTGGGTCGATCCCGACCTGGTGAGCCGGATCGTCGAGCGCGCCGGCGCGCGCCTGCTCACGAACCGGCACGAGCTGATCCGCCGCGGGGCAGCGGCGCTCGCCGTCGCCGGCGTCGACGACTTCAGCCATGGTGCAGTTCGGCCGGACGACGCCCTCGCCGGCGTTCCACCCCACGTGCCACGGGTGCTGCTATCGCACAATCCCGATCTCATCGAGTATCTCCCCGCCGGGCTGCGCGTGGACGTGATGCTCTCGGGGCACACGCACAACGGCCAGGCACACCTGCCATTGGTCGGACCGATCATTGCGCCGTCGCAGTTCGGCCGGAAATACCTGCACGGACTGAAGCGCGCCGGGGAAACGTGGCTCTACGTGTCGGCGGGGGTCGGAAGCGCGGCGCTTCCCCGGTGGCGCAATCCGCCGGAGCTGCCCGTGCTCCGGCTGACGGCCGCGTAACGCGCTACTTGAGGGAGACGACGAACCTGACGATCACGGTCTCCGCCGTCTGCGGCGCCACCGTACAGAAGCATTCTGCGCCGATCAAACGCTTGACGCCCAATACCTCCGCCTCTGCGATCCCCGGCACGTCGCGGTACGCGATCTCGAGCATGGTGCCGTCGATGATGCGGTAGGCCACGGGGCGCCCGTACAGACGATGGTGTGGATCGATCTTCGCGAGGCCGTTGCTCAGCCGCTGCCGGATCGCGCTGGCCTGCTCGGACAGCGCGACGGGGAGATCGGTCACGGGGCCGCCCGAGCGCGGTTCGCCGACACGGCGGCGGCATTGCGCCGCAGGCCGGCGGCACCCGGGCGCTCGAACGGCGTGTCGCCGAAGCGACGCGCGAACTCGTCGGGCGTCACGGCGAGCAGCTCCGCCAGCTCCGGCGCGGCCACCTCGGGACGCACCGCGAGCTCGGGGTCGGATGTCGTCTCCGCGAACGTGATGTTCCAGGGGCACACATCCTGACACACGTCGCACCCGAAGAGCCAGTCACCCACCAGCGGACGCTCGTCGTCGCGGAACGGTGCGGCATGCTCGATCGTGAGATAGGAGATGCAGCGCCGCGCGTCGAGCGTTCGAGACTCGACGAAGGCATCGGTAGGACAGGCCTCGAGGCAGCGGCGGCACGTGCCACAGCGGTCGGCCTGGAAGGGGAGGTCGGCAACCAGCTCCGCATCCGTGAAGATCACGCCGATGAACGTGAACGAGCCGATAGTCGGATTGATCAGCATCGTGTTCTTCCCGATCCAGCCCAGCCCGGCGCGCTGCGCCAGCTCGCGCTCCGGGACCGGACCCGCGTCCACGTAGCAGCGCGTCCTCGCGCCGGGCACGATGTCCCGCACGGCGGTGGCCAGCAGCTCGAGGCGGCGGCCGATGACCGCGTGGTAGTCGGTAGACCAGGCGTACTGGGCTACTCTCCCGGAGGCTGTACTGACGCCGGGCGCAAGCCCGGGGTGAGCCGAGCCATGGAAGTAATTGGTCAGCGTCACCACCGCCACCTGTGCGTCTGGCATGATGCGGGCAGGGTGTTTGCGTTTCTCCGCCTGGCGATGCAGGTAGGCCATCGTGCCCGCGTAACCGGCGGCGAGCCACTGATCGAGCTCGTCCGCGTGCGCGTTCGGTTCGAGACTCGCCACGCCGACCGCGTCGAACCCCAGCTCGAGCGCTCGACGCTTCACCGCGACGGTGTCGCGTGACGTCTTTGCGTGACGGTTTTGCGTGACGTCGCTCATAAGTGCATAGTCTCGCGACGCCATCTTGCGAACCGTACAACGTCTTCGAGCGGTGGCGTAGCGTCTTCGTCGCCGTAGGCGGTGAACATCCGCCAGCGCACGTACTCACGCGGCGGCAACGGCAGGAACGGCGCCCGGCGGTACCAATCGCGCGCCCGGTAGCTCCAGGCGAGTCGGACGAGGTCGAGTGCCAGGCGCGGGTTCACGAGCGCCCGCAGGGCGAGGCGCACGGTGAGCGCCGGCCAACCGGCGCGCGGCTGCATGAGAGACAATTTACTCGCGAGGTGTGCCCGGCGCGCTTTTCCTCCTGTATATTGACCGCCTATGACGCTCGCCGGCCGTCACACCGCCACCACTGCCGGGACTCAGGTGCTCGCCCGTTACCGCAGCGAGTTCCCGATCTTTCGGGATGGCATCTATTTGAACACGTGCTCGCTGGGCGCCCTCGGCGAGCGCAGCCGTCGGCGCGTCGTCGAATTCCTCGATGTCTGGCAGCGGCGGGGGGCGTCCGCCTGGTACGACGTCTGGTGGGCGGCGCTGGGTGAGCTGCGCGCCCGCTACGGGGGAGTCGTGAACGCCGCGCCGACGGAAATCGCGCTCGCGCCGAGCATCTCGGTCGCGCTCTCGGCCGTGGCGGAGGCGCTCGACTACACGCGCCGCCCCCGCGTGGTCGTCACGTCACTCGATTTCCCGACCGTCGCGTACCAGTGGCTGGCCAAGCGCCCCCGCGGCGTGGAGCTCGTCGTCGTCGAGAGCCCTGACGGGGTTTCGGTGCCGGTCGAGGCGATTGCGCAGGCGGTGGACGAGCGGACGGCGCTGGTCGCCACCTCCCACGTGTACTTCACGAGCGGCGCCATTCAGGACATCAAGGCGGTCGCCGCCGCCGCGCGCCGCCGCGGCGCGCTGACGCTCGTCGACGCCTACCAAGCCGTCGGACAGATCCCCGTGGACGTGAACGCCTTGGGCGTGGACTTCCTGACCGCCGGCGGGCTCAAGTGGCTGCTGGGTGGGCCGGGGATCGTGTTTCTGTATGCGCGCGAGGAGCTGACGCGGAGCCTCGCGCCGCAGATCGCCGGCTGGTTCAGCCACAAGAACCAATTCGCGTTCGACCCGCGCGCCCTCGAGCTCCACGAGGACGCGCGCCGCTTCGAGCTCGGCACCCCGTCGCTGGCGGCGGTGTACGCCCAGCTCGGCGGCCTCGAGTACATCGAGGAGATCGGCGTCCCGGCGATCCGGCGGGCGACCGCCGCGCTCTCCGAAGACCTGATCGGGCGGGCGCGCGAGCTCGGCTTCCGGCCCAGGGTCGCGCCGCGCGCCGAGGACCGCTCGGCGATCGTCATGCTGCCGGCGGCCGATCCGGCCGCGGGCGTCCGACGCCTCGCCGCCGCCGGCATCGTCGCCGACGCGCGCCCGGGGCACGTGCGCCTCTCCCCTTTCTTCTATAACGTGCAGGACGACCATGTCGCAGCGCTCGAGCAGCTCGCCACGGACGGCGATCACTGAGGACGAACGACTCCTCTCCCAGGTTCCCCGCGAGCGCCGCGCCTTCACGAAGACGGACTCGTGGCGCGTACTCCGGATCATGGGCGAATTCGTCGAGGGGTTCGACACGCTCTCGGACGTCTACAGCGCCGTCACGGTGTTCGGGTCGGCGCGCACCCAGACTGACGATCCCTACTACGAGAAGGCCGTCGAGACCGCGCGGCTGCTCGCCCAGGAGGGCTTCCCGGTCATCACGGGCGGCGGACCCGGGATCATGGAAGCGGCCAACCGCGGCTGCCAGGAGGGGAACGGCCTGTCGATCGGGTGCAACATCGAGCTGCCGTTCGAGCAGGGGCTCAACCCCTACGTCGAGCGAGCCATCAACTTCCGCTACTTCTTCGTCCGCAAGACGATGTTCGTGAAGTACTCCACGGGGTTCATCGTCTTCCCCGGCGGGTACGGCACCATGGACGAGCTGTTCGAGGCGCTGACGCTGATCCAGACCGGGAAGGTGAAGCACTTCCCCGTGATCCTGTTCGGGGAGGCGTACTGGCAGGGGCTCGCGGAGTGGTTGCGGGACCGCGTCGCCGGCGAGGGCAAGATCACCACGACCGACCTGCAGCTCTTCACCATCACCGACAGCCCGCGGGAGGCGGTGGCGATCGTGCGGCAGGCGCGCGAGCGCCGCACGCAGTCGCTCCCGACGGCGGCAGCCGACGGCGACGTCTAGCGATTGGGGACGCACGATGACTCGCAAGGACTTTCTGCGCGGCCAGCGCATCGACCCGAAGCCGATCAGCGGCCGGGAGACGATCCCGGAGCTGGTGGACAACGCGTTCCTCGCCTACAACGCGGGCCGCCTGGCGGAGGGGTGCCGGCTGTTCGCCGGGCGGATGCTCGAGGACGACGTCACCGTCGGGATGAGCCTGACGGGGGCGATGACGCCCGCCGGGCTCGGGATGTCCACGATCATCCCGCTCGTCGAGGCGGGGTTCCTCGACTGGATCGTTTCCACCGGGGCGAACCTCTACCACGACGCGCATTTCGGGCTGGGGCTGGCGATGCATCGTGGGACGCCGTTCGCAGACGACGTGGAGCTGCGCGAAGAGGGGGTGGTGCGCATCTACGACATCTTCTTCGACTATGAAGTCCTGCTCTCCACCGACGCCTTCATCCGAGAGGTGTCGGCGGCGCCCGAGTTCCAGCGGCCCATGAGCACGGCCGAGTACCACTATCTCCTGGGCGGATACATCCTGGAGCGGGAGAAGGCGCTGGGCCTGTCCCGAAAATCCCTGCTCGGGGTGGCCCATCAGTGCGGCGTGCCGGTCTACACGTCGTCGCCCGGCGATTCATCGATCGGCATGAACGTCGCCGAGCAGGCGCTCACGGGCTCCCAGCTGCGCTTCGATCCGAGCGCCGACGTGAACGAAACGTCCGCGATCGTGTTCGACGCCAAGACGCACGGCGGCAAGAGCGGCGTCCTCATCATCGGGGGCGGCAGCCCCAAGAATTTCGTGCTGCAGACGGAGCCGCAGATCCAGGAGGTCCTGGGCATCAGCGAGAAGGGCCACGATTACTACCTGCAGATCACCGATGCCCGCCCCGACACCGGCGGCCTGTCGGGGGCGACACCCGCCGAGGCGGTGAGCTGGGGCAAGGTCGACCCCGACCAGCTCCCGGGCACCGTGGTTTGTTACGTGGATAACACGGTCGGCTTCCCGATTGTCGCCGCGTACGCCCTCGCCAAGCGCAAGAAGCGGCGGCTCAGACGCCTGTACGATCGGCGCGACCAGCTGATGCGCCAGCTCACCGAGGCATACCGCGAGGCGAAGGGGGACCGCGACGCCCGCGCGGAGGCGACGACTGTCGACCGCAGACCCTGAGCTCGCGGCTCCCGCGGCCACGTCCCGGGCGTACGCGGCGTATGCCCTGGGGCTGCTCACGCTCATCAACCTCCTCAACTACACCGACCGCAACGTCGTCTTCGCCCTGTTCGAGCCGATCAAGCGGGAGCTCGCCGTCTCCGACCAGCAGCTGGGGTGGCTGGGATCCGCGTACGTCGTCGTGCTGTCGCTGTTCGCCTTGCCGCTCGGCGTGGTGGGAGACCTGAAGTCGCGACGCGCGGTAATCGCATTCGGCGTGGGTCTCTGGAGCGCCTGTACCGCCCTGGGTGCCGCCGTGGGCCGCTTCTGGCAGCTGCTCTTGTGCCGGGCGCTGGTGGGCGTGGGGGAGGCGGGCTACGGACCCGCGGCGCAGGCCCTGATCGCCGAGTTCTTCCGCGGCCGCCGCCGCGCCTTCGCCATCGGCATCTACTCCGTCGGCATGGCGTTCGGCGGCGTGCTCGGCATCTGGCTGGGCGGGCTGCTCGCCGAGCGCCACGGGTGGCGAGCGGCCTTCGTCGCACTCGGCGTCCCGGGATTCGTGCTGGCGCTGCTCGCGTCGCGGCTGCGGGAGCCGCGGCGTCGTCCACCCGCGACGATCCGCGCCACCGTGGAAGGGTGGTACGCCCGCGGTCGCGCCCGGGCGCGACAGGCCCTGCGTCTCGGAAAGCCGTTGATCTGGTTCACGCTCGTGGGAGCGGCGCTCTCCGGCGGGCTCGACGTTTTCCAGGGGCTTCCGCCCGGGCTCGACACGGCGGTGTTCGCCGCGTGCGTGAGCATCGGCGTGGTGTGGACGGTGGTGCGACTCGTCCCGGTCGCCGTACGCGGCACCAGCGAGGCGACCGGGGTCGCGGCCACGGTGTTCGGCGATTTCCTCCAGGCTTCGGGCACCGTGCTGCGAACGCCGACGCTGATCTGGATGTTCGTCGGCGGTGCGCTGGTCACGTTTGCCGTGAACGGGCTCATCGCGTGGGCCCCGAGCTTTCTCGAGCGCACGCACGGGCTGTCGGTCGCGACCATCGGGCGGCAGTTCGGTGTGTGGGGGCTCGCGGGCGGCGCGCTGGGCGCGTTGTTCGGCGGCCGAACGGGAGACTGGCTGCTGGCGCGTTGGAGCGGAGGTCGGGTCGTCGTGTCGGGCGCCGGATTCGTGCTGGGGGGTCCGGTGTGTGCCGCCCTGCTCCTGATCGATGAGCTGCGGCTGTTCGTACCGCTCCTGTTCGGGACGTTCTTCCTCTACTCGTGGTACAACGGGCCGCTCTCGGCCGTCATTCTCGATGTGGTGCCCGCCGCCGTCCGGGCGTCGGTGCTGGGCGCCTTCGTACTGTTCTCGCATCTGGCCGGGGACGCGATCGCCCCGCCCCTGATCGGCTACCTCTCCGACCGGTTCGGCCTGCGGGCGGCGATGCTGCTGCTGCCGACGGCGGGTGCCGTGGGAGGATTGGTGATCTTGATCGCGCTGACGACCGTGGGGCGGGACATGCAGCGGGTGAAAGCATGATTGCGGATTTCGGAATGCGGAATGCGGAGTGTCGGTACGATCGTCGTGGCGCGATTGACCTCCCATTGCAATTCCGCAATCCGCATTCCGCATTCCGCAATGGGTCGGGAGGGGCGGGGCTGTGAAAGTTGCCGTCGTGTTCGACACGCTGCACCCCGACTGGGAGGACACCGACTACAAGAAGGAAGTCGAAGCGAAGGTCGAGGAGGCGGAGTACGACGTGGCCCGGGCCCTGATGGCCCTGGCGCACGAGGTGCTCATGGTCGGCGTGGCCGAGCAGCTGGCGCCGGTGCTCGAGCGGCTCGCCGCCTTCGAGCCGAAGCTCGTCTTCAACGGCTGCGAATCGTTTCGCGGACGGGCGCGGCACGAGTACGCCCTGGCGACCGTGCTCGAGATGCACGGCTATCGCTACACCGGCTCGTCGCCGACCGGGTTGCTTGTGGCTCGCAACAAGTCGCTCACCAAGAAAATCCTGGCTCACCATGGCATCCGCGTGCCGGCGTTCGCCGAGTTCCGGCCCGGGGAGAAGCCGGTGCGCCCGTCGGAGCTGCGCTTCCCGCTGATCGTGAAGCCGCTGCTCGAAGATGCGTCCGTGGGGATCTCGCAGGCGTCTGTCGTGGAGGACGACGCGGATCTCACCGCCCGGGTGAAGTTCATCCACGAGAAGTTTCACCAGGCCGCCATCGTCGAGGAGCTCATCGAGGGACGGGAGCTGTACGTCGGTCTGGTGGGGAACCAGACGCTTCAGGTGCTCCCCGTCGTCGAGCTCACCTTCGGGGAATCAGATGGTGAGCACCGCATCGCCACCTACAAGGCCAAGTGGGACGAGGAATACCGCAAGCGCAAGAAGATCAAGAATGTCTTCGCCAAGGGGCTGTCGGACGAGGTGGGCGCGAAGATCGGGGACATCTGCACCACGGCGTTTCACGCGCTGTGGCTGCAGGACTACGGCCGGGTGGACCTGCGGCTGACCCACGACGACGAGTTGTACGTGCTCGAGGTGAATCCCAACCCGTTTCTCGCCGCCGAAAACGAGATGGCCGACGCGGCGGAGAAGGCCGGCATGGGCTACACCGACTTCATCCAGCGAATCGTGGACGAGGCGATGGCGCGTGACTCCGCGTAGGCGCGAAGTGCCGACGCCCGAGCTGCGCTGCCCCACCTGCGCGGCGGAGATCGCGCGCTTCTGGGCGCACTGCTCGAACTGCGGGCGCCGGCTCGAATGGCGCGACACCACGAAGCAGACGGGCGCGGAGTGCTACTACTGCGGCTGGGTCGTGTCCGACAGCTTCTCGTATTGCCCCTGGTGCGGGCGCGAGATCGCCGACACGGACTCGAGCCCCGAGCCCCTCAAGGCGCCCAAGGGATTCCTGTATCACCGCCGCTGCCGCTGGGGCTGCGGCGGCGGAGTGATGTACCCGATGCGGTTCTGCCCCTGGTGCGGTCGCCCGCAGCGGTGGCACTATCGAGAATTCCAGAACGTCTGCCCACACTGCAACAAGGGGGTGAACGACTGGATGGAGGTCTGCCCCTGGTGCGGGGAGGACGCCACCGGACGCGACCTGGTCCGCCAGGCCCTGCGCCGGGTCCGCCAGCTGCTCGTCGTGGGGCGCCTCAAGGACTGGAACTACCGCGTGCTGCTGCGGCCCGGTGTCTCCGGGGTGACGCACCGCACCCCCAAGATCATCGAGATCGAGCGCCGCTACGTCACCGGCAAGCGGCGTCGCGACGAGATCTCGTGGAACATGCTCACCGGACTGATTCTGCACGAGCTCGGACACTCGTTCCTGTATCACAATTGGGCGTTCACCCGGACCGGACGCTTCCGTCGCGCCTTCGGCGAGGTGCGCAAGGCGTACCGGGTGGCCGACTCCAAGTGGGTGGACTTCGAGCGGCGCGGTGTGACGACCACGCTCCCCAATTACGTGACCGCCTATGCGGCGACGCACCCCCAGGAGGATTTTGCAGAAACGTTCCGGTTCTACGTCGCGCGGCGGGGCCGCCTGCGCGAACTGTTCGCGGAGTTCGGCCGGAAGCGCAAGGGTGTGCCGGTGTTCGAGAAGTTCCTGGTGCTGCACGACTTGATCCGCAGCCTCAGGGGATGGCGCTGAATTAGATTACATCGCTCGACGGTACATCATCTCAAGGAGTCCCATGGCTCTGATGCGCACTTCCAACCCGGCGTTGAACGCCCGCACCTTCGCCGACCTGCGGCGCGATCCGACAGCGCCGCCCATGACGCTCGAAGGCACGGTCAACAAGGCGGCGTTCCTCCTCTTTCTGGTGGTCGTGCCCGCGGCCTGGGTCTGGAGCCAGGTCCGCGCCGCCCTCAACCCTGCGGTGGCGGCCCCCTGGATCATGCTCGGGGCGATAGGCGGCCTCGTGGTCGCCTTCGCAACGGTCTTCAAGAAGGAATGGTCGCCGATCACGGCGCCGGTCTACGCCGCGCTCGAAGGCCTCGCGCTCGGCGGGCTCTCGGCGCTGCTCGAGACCAAGTACCCCGGCATCGTGATGCAGTCGGTGGGCCTGACGTTCGCGACCCTGGCCGCGATGCTCGTGGCCTACCGCACCGGGCTGATCAAGGCGACCGAGAAATTCAAGCTCGGCGTGATCGCGGCGACCGGTGCGATCGTGCTGTACTACATCGTCGGTTGGGTCCTCTCGTGGTTCCACGTCGCTATGCCGTTCCTGCAAGGGAACAGCACCGCGAGTATCGTGGTGAGTGGCGTGATCGTCGTCGTCGCGGCGCTGAACCTGATCCTCGACTTCGATTTCATCGAGACCGGTGTGGCCGGCGGCGCGCCAAAGTACATGGAGTGGTACGGCGCGTTCGGTCTGATGGTCACGCTGATCTGGCTCTACCTGGAGATCCTGCGGCTCCTGGCCAAGACGCGCGGCCGGCGATAGCCATCCGTGAGGGCGGAGCGGGAGGGGCGCAGCATGCCGCGCCCCTACCGCACGTCGATTGTCTCACCCCGCGAAGCAGTAGGCGCAGCCCTTTTCCTGCGAGCGGTTGACGGCGATGACCCCGGACGGCACCACCTGCACGCCCGGGAGCAGGTTCGCGACCCACTCCTTCTTGATCGCCTCGGCCTGCATCCCCATCTGGCTCGCGAACTTCGAGCTGTAGATCGTCAGCGCGATGTTGCACACGCCGATCAGGACACCCTTGGCGAGCAACTCGTCTGCGCCCATGCCCGGAATCGGCGCGTCGCCCGGTTTGAGCCGGAGCAGTGGATGGCGGACGGCGGGCCCCTTCGTGGCGGGATCGGCGATCTTGAACCCCTCCCCGAGCTTGTACTTCGCCCACATCGCGCTCTCCATCGCGTAGGGGATGCCGGAGTGGCGCAGCACGATCACCACCGAGTTGTCTCCGTCCGTCGTGCCGTAGGTCTCGTTGGTCGTGTTGAGGAAGACGCGCGCCCACGCGAACGCGAATCCGTCGTTCGGCTCGGGGACGTCGTAGATCATCTTGTGCTTCCCCGTGATCTTGTTGAGCCACGCCTCGAACTCGGGGTTGGCGGAGACGTCGCGCGCGGACCGCGGTCGTGGGGCGGCGTCCAGCGGGGCGACCCAGCCGCCCAAGCCGAGCGCGGCGGCGCCCGCGGCGATCCGCCCCAAGAATCCGCGGCGGTGCGTGGTGAGGTTGGCGATCTCCGGCATACAGACCCTCCTATCGGGTGGTGGAACGGTGATGTCGAGCGGCGTCCGTGGGATAGGCGACGTCCGGGGGCGCGTCGCCGTTCGGCCAATCGTGGACCTTGTCGGGAAAATCGGGGCGGGTGTGCACGTTCACGTAGGCGGCCACGTCGAGCGCCTGCTGGTCGGTCAGCGTGCCCGGCTGGTCGAACGGCATGTTGTCGCTGATGAAGGCCGCGGCGGTGCGAACGCGCGCCATCCCCGCACCGATGTTGTACGAGTGCGCCCCCCACACCGGCGGCGCCACCGCCGTGCCCTCGCCCCCCTCGCCGTGGCACTTGACGCAGCCGGTTGCGTACACGCGGGCGCCGGCCGCCGTGTCGGCGGTGAGGGCCGCCCATTTCGCCAGCCGGTTGGACATGGGCGCCGGGGCGACCGGCACCTCGCGGGACAGGAACCACAGGTATGCGACGATGTCCCGCATGTCCGGGCCGTCGGTCGCGAGCGGCAGGCCGTTCATGCTGCGACGGAAGCAGTCGTTGATGCGGTATTGGAGCGTCTCGACGGTGGCGCTGCGTGCCCGGTACTGCGGGTAGCGTGCGAACACGCCGACCCAGGAACCGCTCGAGCGGCGGCCCCCGTCCAGGTGACAACTCACGCACCGCAGCTTGTTGCCGACGTGCGCCGGAAGGCTCTCGGCGGTGGCGAGGAGCAGCGCGCGGCCGCGACGGACGGCCGTGCCGAGCGGACCGTCGGGAATGAGGGAGTCGGCAGGACCCTGCAAGGCGGCCGGGCGCGCGTCGCCGCTGGGTGGCCCGACACGGCGGCCGCACGCCATCGCGAGCGCGGCGGCGACCAGGCCCACACCGGGAGGGACGCGCATCAAGGGGGAGATACTATCACGGATTGGTGAGACCCGCCACTTCTTCCGCGAACGCACGCGATCGCTCGACCTGCGCCCGGTACTCGGCCACCTCGGCGGCCCGCCGCGTCGTGTCCCAGCCGAGCGCCTCCGCCATCCGGTCCGCCACGGCGCCCGCGGCCGAGACCGCCTGGTCGCGCGTCGCGTAGAAGAGATGCAGCCGCCGGATGAGCACGTCGGAGAGCCGGAGTGCCATCTCCCGCTCCACCGCGTGCGTCACCTCCGCCCAGACCTCCGGTCGCCCGGCCACGATCGGCTGCCCGAGGGCGCGGTCCCGCTCCACGAGGTTGAGCACCGCCGCGGCCTCGCTCCCGTAGGCTCCCACCAGGTAGCGCGCCGTCGACTCGCGAGCGCTCCGCACCGTCGCCGCCTTCACGAGGCCCTCCAGGTCCGCCGTCTCGCCTCCGGGGAGCGGCAGCCGGTCGGTCGGGGGTCGGGCGGCGCGCGGACGACCGTCCAGCGCGCGCAGCCGGGCGGCGACACGGTCGACCACATCGCGCGCCATGAGGCGGTAGGTGGTGAGCTTGCCGCCCGCGATCGTGAGCAACCCGCCCGGGCCCTCGACCACGCGGTGCTCCCGTGAGGCGTCCGACGGCGCGACGTCGCGCCCCCCCGCTCCTCCCCCCGTTCCCCCCGCCCCCGTTGCGCGCAGCAGCGGGCGCAGGCCCGCCCAAGTCGCCACGACATCTCGGGGCGAGAGGCGTGCCGTGGGGAAGAACCAGTTGGCGGAGCGCAGCAGGTAGATCACGTCCTCGCCCGTGGCGCGCACGTCTTCGGGCGGGGTGTCGTCGTCGGTGTCGGTCGTGCCGATGTAGCTGAGATCGCCCCACGGCAGCACGAACATCACGCGCCCGTCGAGCGGCGAGGTGAGGGTCATCGCGCGGACGTGGCCCAAGCGGTGGCGCGGCACGGCGACGTGCGCGCCCTTGGTCAGACGCAGCACCGGCTCCGCCTCCGGATCCTCCAACCGGCGCAGCTCGTCCGCCCACGGTCCCGTCGCGTTTACCACGACGAGCGCGCGTACGCTGTACTCGTGTCCGCTCAGCACGTCGCGCACGGCGGCGCCGCGAATCCGTCCGTCCGGCTTGAGCAACGCGGTGACGTCCGCGTGGCTCGCCACCAGAGCGCCCGCGTGCGCAGCGGCACGCATCGTGGCGAGCGTGAGCCGTGCGTCGTCCGTCTGCGCGTCGAAGTAGAGCGCCGCGCCCTTCAAGTCCTTGTCGCGCAGCCCGGGCTCGAGCCGGAGCGTCGCCTTGCGTCCCAGCCAGCGATGCAGCCCCACGTTGCGGAAGCCGGCGAGCAGGTCGTACAGCCACAGGCCGGCGCGCAGCCGCCACGCCGGCACGCGCGCGCCCCGGTACGATGGCAACACGAACGGCAGCGGGCGAACGAGATGCGGCGCCACGGTGAGCAGGACCCGGCGCTCGTGCGATGCCTCGCGTACCAGGTGGAACTCGTATTGCTCGAGATATCGGAGTCCGCCGTGGATCAAGCGGGACGAATGCGACGACGTACCGCTCGCGAAGTCGCCCTTGTCCACCACCGCCGTGCGAAAGCCGCGCAGCGCCGCGTCGCGCGCGATCCCGGCGCCGGTAATCCCTCCGCCGACGACGAGCACGTCCACCGGCTCGGCCGCCATCGCCGCGAGGGCCTTGGCGCGCGTGCGGTGTGAAAATTCCGTTTCGTTCGTCGGCGTTCCTCCGGCTTGGCCCGCGCGCCGGGACGGTGGTAGGTTTCGTTGCGTGAGCGCGGAGAAGAATGTAATGCCCGCTGGAAACGGACGGCGCGTCGCGATCGTGGCGGGCTGCCGGACGCCCTTCTGCCGATCCGGCACGGCGCTCAAGGACGTCCGGGCCGTGGATCTGGCCCGCTTCGTGGCGCGCGAGCTGCTGGAGCGCACCGACCTGGCCGGCGCCGAGGTGGACGCCGTGATCTTCGGGCAGGTGGTAGCGTCGGCGCTGGTGCCGAACGTGGCCCGCGAAGTGAGCCTCCTCCCCCAGTTTCCCAAGGAGATCCCCGCCTACTCGTTGAACCGTGCCTGCGCCTCCTCCGGTCAGGCCGTCGCCAACGCGCACGACGAAATCGTCTCCGGTCACGCCGACGTCGTGCTGGCGGGCGGGGTCGAGTCGCTCTCCGACATTCCGATCCTCGCCTCCCGCCGCCTCGCCGACATTCTGGTCGAGGCGAGCAAGGCGAAGTCGCTCGGGGCCAGGTTGCGCGCCTTCAGCCGCATCCGGATGCGTGACCTCGTGCCCGTCTCGCCCGCCATCGCCGAGCCGTCCACCGGCGAATCGATGGGGCAATCGGCCGAGAAAATGGCGAAGGAGAACCGCATCTCGCGCGAGGCGCAGGACCGCTGGGCGCTGCGCAGCCACCAGCTCGCCGCCCGCGGAACGGACGATCACCGGCTGACGGCTGAGATTGTCCCCTGGTTCCCGCAGCGGCCCGGCGACCCGGTCGTGACCGCGGACAACGGCATCCGCCGCGACACCTCGCTCGAGCAGATGGCGAAGCTCAAGCCCGTCTTCGACCGCCGTTACGGCAGCGTCACCGCGGCGAACTCGTCTCCCCTCACCGACGGGGCAGCGGCGGTCCTGCTCATGAGCGACGCGGCGGCGCGCGCGCTCGGCTACACGCCGTTGGCCTACATCCGATCCTACGCCGTCGCGGCGGTCGATCCCGGCTGGCAGCTGCTCCAGGCGCCGATCTTCGCGGTTCCCCAGGCGCTCGACCGCGCCGGGATCGGGTGGCGGGATCTGGGCGTGATCGAGGTGCACGAGGCATTCGCGGCGCAGGTGCTCTCGAATATCCAGGGGTGGGCGGCGAAGGGATGGGAGATCAACGAGGACGTGGTCAACGTGATGGGCGGCTCGATCGCCATCGGCCATCCGTTCGGTGCGACGGGCGCCCGCCTCGTCACGACCCTCGCGAACGAGATGGCCCGCCGCAACGCGCAGTTCGGCCTGCTGTCGATCTGCGCGCAGGGCGGCATGGGCTTCGCCATGGTTCTGGAGCGCCGCTGATGCCGCCGGGGCCGGCCGTACGCGCGGCGCTCACCTGGGAGCTCGCCGACGGCGCGGTGGCCGTCGTCACGTTCGACCTCCAGAACGAGTCGGTCAACAAGATCTCCCGGACCGTGAAGGACGACGTGCTCGCGACCCTGGCGGCGCTCGAAGGCGACCGCGCCGTGCAGGCGGTCGCGTTCTTCTCGGGCAAGCGCGACAATTTCATCGCCGGCGCGGACATCGAAGAGTTCGTCCGCCTCACCACCGCCGCCGAAGCCGAACGACTCTCTGCCGACGGGCAGGAGCTGCTCGAGCGTGTGGCGCGCTTCCCCAAGCCGATCGCCGTGGGCATTCACGGGGCGTGCCTCGGCGGCGGGCTCGAGTTCGCCCTGGCGTGCCACTACCGCGTCGCGTCCGACCACGCCAAGACCCAGCTCGGCCTCCCCGAAGTGCAGCTCGGGATTCTGCCCGGCGCGGGCGGCTGCCAGCGGCTGCCCCGGCTGATCGGCGCGCGCGCGGCGCTCGACATCATCCTCGCCGGCAAGGTCGAGCCCGCCCAGAAGGCGTTCCGGGTGGGGATCGTGGACGAGCTGGTCCACCCGGCCATCCTGCGGGACGTCACCCTCGACGCCGCGCGGCGGCTGGCGGGCGGCTGGCGGCCCAGACGCAAACGTCCTGGTGGCGTCGTGGCGTGGCTGCTCGACGGCAACCCGCTCGGCCGCCGCGTGGTGTTCCGCGCGGCACGCAAGCAGGTGTTGCGGCAGACGCGAGGGCATTATCCCGCTCCGCTCGCGGCGCTCGAAGCGGTGGAGCACGGCCTGCGGCACGGCATCCGTGCCGGTCTGAAGCGCGAGGCCCAGTTGTTCGCGCAGCTCGCGGTATCGGACGTATCCCGCAAGCTCGTCCAGATCTTCTTCGCCACCACGGCGCTCAAGAAGGATTTCGGGATTCCGAACCCCCCGGCGCCCGGCGAAGTGCGACGCCTCGGAGTCGTGGGCGCGGGGTTCATGGGATCGGGCATCGCGGGCACCGCCATCGCGCAGGCGGGGGTCGACGTCCGCATGAAGGACGCCGACCTGCCGCGCGTCGCCAAGGGACTGGCGGCCGCGCGCGAGATCCTGGACGACCGGCTCAAGCGACGGCGCATCACGAAGTACGAGCACGCGCGGCTCGTCGCGCTGCTTTCGGGCGGCGCCGACTACGCGGGATTCGGCGGCGCGGAACTCGTGATCGAGGCCGTGTTCGAGGACCTGGCGGTGAAACAGCAGGTGCTGCGGGAGGTGGAGGAGACGACGCGCCCGGGTTTGGTGTTCGCGTCCAATACCTCGACCATTCCCATCCACCGGATCGCCGAGGTCGCCGCCCGGCCGGAGCGTGTGATCGGGATGCATTTCTTCTCTCCCGTCGCCCGCATGCCCCTGCTCGAGGTGATCCCATCGGCGCGAACCAGTCCGGGGGTGGTGAGCACGGCCGTCGCGTTCGGCCGTCGCATGGGGAAGACGGCGATCGTCGTCAAGGACAGCCCGGGGTTCTGGATCAACCGGATTCTCACCCCCTACATGAACGAGGCTGGCTACCTCCTCGCCGAAGGCGTCGCGATCGAGGAGCTGGACGGTCTGATGGCGGAATGGGGGTTTCCCGTCGGGCCGATCACGCTGCTCGACGAGGTCGGGATGGATGTCGCCGAGAAGGTGGCCGGCGTGATGCACGCCGCCTTCGGCGAGCGGCTCGCCCCGGCGCCGGCGTTCGCCGCGATGGTGAAGAGCGGCCGGCTGGGGCGCAAGGCGGGCAAGGGATTCTACAAGTACGCGGGGGGCAAGAAGGCCGCGGTGGACGCGGGCGTGTACGACCTGATCGGCGTGCACCCCAACGGGGGCACGCGGCCGGCGGAAATCATCCAGCGGCTGGTGCTCATGATGCTGAACGAAGCGGCACGGGCCGTGGCGGAGGGGATCGTCCGCACGCCCCGCGACGGCGACATCGGGGCCATCTTCGGCTTCGGGTTCCCGCCGTTTCGCGGCGGGCCGCTGCGACACGCCGACGACCTCGGTGCGGCGCGGATCGTCGGGGAGCTGGAGCGCCTCGCCGAGCGCTACGGCCCCCGCTTCGCACCGAGCGAGGCCTTGCGCGACCGGGCGGCCGATGGCGGCAAGTTCTATCCCTGATGCTGCGGACCGGTCTCCTGTGGCTCAGCGAGCAGCCCCGGATTTTCCGCTTTATCCGGGGGAACGGGCTGGCGCGCCGCTTCGCGTCGCGCTTCGTCGCGGGCGAGACCGTGGACTCGGGCGTCGCCGCCCTCAAGGACCTGAACGCGGCGGGGATCACGGCGAGCCTCGACGTGCTGGGCGAGTCGGTGCACACCGCCGCCGAGTCGCACGCGGCGCGCGACACGTATCTCGAGACGCTCGACCGCATCAGGGCCGCCGGAGCGGACGCCAACGTCTCGCTGAAGCTCACGCAGATGGGGCTCGACCTCGCGGAAGGGCTGTGCATCGAAAACCTGCGCGCCATCATCGGGAAGGCCCGCGCACAGAGCTCGTTCGTGCGGATCGACATGGAGCAGTCCGAGTACGCCGAGCGGACGCTCCAGCTCTTCAAGCGCACGTTCCACACGGAGTTCGGGAACACGGTGGGGGTGGTGCTGCAATCGTACCTGCGCCGCACCGAGCAGGACGTGGACCAGATGATCGCCCTCGGGGCGCGGGTGCGGCTGTGCAAGGGCGCCTACCAGGAGCCCGCCACGGTCGCCTTTCCCGACAAGCGCGACGTGGATGCGACCTACGTGCGCTGCATGGAACGGTTGCTGCTGCGGGGCACCTATCCCGGCATCGCCACCCACGACGCGCGCATCATCGAGCATGCGAAGACCTTCGCGCGCGACAAAGGGATCGCCCCCGCCCGTTTCGAGTTCCAGATGTTGTACGGCGTGCGGCGCGACCTGCAGCTCGCGCTGCGGCGCCAGGGCTACAACGTCCGCGTGTACGTGCCGTTCGGCACGCAATGGTATCCCTACCTCATGCGCCGCCTCGCCGAGCGGCCCGCCAACGTGACATTCTTGCTCGGCAACGTGCTGCGGGAGTCTCTACGGCGGAGCTGACGGACGACACGCTCGGCGGCTACTGGCGCGTACACGAGCGCGCCCCGGCGTTCGGCGGCGCGGACGGGCGGGCGTACTCGGTGGGCACGTTCGTGGACGAGACCCCGGATGCGGCGGGCCGCTACGGCGCCGCGCTGCTGTTCGTGCGGTGGTCGGACTCGGGCGACCGGCCCGTCGGGCATCTCGAGACGGAGTACCTGGCCTCCGGCGCCACGCCGGCGGAAGCGCTCGCGCCGTTGCTCGCGCTCACGCTGCACGAGCTGAAGCAGCATCTCGATCGCTGCATCGACCAGCAGGGACACGCGTGACCAGCGGCGTGGTCCTGGCCCGCACCGGCTCGAGCTACCGCGTGCACACCGACCTGGGCGAAGTCACGGCCACGCTGCGTGGCAAGCTCAAGCACAGGGACGACGACCGCGTCGTGGCGGGTGATGTGGTGGAGCTGGAGGTGCGCGCCGACCGCACCGCGACCATCTCCCGCGTCCGGCCCCGCCGCTCGGTGTTGGCGCGCCGCGTCGCCGCTGGAGACCGTGTCGGGCGGCGCCCGCAGCCGATCGCGGCCAACGTCGACCAGGTCGTCGTCGTGGCGGCGACACGCGACCCGGAGCCCAATCCGCGCATGCTCGACCGGTTTCTCGTCATCGCGGAGGCGAATCGCCTGCCCGCCGTGATCGTCCTGAACAAGATCGATCTCGACGGCGCCGCGCTCGAGCGCCTGGTCGAACGCTATACGCCCGCCGGGTACCAGGTACTGGCCACCTCTGTCACGCAGCTGCTGGGCCTGCCCGCGCTGCGCGACCTGCTGCGGGGCCGCGAGTCGGTCCTGGCCGGCCAGTCGGGCGTGGGCAAGTCGAGCCTCCTGAACGCGATCTACCCCGGCCTGAACCTCCGCATCGGCGAGATCAGCGAGAAATGGGGGACCGGCAGGCACACCACGCGCGCCGCCCTGCTCGTGCCCCTATTGGGCGGCGGCTACGTGGTCGACACCCCCGGGCTGCGGGAGGTGGGAACGTGGGGGATTGAGCCGGAGCTCCTCGCCCTGTGCTTCCCCGAGTTCCGCCCCTTCCTCGATCAATGTCGCTTCGACGACTGCCGCCATCTCGCCGAGCCGGGATGCGCGGTGCGCCAGGCCGTGGCGCAGCACGCCGTGGAGCCTGACCGCCTGGAATCGTACCAGCGGGTCTACGAGGAGATCAACGTTCCTTCCTGGTCCAGCGGTCGGCGTCGCGCGCGGTGAGCTTCGCCATCATCTGGGCGAACGCGTCGTCCAGGTCGATGTGCTGGGAGTTGGCGATACAGATCACGACGAATAGGATGTCCGCGAGCTCCATGGCCAGGGATCCCTCGGCTTCATCCGTCCTCTTGGTCTTCTCCCCGAACCGGTGGTTGATCTCGCGGGCCAGCTCTCCCACCTCCTCCGCCAGCCGGGCCAGGTTGGTGAGCGGCGAGAAGTAGCCCTCCTTATATTGACCGATCCAGCGGTCGACCGTCTGCTGGACTTCGCGCAAGGACACGAGAGACTCCGGGGAATCGTGAACGCCGAACTGCCGCCGCTCGTCGCGCCGTTTCGCGGTGAGCGGTACGCCGCCCGCGACCGCCTCAGCGCGCTGGTCGCACCCCCCTACGACGTGATCTCCAAAGAGGAGCGCGCGCGCTACGCCGCGCCGGACCCCCACAATATCGTCCACCTCATCCTGCCGGAAGCGCCGGCCGGCGGGGACCGCTATGCCCACGCCGCGAGTGAGCTCGCCGCGTGGCGCGAATCCGGCGTGCTGCGCGCCGACGCCGCGGAGTCGGTCTACGTCGTCGCGCAGGACTACGCGCTCCCCTCGGGGGAGCGGCGCACCCGCACCGGCATGTTCGCCGCGGTGCGCGCGGAGCCGTTTTCCACGCGTCGCGTGCGCCCGCACGAACAGACGCACTCCGCGCCCAAGGCGGACCGGCTCGCGTTGCTCCGCGCCACCCGGACCAGCCTCGAGTCCATCTTCCTGCTCGCCCCCGATCCGGATCGCGCCCTGGCGCGCGCCCTCGTGCAGGCGACGTCCGGCGCGCCCGCGGCACGGGCGGAGCTCGACGGCGTCGGGATCCGCCTGTGGGTGGTATCGGGAGAGAGAGCCGCGGAGCTGTCCCGCGTGGCGGGGCGCGCCCAACTGTATATCGCGGACGGCCACCACCGCTACGAGACGGCGGTCGCCTACGCGCAGGAAACGCCCGGCGCCGACCGCGTGCTGGCGTTCGTCGTGTCGGCGGGGGATCCCGGCCTCACCATCCTCCCGACGCACCGGATCATTTTCGGCTCCGGGCGGGACGCGCCCAAGCTGCTCGACAGTTGGCGCCGCTGGTTCGACGTGGGACGGGTGGCTCCCTGCATGGATCGGGTCGAGCGGCTGGCCGAGCTGGGACGGCAAGGGACTGCATGTATCGTCGCATTCCCCGACGACTACGACGTGACCTTGGTCTTGAAGCGCGGTGTGTCGCTCGATGGCGTGCCCGGGCTCGGGAATGCTCCGTCGATCCGCGCGCTGGACGTGGCTCGTATCGAGGCGCTCGTGGTCCAGTACATTCTCGGCGCGGATCCGGCGACGCCGTCGCTCGCCTACACGCCCGATCCGCGCGCGGCGTTCGACGCGGTGCGCGCCGGCAAGGCCGCCGCGGCGGTCTTGCTCAATCCCACCAAAGTGGACGAGGTGTTCGCGGTCGCCGATGCCGGAGAGGTCATGCCACCCAAGTCGACGTACTTCGCGCCGAAGGTGCCGAGCGGCATCGTCCTGCGGCCGGTGACGTAGCCGCGGCGCCACGCGATCCGCTGCTCGCGGGATGCGGCACGCTTTTTGACGATGACTGGCGGCATGAGGCAAGTGCCCCACACGTCGTTCCTCACATTTCCCGCCCTGGGCCTGCTGCTGCTCGCGGTGTCGTGCAGCGATGGAGGGCGTGGACCGAGCGCCACGGCTCCGATCGAGACCGTCGTCGGCGCGACACCCGACGAGGTCCTCGTCGGTGCCGGCAACATCGCGACGTGCGGCGGCGACGGCGACGAAGCCACGGCGAACCTGCTGGATGCCATTCCGGGCACCGTCGTCACACTCGGGGACAACGCATTTCCGCACGGCACCTTGGCGGACTACACCAACTGCTACGACCCGAGCTGGGGGCGACACAAACCCCGCACCTACGGCGTGCTCGGCAACCATGACTACGACACGGGCAACGCCACCGGCGCGTTCGATTACTTCGGAGACCGCGCGGGGCCGCGCGACCTCGGCTATTACAGCATCGACCTCGGCGCGTGGCACGTCATCGTGCTGAACGACAACATCCCGTTCGGGCCGGGATCGGCGCAGGACCAGTGGCTCGTGAACGACCTGGCCGCGAACACCCAGCGTTGCACGCTCGCCATGTGGCACGTACCGCTATTCCTGTCGTCCAATTTCGACGGGTACACGGTCAACGACGACCGCCGGCCGTTGTGGAATCGCCTCTACACCGCACACGTGGACCTCGTGCTCAACGGGCACGTGCACCACTACGAGCGGTTTGCGCCGATGCAGCCCGACGGCACCCGCGACGACGCCACGGGGATCCGTGAGATCAACGTCGGCACCGGCGGCGAGAGCATGGACGAGGTCACCACGGTCGCGATCCATCCGAACAGCGAAGTGCGTGGGTTCACCTTCGGGGTCCTGAAGGTCACACTCGAGGACGGCGGGTACGGCTGGGAGTTCGTCCCGGTGGCGGGCGAGACGTTCACCGACTCGGGCCACGGCGCCTGTCACGGTGCGGCAGGCGAGAATCACGCTCCCACCGCCAACCCCGGCGGGCCGTATCGCTCGGAGGATCAAGTGAGCTTCGACGGGAGCGCGTCGTCCGATCCGGACGGAGACGCTCTCGCGTACGCGTGGGACTTCGGCGACGGGTCGAGCGGCACGGGCGCGCAGCCGACCCACACCTACGCGGCGGACGGCACGTACACCGTGTCGCTCACGGTCACCGATGCGCGGGGCTCGGCGAGCCCGTCCGTGCAAACGACCGCGACCATCGGCAACCTCCCCCCCACCGTGAACGCCGGTGGCGACGCGCGGACCGGCCCCGGGTTCTTCACGCTCCACGCGACGTTCAGCGACCCGGGCGCGAACGACGCGCCGTGGTCCTATGACATCAGCTGGGGGGACGGATTCTCGACCCAGGGGGCGACCTCGAGCCAATCGGACGAGATCTCACCGTCTCATCTCTACGTGGTGCCCGGCACCTATCCCGTGCGGGTCACCGTCACGGACAAGGACGGCGGGCATGGGGCGGACCAGATCGCCCTGACGGTGACGCTGACGCCGTAGTCCTCCCGTAAGGCCGCGGGGGCTGTATTTTCCCCGACATGCCGCGACCCCGCGACCGTGTCCTGCAAAATCTCGACGCGATCTACCGCGACGCCTATGAGCGCGCCAAGGCCGCCGGCGACCAGGCCCGCATGGCCGATCTCGACGCCGCCTACCAGCGGGAGCAGCTGCTGCTCGAGGTCCTGCTGGACATCCGCGACGCGCTCACGGCCGGAGCGGCGCCCCGGGGCGACCAGGCGGCGGGGTCGGATCCGATCGCCGCGCTCGAAACCATTCATCGCATCACCAAACTCCGCTGAGGACTCGCCTATGATCCGGAGCCTGGCCACGGGATTGCTGTGCGTTTACCTCGGCGCCTGCGGCGGCAAGGCCGACCTCGTGGTCACCGGCGGAGTGCTCTGGACGGGACTCTCGCGCGGCCGGCCTCGACCAGGCGCCGTCGCGATCGCGCGGGGGAAGATCCAGGCGGTGGGAGACTCGTCCGCGGTGGCGCGGTACGTGGGCCGCCGCACGGCCGTGGTGCAGGCCCGCGGCGGGCTGGTCATGCCCGGCTTCACCGACGGCCACACCCACTTCATCGACGGCGGGTTCCAACTCGCGTCCGTGGACCTGCGCGACGCGGCGACCCCCGCGGAGTTCATCCGTCGCATTCAGGCATACGCCAAGACCCTCAAGCCAGGTGAGTGGATTCTGGGCGGCGACTGGGATCACACCCTCTGGCCGGGACAGCGGCTGCCGCAGCATCAGTGGATCGACTCGGTGACGCCGGACAACCCCGTGTTCGTGAACCGCGTGGACGGGCACGAAGCGCTCGCCAACGCGGCCGCGATGCGCGCGGCGCGCGTCACCAAGGAGACCCCCACGCCTCCGGGCGGCGAGATCCTGCGGGACGCGCGCACGGGGGAGCCGACGGGAATCTTCAAGGACGGAGCGCTCGACGTCGTCGGACGGGCCGTTCCCGAGCCCGCGCCCGAGCGCCGCGACTCGGGGCTGGCGCGCGCATTGGCCCATGCCGCCCGTCTGGGGGTAACCGCCACCGCACACATGTCCGCGTCATGGGCGGACCTGGCCAGCTACCGCCGGCTCGAGCGGGCGGGCCGGCTCACGCTGCGGGTGGCCCTGTACCTGCCCCTCGACGCGTGGCGCGTCGTGGCCGATAGCGCGCGGCGCGCCGGGAGCGGCGACGAGTGGGTGAAGATCGGCGGCGTCAAGGGCTTCATGGACGGCTCGGCGGGCTCGCGGACCGCGTACTTCTTCGAGCCCTACAGCGACTCGGCGGGATACCGCGGACTGCTGCAGCACCCCGAGGCGGACATGCGGAGCTGGATCGGCAACGCGGACTCCGCCGGGCTCCAGATCGCCGTGCACGCCATCGGAGATCGCGCCAACGCGATCCTCCTCTCGATTTACGACAGCCTCGCGCGGGCCCACGGCCGGCGCGATCGCCGCTTCCGCGTCGAGCATGCCCAACACCTGCGTCCCCAGGACATTCCCCAATTCGGGAACCTGGGCGTGATCGCGTCAATGCAGCCCTACCACGCCATCGACGACGGCCGCTGGGTGGAGCAGCGCATCGGGCCGGTGCGGATCAGGACCACGTACGCGTTCCGCACGCTGCTCGACACCGGCGCCCCCCTGGCGTTCGGCTCCGACTGGACCGTCGCGCCGCTCGACCCGTTGCTGGGCGTGTACGCGGCGGTGTCGCGGCGCACGCTCGACGGCAAGAACCCCAATGGCTGGATCCCGGAGCAGAAAATCGGTGTGGACGAGGCGCTCCGTGCCTATACGTGGGGCAACGCCTTCGCGACCTTCGACGAGCGCACGCGTGGCATCCTCGCCCCCGGCTACGACGCCGACGTCGTGGTGCTCGATCGCGATCTCTTCAGGCTGCCGGCCGATTCGCTCGATCAGGCACGGGTGCGCTACACGATCGTCGGCGGCAAAGTCGTCTACGAGAGGCCCTGAACGTCCGTCCCCGAGTCCCGAGCCCCGAACCCCTAGCTCCCGTACTCCAATCCCGCCTGCTGCGCCGTGAGCGGCTGGTCGCCGTCGTGCTCAACCCCCGCTTCGAGCACCTCTCCCAACACCAACGTGTGATCCCCGCTCGGCAGCGTGGCCACGACGCGGCATTCGACCCACCCCAGCGCGTCGGCCAGCACCGGGACGCCCGACGCGGGCGCCGGCTTGGTCCTGATTCCCTTGAGCGTGGGGGGCGCGCCGGCCGATGCCCGGCCGAGCTTCTCGGCCACGTCGTGCTGACCGGCGCGCAGCACGCTGAGCGCGAAGTGATGCGCGTCGCGGATCATGCCGATCGTCTTCGACCGGTTCTCCACCGCCACGACGACCATCGGTGGATGGAACGAGGCCTGGCTGACCCAGCTGGCGGTCACGCCGTGCTCCTCGCCGCCGTGCTTCACCGTCAAGGCATGCAGGCCGCGGGCAAAGTGCCCGAGGACGCGTTGCGTCGTCGCCTCGTTCATGTCGGCAAATATTGCACGCGCGACTATCTTTGAGCCATGGCGACACGCACGCATCCCGGGCCCCGGGCCGCCAAGGCGCTGTCCAAGGCCGACCTGCTCGACATGTACCGGTTGATGCTCTTGTCGCGTCGCATCGACGACAAGGAGATCCAGCTCAAGCGCCAGAACAAGATCTACTTCCAGATTTCCGGGGCCGGGCACGAAGCCGTTCTCGTCGCCGCCGCCAGGGCGCTCCGCCCCGCCTATGACTGGTTCTATCCCTATTATCGCGACCGCGCGCTCTGCCTGGCGCTGGGCATGACCCCCACCGAGATGCTGCTCTCCGCGGTCGGCGCCGCCGACGACCCCAACTCCGGCGGCCGGCAGATGCCGTCGCACTGGGGTCACAAGGCGCTGCACATCGTGAGCCAATCGAGCCCCACCGGGACCCAGTTCCTGCAGGCCGTGGGCTGCGCGGAAGCGTGGCTCCGCTATGCGCGACTCGACACCATCGCCGACAAGCCCACCCCCACCGACGATCTCGTGTACGTCTCGGCGGGCGACGGCACGACGAGCGAAGGGGAGTTCTGGGAAGCCCTGAACAGCGCTACCAACCTGAAGCTGCCGATCTTGTTCCTCATCGAGGACAACGGCTACGCGATTTCGGTGCCCGTCGAAGTTCAGACCGCCGGTGGCTCGGTGTCGCGGCTCGTGAAAGCGTTCCCCGGCCTCCTGGTGGAGGAGGTCGATGGCTGCGATCCGGTCGCGTCGTACGACGTGCTGCTGCGCGCCTCGGAGTACGCGCGCCAGCGCAAGGGCCCCGCGCTCGTGCACGCACACGTCATCCGCCCCTACTCGCACTCCCTCTCGGACGACGAAGTGCTCTACCGCCCGCCCAAGGAGCGCGACGACGACGCGCGCCGCGACGGCGTGCAGGCGTTCCCGAAGCGCCTCATCGCCGAGGGTGTCGCCACCGACGCGGAGATCGAGGGCATCAAGCGGCACGTCGAGGAGGAGATCGCCGTCGCCGCGGACATGGCGCTGGCGTCGCCGCAGCCCAAGGCCGAGAGCGCGCTGCTGTACGTCTACTCGCCCGATGTGGATCCGACCTCGGAGCAGTTCGACACCGAGGACGACCCCCAGTTCGGCGGCGATCCGACGACCATGGTGGATCTCCTCAACACCTGTCTCAAAGACGAGATGGCGCGCGATCCCCGCATCCTCGTGTTCGGCGAAGACGTGGCCGACGCCAGCCGCGAGCAGTACCTCGGACAGGTGAAGGGAAAGGGGGGCGTCTTCAAAGTCACGTGGGGGCTGCAGCGCCAGTTCGGGAGCGACCGCGTGTACAACTCCCCGCTCGCCGAGGCGAACATCGTGGGCCGGGCGATCGGGCTGGCGACCCGGGGCCTGAAGCCCGTCGTGGAGATCCAGTTCTTCGATTACATCTGGCCCGCCTACCATCAGCTCCGCAACGAGCTCGCCACGCTGCGCTGGCGCTCGAACAACGCTTTCAGTTGTCCCGCGGTCGTCCGGGTGACCTACGGCGGGTACCTGAAGGGAGGGTCGATCTATCATTCGCAGACGGGCGCCGTCGTCTTCACCGCCGTGCCGGGGCTGCGCGTGATCTGCCCCAGCTCCGCGCTCGACGCGAACGGCCTGCTGCGGACCGCGATCCGCTGCGACGATCCCGTGCTGTTCCTGGAGCACAAGCACCTGTACCGCCAGACGTACAACAAGGCGCCCAACCCCGGCCCCAACTTCATGATCCCGTTCGGCAAGGCGAAGCGGGTGCGCGAGGGACGACACCTGACCGTCGTGACCTACGGCGCCGTGGTGCAGCGCTCGCTGGTCGCGGCGAAGCAGCTCGAGGAGCAGGACGGCGTGAGCGTGGAAGTGATCGATCTGCGCAGCCTCTCCCCGGTGGACTGGGAGGCGATCGCGACGTCGGTCCGCAAGACCAGCAAAGTGCTGGTGGCGTACGAAGACTCGCTCTCGTGGGGCTATGGCGCGGAAATCGCCGCCCGGCTCGCCGACGAGTGTTTCTCCTGGCTCGACGCGCCCGTGAAGCGCGTGGCGTCGACCGACACGTTCGTGGGCTACGCCCCCGATCTCGAGGATTTCATCCTGCCCCAGGTGGAGGATCTCGCGCGCGCGATGCGCGAACTGCATGCGTTCTAGCGCCACCCGCGCGTACAGCCTGCTGTTCCTTCTCTCCGGAGCCACCGGGCTCGTGTACGAGCTGCTCTGGGTTCGGCTCTTGTATCAGGCGTTCGGATCAACCATCCAGTCCGTGACGACCGTGGTCGCCGCCTACATGGGGGGCCTGGGTCTCGGCGCGTGGTGGCTCGGGCGCCGCGCGGACCGCCATCCGAACCCCGCCGCCCTGTACGGCCGCCTCGAGATCGCCATCGGCGTGTTCGGCCTGCTGTCGCCGCTCGTGCTGTCCCTCGCGCATCAGGTCTACGTCGCCTTGGCACGCAGCTTCGGCCTCGGCGGACCGGTGAGCCTGGCGCTCCGCTTCGGCCTCGCCGCCCTCGTGTTGCTCGTTCCCACGACGCTGATGGGCGGCACGCTCCCGGTCCTGACCCGAGCCTTCATGGGCGCCGAGCGCGAGCGGCTGCAGCGCGCCCTCGGTCGCCTGTACGGCCTCAACACCCTGGGCGCCGTGGCGGGCACAGCGCTCGCCGGATTCGTGCTCATCGAGCGGGTCGGGATCCGGCTCTCCCTGTGGGGCACGGCGGCGGTCAACCTCGCGCTCGGGCTCGCAGCCCTGGCGCTGGCCGCCCCCCCCGAGCCCAGTCCCGTCCCCCCGTCCCCGCTGCGGGTGGGAGGCGGTGGGGCCGTCCGGCGGGCGGCTCTGGCCCTCCTTGCGGTGACGGCGTTCGCCTCGCTGCTCGACGAGATCGCTTGGACGCGGGTGCTGGTGATGGTCGTCGGCGGGTCGACCTATGCCTTCACCCTGGTGCTGCTCGTGTTCTTGTTGGGCATCGGGCTCGGCAGTGCCTACGTGGCGCGGGGACGTGCCGCGGGACCCGCCACGACCGCCGATGCGGCGCTGGCCCAGGGCATCACCGGCGCGGGTGCCGCCGGGCTGCTCGCCTTCTTCGCGGCGCTGCCGCTCTACATCGTCGCCGTCTTCCAACACCACGGCTTCGGGGCGACCACGCGCCTCGCCCTCATGGGCCTCGCGGTCGGCGCCGTCGTGCTGATCCCCGCCATAGGAATGGGACTGAGCTTTCCGCTCCTGGCCGACCTCGCCGCGCCCCGCGACGCCGCCCGGGGCGCCGACGTGGGCACTGCCTACGCGCTCAACACGCTGGGCAGCATCGCGGGTGCTGTGCTCACGGGCTTCGTGCTGGTCGTTACACTCGGCACCGAGACCACTCTGCGCCTGGGCCTCGTGATCAACGGCGTGGCCGCCCTGGTGCTCGCGGCGCTCGCGGCTCGCGGCGTGGCGGAAGGGTCGGCCGAGCACCGCGCCTTGCGGCTCCGCGTGCTCGCCGCCGGTGGTCTTGCGAGCCTCGCCCTGGGCGCCGCGGTCGGCGCCCCCGCGTGGAGTTCACGCCTGATCGATCTCGGACCCACGATCTACGCACGCTACCCCATGAATGCCGCCGCGCGGCAAGCCTTCCTTGCACACCGCGGCGCGCGTCAGCTCGCGTTTCGCGAAGGCTGGAACGCGACCGTGAGCGTGTGGGAGGGGGCAACCGGCCGCACGTTGCGCGTCAACGGCAAGGTCGACGCGTCGGATCACGGCGACATGAACACGCAGATCATGCTCGCGCTCGCCCCCGCGGCCGCCCGACCCGAGCCCACGTCCGCCCTGGTGATCGGGTTCGGCAGCGGCGTCACGACCCGTGTGATCGCTCAGGTGCCCGGCATGCGGCGGGTGCGCGTCGTCGAGATCGAGCCCGCCGTGCTCGCGATGAGTGCGCTGTTCTCGAGTGTCAACGACTCGATCCTCGGGCGAGCCGGCGTCTCGGCCGTCGTGGACGACGCGCGCAGTGCCCTCCAGCTGCACGGCGACCGGTTCGATGTGATCGTGTCGGAGCCGTCCAATCCGTGGGTGGCGGGTGTCGCGACGCTGTATACGCCGGAGTTCTTCCGGATCGTGCGGTCCCGCCTTGCCGACGACGGTGTGTTCGGCCAGTGGGTCCAGCTGTACCAGCTGCCCCTTCCCGTCGTCGCCGGCGTCGTACGCAACATGCGAGCCGTGTTTCCCCACGTCGAGGTGTGGTTTTCGACGAACCTCGACATCATGGTTCTGGCCTCGGGTCGCCCCCTCCGCTACGACCGGAGCTGGCTGGGGCGGCTGCTGGCGCCGGATACTCCCGTGGGCGGGCTGGCCCGGGAGTGGTTGGGGATCGATTCCGTCGGCGATCATTTCGGCCGTCGGCTGCTCGGCGAGGCCGGTACCGCCCGCCTGGCCGACCGTGCGACGCTGTCGCACTCGGACGACCGCCCCGCGCTCGAGTTCGTGGCGGCGCGTCGCTTCCTCGACCCCCTGTGGGATCCGGCCGTGTTCGATTCTCTCATCGCCATCGGCGCGTCCGTCGGCGACGTCGCCGGAACGTCGCCGGTGCTGCTTGCACGAGCGATGACCGCCCCGCGTGTCCTCGCGACGCAGCTCGAGATCCTCGAGGCCGCGCACCGGGCGGTGCCGGCCGATCCCGTCTGGACCGTGCGATTCGCGCGGGCGCGCGCCTGGGCCGGCGACACCGCGGTTGCGGACAGCCTGCTCCGCGCCGTGCTGACGCGCTCGCGGCACCCCGAGGCGTTGCTGTTCGCGGCCGCCTTGGCCGAGCGACGCGGCGACGATCGCCGGCGGGCCGAGCTCCTCCGGGAGCTGTTGGCGCACGGCGGCGATACCGCGGAGGCGGACGCCGGTCTCGCCGCGCTGGCGGCCCAGGCTGGGCGCTGGCGCGAGACCGCCGCTCGCGTGCTCGACGTGCTCACCATCGGCGTGGGCACGTATCGCCACCCGTTCCCGGCGGACGTCCTGCGAGCCGCTCTCACCCCGCTGGCGCTCTCCGGCCCCGCGGCGCTCGCCGACAGCACACTGGCGGCAGCCGAACGAACCAGACCCGGGTGGGCCACCCTGTACGAGCTGCGCGCGGCCGCGCAGCTGCGAGACCTGCGCTGCGAGGATGCTGCGACGCAGTTCCTCGTGTTGGTAGAGTTCGGCATCGAAGTCGCCGACGCGCCCGAGCGCCTGCGGCGCTGCCGGCGGGGAGGGACGAGCTAGGCGCCCGGCTGCTCGCCCAGGGCCTGCTTGATCTCTCCGGCCGCCGCGATCACGTGGTCCACATCGCGCGATAGCGCGCGCGCCTGTTGGGTGGCGCGCGTCAAGTCGTCCAGCGCCACCGCCACGCCGGCCGAGCGCAGTCGCAGCAAGTCGAACCGGACGTTCTGCATGGCCAGGACGCACGACTCCAGCTGATCCCCCACCAGCTGGCGCCGGGTGAGCAGGTCGGTCAGCGTCTGGCGCTGGCGGTGGAGCAGGCTCACCTGCCGGTCGCGCTCGACCCCGTCCGGCTGGCGCTTGGTCGCCTCGATCTTCTCCTCCAGGCGCCTGAGTGCCCCCTGGTCCACGCTGCCGCTCATCGCCTGCAGCATGCGCGCCAGCTCCTCGGCTCGATTGAGCAGCGCGTCCGCCGTCATCACGATGTCGGGGAGCAGCTTCCGCTCCGACTTCGGCAGCCGATCCACGATCCGGAGGATCGCCTTGCGGTCGCTGCGCGCTTGCTGGATCGACTCCGCCTCGTGTCCGAACTCGTCCGTCGTGGCCCGCGGCAGCTCGACCGGGCGGCGGCCTCCGGCGGCGAGGCGCGCCTCGATCGCGTCCGGGGCGGGCGGCCGGGCGAGCACGTCGCGCCAGGAATACCCGGCGTGCCACAGCCGCACGACGCGTGGTAACAGGACCGTGCCCGCCCAGACACCCGCGACGAAGAGCGACCAGCTCGGCCGATGCGGCCCTGTCGCGACGTTGATCATGAAGAGCGAGCCACACACCGACGCCCACGTGACGAGCCGGCTCCGCAGCTCCCGCACGATCTCGGGCTCACCGCTCGGCGCGAGCTGCGGGCGCTCGCGCATGCGCTCGAGCCGCCGGGCCGCTCGGTCGGAGCCCGTTTGCCTCCCCGGCAGCGGCTCGCGCGCCGCCGGCGGACGCGGCCGCCCGGCCCGCGAGAGACTGGGGCGACGCGGCTGGTACATCGTGGCGCTGCGCGCCTCGAGCGCGCGCCGCAGCGCGTCCGCCGTGGGCCAGCGATCTTCCGGATCCTTCTCGAGCGACCGCATCACGCACGCGGCCAGGTCCTCGGGAACGTCCGGCCGCTTGTCGGTGACGAGCGGCGCCCGCTCCGTGATCTGCTTCACCAGGATCCCGGGCACCGTGGGGGCCTGGAATGGCAGCTCCCCCGCCAGCGTCTGAAATGCCACCACTCCCAGACTGTAGATGTCCGAGCGCCCGTCGATCTCGCGGTCGCCCGCCGCCTGCTCCGGGCTCATGTAGTGCGGCGTCCCGATGGCGACCCCCGTCGCCGTCAGGGTCGCGGAACCCGTCGTCGACGACAGGGCCTTCGCGATCCCGAAATCGGTGACCACGACGCGGCCGCGACTGCCCTCCAGCAGGATGTTGTCGGGCTTCACGTCGCGGTGAATGATGCCCAGCGCGTGCGCGGCTCCGAGCGCGTCCGCCGTCTCCAGCATGATGCGACGCGCCTCCTCCGGCGGCAGCCGCCCGCGTCGCTTGAGCTTCGCCCCGAGCGACTCTCCGTCCACATATGCCATCACGAAGTACACGAGCCCGTCCGGCCCCTCGCCGACGGAGTGGATCGGCACGATGTGGGGGTGGGACAAACGGGCCGCGGTCTCCGCCTCGCGCACGAAGCGCAACCGGATTTCCTCGCGGAACGCGAGTTCAGGGGGGAGCACCTTGACCGCGACGCGCCGCTTCAGCCGCTCGTCGCGGGCGTTGAAGACCACGCCCATCCCGCCCCGGCCGATTTCCCCTTCGAGGGTATAGGCGCTGCCGAGCGCCTGTGCCAGGCGGGCCGCGAGTGCCTTGTCTGCTTCGTTCATCCCAGTTCGCGTGAAGTGCGCGCGGATAGATTAGCCCTCGCAGAGCAGGCGTGCAACCTGCAAGCCGCGCTTGACTTACGGGAGACGCCGCGCCAAGGCGACGGTACAACGCTCCCAATGGATGGCTATTCGGCAGCGTCTGCCTAATTGACCGCCGAGCGATGGAACGTGCGTGCTCAGTTCGACGTTTTTGCTTGGCATGAACGATGCTATCGACGGCTCGCGACATATGCAGCGACAAGACCCTGACACAGAGATCGATACCCATGTCTGAGAGACTGACGCTCCCGGTGCTGCCACTCCGGGAGGTCGTGTTGTTTCCCGGTGTGTCCACGCCGATCGGCGCCGGACGGCCGGCGACGTTGCGCGCCATCGAGGCCGCACTGAAGAGCCCGTCGCACCTCATTTTCGCGGTGGCCCAGCGGGAGAACGTCGACACGGTGACCCCCGGAGTGCTGTACACGACGGGGACCATCGCCAAGATCAGCCAGATCCAGCGCGGGCTCGGCGGCGTGCAGCTCTTGCTGCACGGCGAAAACCGGGCGACGGCGCTGCATTATAGCGAGAACGGGCGCTACCTCGAGGCGGTGCTGCGCGAGGTTGAGGACCTGCCCCCGCTCGACCCGGGCGACCCCGCCTTCGTCGGGCTGCATCGCGAGGCCCGCGAGCGGGCCGCCGAGCTGGGTCAGAAATCGGGCCTCCCCGACGACGTGGTTCGCCAGGTGCTCGAAGGCGTGGCCGAGCCCGGGCGGCTGGCGGACCTCGTTGCTGGCTACCTCGAGATTCCGCCGGCGGAGCGCCAGGGCCTGCTCGAGACCTTGTCGGTCGAGGACCGGCTGCGGCGCGTGCTCGTCCACGTGCAGCGCCAGATCGGCGTGCTGGACGCGCAGGAGCACATCAAGTCGCAAGTGCAGGAGGAGCTGGGCGAGCGACAGCGCGAAATGTTTCTGCGCGAGCAGCTGAAGGCGATCCGCAAGGAGCTCGGCGAAGAGGACGACGTGGTGGAGGTGGACGAGCTGCGGAAGCGCTTCGCGGCGCTCGAGCTTCCCGAGGCCGCCCAGAAGGAGGTCGAGCGGGAGCTCCAGCGGCTCGAGCGGGCGAATCGTGATTCCATGGAAGCGCAGGTGATCCGCACCTACCTCGAGACCATGGCCGAGCTGCCCTGGAACAAGCGGGCCGAAGAGTCGCTCGACTTGAAGCGTGCCGCGGAGATCCTCGAGCAGGACCACTACGGGCTGAAGGATGTGAAGGATCAGGTGCTCGAGTTCCTGGCGGTGCGCCAGCTGCGCCAGCGCGCGCCGCAGGACGCGGCGCAGGGCAACGACGACGACAAGGAAGCCAAGGGGCCCATACTGCTGTTCGTCGGGCCGCCGGGCGTGGGAAAAACGTCGATCGCGAAATCGATCGCGCGGGCCATGGGCCGGCCGTACGTGCGCATCTCGTTGGGGGGTGCGCGCGACGAGGCCGACATCCGCGGTCACCGCCGCACCTACGTGGGCGCCATGCCCGGTCGCATCATCCAGGGCATGAAGCAGGCCGGCGCCAAGAACCCGGTGTTCCTGCTCGACGAGGTCGACAAGCTGGGCGTATCGTTCCAGGGCGACCCCGCTGCGGCGCTGCTCGAAGTGCTCGATCCGGCGCAGAACGACTCGTTTACGGATCACTACCTCGGCGTACCGTTCGACCTGTCGGAGGTGTTGTTCATCGCGACGGCGAACTTCCCGCAGAGCATTCCGGGGCCGTTGCTCGACCGGCTCGAGACGGTCAACTTCGCCGGCTACACGGAGCGTGAGAAGCTCGAGATCGCCAAACGCTACCTCGTGCCCCGACAGCTGCGCGACAACGGGCTCTCGCCCGAGCAGCTGGAGATCACCGATGCCGCGCTCAGTGAAATCACCACCAGCTACACGCGTGAGGCCGGTGTCCGGCAGCTGGAGCGCGAGATCGGAAAGCTGGGCCGCAAGGTCGCGCGCAAGATCGCGGGCGCCGAGGTCGAGCGCATCCGAGTCGACGCGGGCCACGTGGACGACCTGATCGGACGGCCCAAGGTCCATCCGGAGCACAAGGCGCGCGAGGACCAGGTGGGTGTGGCCACGGGCATGTACTACACGCCCGTCGGCGGCGACATCATGTTCGTCGAGGCGAGCGTGATGCGGGGCAAGGGCGAGCTCGTGCTGACGGGCCAGCTGGGCGATGTCATGAAGGAGTCGGCGCGGGCGGCCCTCACGTACGCCAAGTCGCACGCCGATCCGCTGGGCATTCCCGAGGAGGCGTTCGCCGACACGGACATCCACGTCCACGTTCCCGCGGGCGCCATCCCGAAGGACGGGCCCTCGGCTGGCGTCACCATGGCGACGGCGCTCGTCTCGGCGCTGTCGCGCCGCCCGGCACGCCACGACCTGGCGATGACGGGCGAGATCACCCTGCGAGGCCGTGTGTTGCCGATCGGGGGAGTCAAGGAAAAGGTGCTCGGCGCGGTGCGCGCGGGCATCCGTACGGTCGTGCTCCCGAAGGAGAACGCGCCCGATCTCGAGGACCTCCCCGAGGACGTGCGCTCGTGGCTGGACGTGCACCTGGTGGAAGACCTGGACGAAGTGCTGACGTTGGCCCTGCGGGGTGCGCGCTTCGAGTCGGGACACCTGGTGTTCGACGGCGAAGCGCCCATCGAGCCGAGCCTGATCGCTAAGCACAACTGAGGCGGTCCGCCTTCCGACCTTCAAGCCCCCGGGGCATGGCCTCGGGGGCTGTTTGTCATGCCTTCGTCACGGCCGGAACCTGCCCAACCCTTTCACCGTAAGAGCTGTCTAATCGTCCGACCAGGTCCCGAGGCTCCCGTCATGCCCGCTGTCGTCCTGCTCGCGATCGTGCTGCAATCCACCGCGTCGTCTTCCGGCGCCGGTGGCGCCGACCCATTGCCCGGTGCCAAGCGGGCGTCCGCCGTGCGGGCGACCAGCCCGGTGGCGATCGATGGCCGGGACGACGATGCCGTTTGGCGTGTGGCGCCGGCGATCACGCAGTTCCGCGAGTTCCAGCCGAAAGAGGACGGCGATCCCCGATACGCCACCGAGGCGAAGGTCGCGTACGACGACCGCAACCTCTACGTCTTCATCCGGGCGTTCGACCCTCATCCCGACAGCATCCTGAAGCTGCTCGCGCGCCGCGACGTCCGTGCCGCCACCGATCAGCTCAAGATCATGATCGATTCGTATCACGACCGGCGCAACGGCTTCGAGTTCGCCGTGAACCCCGCCGGCGTGAAACGCGACTACGCGATCTACAACGACAACCAGGAGGACGATGCCTGGGACGCGGTGTGGGACGCGGCCACGCAGGTCGACTCTCTCGGGTGGACCGCAGAGTTCCGGATCCCGCTTTCGCAGCTGCGCTACGTGCCGCGCGGGACCAACACGTTCGGGTTCGGGATCTGGCGCGACATCCAGCGCTACACCGAGCGGGAAAGCTGGCCGCTGTACCGCAACTCGCAGGCGGGGATCTCGTCGCAGCTGGGCGAGCTGACCGGGCTGGTAGGTCTGCCCTCCCCGCGCCGGCCCGAGATTGCGCCCTACGTCGTGACCAAGAACGTCTCTGTCCCGACCGGCAGCGCCTTTGAACGGTCCCAGAAAGTCACCGGCGGTGCCGACCTGAAGTACGGGATCACGTCGAACCTCACGCTCGATGCCACGATCAACCCCGACTTCGGGCAGGTAGAGCAGGATCCCTCGGTGCTCAACCTCACGGCATTCGAGACGTTCCTTCAGGAACGGCGGCCATTTTTCGTCCAGGGCGCGGGCATCTTCCGCTTTGATGTGAATTGCAGCCAGGTGAACTGCAACGGCGAGGGGCTGTTTTATTCTCGGCGCATCGGGCGCGCGCCCCAGCTCGAGTACGGCGAGCCGGGCTCTCCGACGGCTACCACGATCTATGGAGCCGCGAAGCTGACGGGCCGGCTGCCGGGTGGACAGAACGTCGGTATCCTCGATGCCGTTACGCAGCGCGCCGCGAGCCCACTCGACAAAACGATGGAGCCCACCACCAACTACGCCGTGGTGCGGACCCAGCAGGATTTCCGCAATGGTGAGAGCGGCGTCGGCATGATGTTCACCGCCGTGAATCGCAACATCGACCAGTGGAGCCAGGACTCCCTGCGCCGGAGCGCTTACGTGGGCGCGGTCGACTTCCGGCACCGTTTTCTCCAGAGGCACTACCAGGTCTCGGGCTCGTTCGACCTGAGCCGGATCGCGGGAACCGACTCGGCGATCGCCCTCACGCAACGGGATGCGGTTCACTTCTATCAGCGGCCCGGCGCCGGCGTGTCGTACGACCCCATCCGCACCAGCCTCTCCGGCAACGCCGAAGAACTCCTGTTCGGCAAGGTGGGCGGCGGCATTACCCGGTTCGAGACCAGCTACCTGCGTCGCTCCCAGGGGTTTGAGGCCAATGACCTCGGTTTCCTCCTGCAGGCGGACCAACAGAGTTGGAACACCTGGTTCGGCCTGCAGGCGCTGCATCCGTCTTCGATCTATCAGCAGGCGTTTTGGAACTTCAACTGGTGGCAATACTGGACGGCGGCCGGCACGCCCGTCGAGCGCGCCGCCAACACCAATGGCCATGTCATGCTGAAGAACCGCTGGTGGGTCCACGGCGGCGTCACCGTGGGCCAGCTCGGCACCACGTTCTGCGATCGCAACTGCTCGCGTGGGGGACCGGCCGTGCGGGTGGATCCGTATGTCGCCCCGTGGCTAGAGCTGGACGGCGACG
>QHUT01000040.1 GCA_003222055.1 Gemmatimonadota bacterium
CTCGCGTTCACAACGCTCGGCGCGGGCAACTTCCACGCCTGCGGCCTCACCTCGAGCGGGGCGGCCTACTGCTGGGGTGACAATTCGACGGGTCAGCTCGGCATCGGCGTCAATGCTGCGCCGGACACGTGCGCCACCGGCCACGGCCCCTGCAGCCGGACGCCCGTGGCCGTCGCGGGGGGACTGACGTTCACGACACTCAACGTGGGTACGCAGCACACCTGCGCCCGCGCCACCGACGGCAGCTGGTACTGCTGGGGCTTGAACAACTACGGACAGCTGGGAACCGGCGCGACGGGACCGGAAACGTGCGCCGCTGCGCCCTGCTCGAGCACGCCCGTGGCCGTCTCCGTCGGCATCAATCTTACAGCCGTCGTCGCCGGGCGGCGACACAGCTGCGGCGTGACGTCGGCAGGCGCGGCCTATTGCTGGGGCGAGAACGTGTCCGGCCAGCTGGGCGATGGCACGACGACGAACAGCCTCACGCCCGTCGCCGTCGCGGGCGGGCTTACGTTCGCGACCCTGAGTCCCTTTATCAGCCACACGTGCGGGCTCACGACGGGAGGCGTCGGGTATTGCTGGGGCTCTAACAGCCACGGCGAGCTCGGCGACCGTACCACCACCAGCAGCAGCGTGCCGGTCCGAGTCGCCGATCAGCCGGCAGCAGCCGCAGCGGCCGCCCGCCACGAGGCCGCGCGCCTCCAGGGGGCACAGTCGGAGCCCGCGACCGTGTTCCGCATGTTGCCGCCCTAAGGCTCGGCCCTCGCGGATGACGGATTGCTGATGGCGCATTGCGGATCGGGAAGGGTGTATCCCGATCCGCAATTGTGCTGGTGTTGACGCCCGGTTGACACCCCCGCCGCATCCTCGCTCCCCGTGGATTCGCCGCAGCGTTACGTTTCGGCCATGCCACCGGTGGCCATGCAGACGGCGCAGGACCTGCTCCGCTTTCGCGAGCCCGGCAAGACGGCGGAACTCGTGCGCGGGATGCTGATCGTGCGGGAGCCGCCCGGGACCGGCCACGGCGCCCGCGCCGCACGGCTCACCTTGCGGGTGGGCGCGTTCGCCGAACGACACGACCTGGGGCAAGTCTTCGCTCAGGACACGGGCTTCAAGATCGAGCGTGACCCCGACACGGTAAGGGCGCCAGACGTGGCCTTCGTGGCGCGCGAGCGGCGGGCGCAAATTCCGGAGGAAGGCTACGCCGAGCTCGCGCCCGACTGGGTAGCCGAGATCCTCTCGCCCAGCGACCGGCCGGGCGAGGTCCTGGAGAAAGTGGGTCAGTGGCTCGGCGCGGGCGTGCGGGTCGTATGGGTCCTCGACCAGGTACGGCGGGACGCCCGCATCTACCGCGCGGACGGAACGGTGTCGACCGTGGAGCCGGACGGCGAGCTGAACGGTGAGGACGTGCTCCCGGGTTTTCGCTGTCCGCTCCGCGAAATTCTCTGAATCGCCGCGCACCGTAGCGTCGCGCGGACTCGGTGAAGGCAGCAGATTCCGGACTGTGCAAATCCGCTGTTCAGCGTTTCTGTTTGATCTCGACGGCGTTCTGGTCGATTCCCGGACGGTCGTCGAGCGAACGTGCCGCCGCTGGGCTCTGCGCCATCAACTCGATCCCGAGCGAGTCCTGCAGATCGCGCATGGGCGCCGGACGCGCGACACCGTGAGGGCCGTGGCCCCCCATCTCGAGACGGATCGGGAGGTGGCGTGGCTCGACGCCGCGGAGCTCGCGGACGTCGATGGCCTCAGCGTAGTGCCGGGCTCCAGAGAGTTCCTTGCTGCTCTCCCGGCGAGCAGGTGGGGTGTGGTGACCTCCTGTGGACGGGCACTGGCGGAGCTGCGACTCACGTCTGTGGGACTGCCGATACCGACGATCCTGGTGACCAGCGAGGACGTCTCGCAGGGAAAGCCGGCGCCTGATGGCTATCGACTCGGAGCGAGACGCCTCGGCCTGGACCCGGCAGCGTGTGTGGTGTTCGAAGACGCGCCGTCAGGTATTGCCGCGGCCCGAGGCGCGGGCGCCCGGGTGATCGCGCTCACTACGATGCGCGCGGCACGGGACCTCCCGGGCGCCGACGCTACCATCCCCGATTTCACGGCCATTCACGTGCGTCAGGAGCACGATGCGTTTGTCGTCACGAGGCACTGATTTGTCGGTGCCACGTAGAGCGAGGAAGAGTGCCGGTAGCGCGCATATCCGCCCTCTTCAATCTTGCGAGCAGTGCGGCGGCCTTCAAACCCTCGTCCAGGTTCGGATCGGAGAGGCCGCGATTTGTGGGGAAGATGACGATGCGGGTAAACGGCACGACGCTCCCAATACCACGAGACCTCTCCGAGTCTTATACTCCGAGGTCCGTTCGACCGAAAGGTCGTTCGCTGACATCAATTGACGAACGTCCGCACCGCAGCCCTGGATCACCTTTCGCCTCGGAGCCGAAATGTCATCGAATACGAACGTCGTGCTGGTGCACGGCCCGCGCTCTGCGCGCTGCACGCTTCCCATTCTCGTCGGCCTCCTTGCGCTCGCCGCCCCGCTCGTCGGTCAAGCGAGACGAGGCCACGTCTATCACGTCAATTTCTATCAGGTCCGGCCCGGCGAGGAGAAGGCATACGATTCGGCGCTCGTCAGTGTCGTGACTCCGGTATTCGACGAATTGGTGAAGCGCAAAGCGGTGGTGTCGTACCTGTTGCTCACCAAGACTGCCGGCTCCGGGGAGTACACGAATGTCGTCATTGTGGAGGTCGCAGCATCGTCGGCCGCGGAGGGCACTTTCCAACGGGAACTCGAGGCAGCCACACAGTCGGTGTTCCACAAGTCTTGGAGCGATGCGACCGTGCGGTTCTCCGAGCTGCGCCGATTCATGCACGCCGAGCAGTACACGGCGGCTGGTCAACGGCCCTAGCGGCGCCATAACACGCGTGTGATGACCTGGCGCCTCGCGGGCCGGCTGTCGGACATGCGGCGCGGTTACGTCTACTGCAACGGCATGGGTGAGCCACCCCGAACACACGGTGGATAGTCCACACGGCACTGATTTCCGAAGCGTGCGGTTGGTAGGGGTTGCGTACGCCTAAGTGAGTTGCGACGTTCTGCTCTTGTGGGAGAGGTGGCCGAGTGGCTGAAGGCGGCGGTTTGCTAAACCGTTATAGGGGCTAATACCTCTATCGGGGGTTCGAATCCCCCCCTCTCCGTGAAGGGCCGGGAAACGGGAACCGGGAAACGGGAAACGTCTGACCGCGTCTTGCCGCATCACGTTTCTCGTTTCCCCTTTCCCGTTTCCCGACTCACCCGAGCCCATGACGAGCACGGCACCCCGCCTGCGTTTCGCCCCCTCCCCCACCGGCTACCTCCACGTCGGCGGCGCCCGCACGGCGCTGTTCAACTGGGTGTACGCGCGCCACGCGGGCGGCAAGTTCCTCCTGCGCATCGAGGACACCGACAAGGCCCGCTCTACGGACGAGCATACCAAGGTGATTCTCGATGGCCTCAACTGGCTCGGGCTCGACTGGGACGAGGAGCCGGTGTTCCAAGGCGCGCGCGTGAAGCGGCACCAGGAGGTGGCCGACCGATTGCTCGCCGAGGGCAAAGCCTACATGGAGGACGGTGCGATCCGGTTGCGTGTCCCCCCGGGCGAGATCGCCTGGGACGACGCCGTGCACGAGCGCATCAGCTTCCAGGGCGAAGACATCAAGGACTTCGTGATACTGCGCGCCGACCGCTCGCCGCTCTACAACTTCGCGGTCGTCGTGGACGATATCG
>QHUT01000041.1 GCA_003222055.1 Gemmatimonadota bacterium
ATCGGGGGTCGGGGGTCAGGGATCGGGGGTCAGAGGCGTGCCGAGGAGAGCGCCGCGCGGTCGAATGCTGACGAACGCTCTGACCCCTGATCCCCGACCCCTGACCCCTATTCATATCGCAGAGCCACCATCGGATCGACCTTCGCCGCCCGCCGCGCCGGCACGGCGGCCGCTCCCACCGCGACCACGATGAGAACCAAGGGGACCACCAGGAACGTCACGGCATCCGTGGGTGCAACGCCGAATAGCAGGCTTGTAAGCACGCGAGTGACCGCCATCGCAGCGACTAGCCCGATCGCGACGCCAATGGCAACGAGCTTCGCTCCCTCGCCCACGACCAGCCGGAGCACGTCACCCCGCCCCGCGCCCAGGGCCACGCGCACGCCGATCTCATGGGTGCGGTGCGTCACGAGGTACGCGATCACGCCGGCCAGACCGACCGCGGCCAGCGCCAGCGCCACGGCCGCGAACGCGCCAAGCAGCAATGCGCTGTCACGCTGCGGGGCGACGGACTTGGCCAGCTCGCTCTCCAGTGTAAAGACACGCGCGTCGGCCGCATCCGCGTCGACCTCTCGAAGGGCGCGGCGGACGGGTTCGACCAGCCTTTCGGGATCCAGTTTGGTCCGGATGGCCATCGCCCCGGCCGGGAGGGCCGCCTGCGCAGCGGGCAAGTACACCTGCGGAGTGGCGGGCACGTCACGGCCGAGCTGCAGAACGTCCTTCACTTCTCCCACGATGGTCCGCCGCACCGGGCTCGACCCCGCCACGATTTGGTGACCGACTGGGTCACCGCCGCGCAGGAACTGACGCGCAAAGGTTGTGTTCACCATCGCGACTGGCGCGGCGTCGGCTCGGTCCGCTGACGCGAACGGACGGCCCGCGACGACCCGAAGGCCGAGGGTGTTGAAGTACTCGGCCGAGACCGCACTCAGCGCCACCTGCCTGCCCCCGTCCGTCGCCGGCGCAGCATCGTCGACCTGGACGGTGCTGCTGCTCGCGAAGCCTTCGAGAGGCAGGATATCAGCAAGGCAAACCGATGCGACGCCGGGCAGCGCCGCCAAGCGATCGAGGAGCCCCTGGCGATACTTGTCGCTGAAGCGTCGTCCCAGGCGTACGCCGACGACGTGGCCAGGGCTGAACCCGAGGTCCACCGCCAGCAGGGTGAAGAGGCTTCGAGTCAGCAAGCCCGCCCCCATCAGAAGCACGAGCGCCGCCGCGAGCTCAGTGACCACCAGGCCCTCGCGCAGCCGCGCGCCGTGCGCGGAAGCGCCGGCTTGCACCGCCCCGCTCTTCAGCCCCTCGACCAGGCTCGGGTGGGAGGCCGCGAGCGCCGGCGCGACACCGAACGCAACCCCCGTGAGCACGGCGAGCCCGGTGGTGAAAGCGAGCACAACCGCATCAAGATGAACGTCGACGCCCTGGAGGGCCCGCAGCGGCGCCGCCTGCATGAACAGGCGCAACCCGAGCGCCGGCACGACGAGCCCGGCGCCGGCTCCTAGAATCGCCAATACCATGCTCTCGGCCAGCAACTGGCGCATCAACCGGCGGCGGCCGGCGCCCAGAGCGGCGCGGACCGCGAACTCCCGCTGGCGCACGGCGGCACGCGCCACGAGCAGGCTCGCGACGTTGGCGCAGGCGATCAGCAGCAGGAACCCCACCGCGCCGAGCAGGATCAGGAGCAACGGTCGTGTGCTCCCGTACAGGCGCTCGTGCAACGTCATTACTTCGACGGCGGCGTCGCGCATGAACGGGGGCGAGAACTTGGCGTGAGCCAACAGCCCGGTCAGCTCGGTTTGGGCCTGAGTCATCCCGACTCCAGGCGCTAGCCGGCCCAGGACGCGAAGGAAGAAAGTCGTCCAGGTTCTACCACCGCTCGTCGGGAGCGGAAAGACCGGTCGCCAGAAGCTCGCACCGCTCGGGAAATCGAAGCTCGCGGGGAGGACACCGGCGATCGTCACAGGTGCGCCGTCGAGCACCATGCTGCGTCCGACGATCCCCGAGTCGCCGCCGAACCGCCGCTGCCACAGCCCGTAGCTCAGAAGCATCACCGCCGGACCGCTTCCCTGTTGTTCATCCGCCGTGAAGGTCCGGCCGAGCGCGGGCTGGACACCGAGCAACGCGAAGAACCGGGGTGTCACCTCCGCACCCCTGATCGGCTCCCCGCCCGGGCCGTCGGCGTCGAACGGTCCGGCTGGCCGGTAGGCTGCGAGCTCGGCGAACGAGCGGCTCTCGTCCTGCCACGCCAGGTAAGCCCAATGAGGCACCTGGCCCCCGAGCGCGCGAGCTGACGTCTTGTCCTCTGGGGCGAGGCCTACGGACAGGATGCGGTCGGGGTCGGGATAAGGGAGGGGCCGGAGCAGGACAGCGTAGATGACGCTGAACAGTAGACTGTTCGCGCCCGCGCCGAGCGCGAGCGTGAGCACGGCGACGAGCGTGAAGCCGGGACTGCGGGCGAGCTGGCGCAGCGCGTAGCGGAGGTCGGTCATAGGGGCTCGGGACTAGGGACTCGGGGCTCGGGTGTCACCGGGACAGTGTTGGTGCTCGGACACAGCGCTCAACGACCGCACCCCCGATTCCCGAGCCCCGAATCCCGAACCCCTACTCATATCTCAACGCCACGATCAGCGTGAGCACAAGCGCGATCGCGCCAATGGCGGACGAGACCCACGAGAAGATCTTGAAGGGCCAGCGCTGCACGGCGAGGTAGTCGTCCAGCGTGTGAATCTCGATCACGGCGCTCTGATCGACGGCGGCGATGTCGCGGTCGATGCGCTGCCGCGCCTGGCTCGCGTCGCCGATCACGCGGGCCAGGATGTTCGTGCCCCCGGAGTCGGCGCGCGTCGGGTAATAAATCACCGGCCGCTCGAGGCCCGTGCCGATCCAACCGCTGACTGCGTTGCGCGAAAGGCCGATCACGCGCGCCGACCGAACGCGGGCCAGGCGTGATGTGCGCGGCGGCTCGGCGCTCTGCTCCACGAACTGCCCGATGGGATCACCGGTGGGCCAGAGCGCGTGCGCCGTCGCTTCGCTGACGACGGCCACCGGCGTCGCCTGGCGCTCCTCGTCTGCCGTGAACGCCCGGCCCCGCACAATCGGAACGTCGAGCACGCGGAAGAAACCGGCGTCCACGAAAGCGACGGCGGCGACCGCGATGCCCGCCGCACCCGACACGCGCACGCCCAGCGACGGGTACATGCCATCGAGCGGCGCCTGCGTAGACGCGCCGATGTCGGACACGATCGGCTCGGACCGGAGTCGCCGCAGTGCCGCGCCGCGAGCATGCTCGTCGAGGTCGAGTTGGACGACGTCGCTCGTGCGCATGCCGGTCGGGAGGCGATCCGCCTTACGAGCACCGCGCAGCAGGACGCCGGTGACGATCAACAGTAGGCAGCAGATGCCGATCTGTCCCACGACAAGAGCTGCACGCATGCGGCCCGGCCGGGAGGTCGGGTCGACCTCGCCGCGCGAAGCCTGCACGATCTGGGGACGCGTCGCCTGCAGCGCCGGGACCAGACCGAACGCCAGCGCCGCCGCGAGCGCCGCCAGCAGTACGAAGGCGAAGACACGCAAGTCCGGGGAGAGCGCGATGACGCGCAGGTATGGCGTGAACTCGGCGGGCGCGCTCGCAAACATGAGCCGCACAGCGGCATCGATGGTCCAGCGGGAGGTGGCGTACCCGAGCACCGCCGCGGGCATGGCCAGGAGCGCGCTCTCCGTGAAGAGCTGGCGCACCAGCCGCTCCCGGCCGGCGCCCAGCGCCAGCCGGATCCCGATCTCACGCTGCCGGGCGACGCCGCGCGCCAGCATCACGTTCGCCACGTTGGCGCAGGCGATGAGCAGGACGAGCCCGAACGCCACCACCGCCGGCGTGAACATGGCGATCGTCTCGGGCGTAAGCGGGAGCGCGCTCGCCACCGAGACGAGATCGACGTGCGTCCAGCGGACCGAGTCGGGCAGCGTCGCGGTAGCGTGCGCGGCCCAGGTCGCGAGCACAGCACGCGCCTGCCGCTCGTCCACTCCGGGCCTGAGACGAAGCACCGCGCGCAGGACCTCCGGCTCTTTCGCTCCGAAGAGATCCTCGCTCCCCTCCAAGCGACTGAGCAGGGTGACGGGGGCCCAGAAGTCCGGCGGCAGTGTGCCGATCCCCGTGAAGCGCTGCTGCGCCACGCCGACCACAGTAAGAGGAATGCCGTGCACCACGACCTTGCGGCCGACTACGCCCGAGTCCCCGCCAAACTTGCCCCGCCACGCATCGTAGCTCAGGACCAACACCGGCTCGCCGAGCGGGAGCGTCGCGTCCTCCGGGAGCAGCGTGCGGCCGAGCGCGGGGGCGGCGCCGAGCACTCGAAACGCCTCGCCCGTCACAACGTTGCCGAGCATGGGACCGCGCTCGGAGCGTGCGAACGCGCTCTTGTGCGCGAAGCTCTCCGACGAGATCGGCAGCGCGCGCAGATCCCGATACTGTCCCCAGGACAGTCGCTTGCCCCAGCCGCGGCGGTCCTGAAAGAACACCTCGTAGAGGGAGCCGGGGTCGCGGATCGCGAGCGGCCGCAGCACATAGGCATCGAAAATCGTGAAGACGCTCGTGTTCAACCCCAGGCCGAGCGCGATCGTGAGCACCACCGTGGCGACGAAGGCCGGGGCACGGCGGAAACCGCGGAGCGCGTAGCGGAGGTCGTTCATCGGGGGTCGGGGATCAGGGATCGGGGGTCAGGGGCGTACCGAGGAGAGCGCCGCGCAGTCGAAAGCTGCCGAACGCTCTGACCCCCGATCCCCGACCCCTGATCCCTATGCACGAGATCTATTCCCGAAGCGCCACGGTGGGAGCGAGCCTGGAAGCGCGGCGTGCGGGGAACCATGTTGCGAGCACGCTTGCGACGCCGAGCCCGCCGATGGCGAGCGCGAACGATGTCGCATCCATTGGTGACAACCCGTACAGCAGCGCGGTCGCATACCGTAGCGTCACGCCGGCGAGCACCACGCCGATGGCGATGCCGCTGGCCAACAGGACGCCGCATTCCGCGAACATCATGCGGATGACGGTGCGCGGCTCCGCGCCGAGCGCCATGCGAACGCCGATCTCGATCCGACGGCGCGTCACGAGGTAGGACATCACACCGTACTGCCCGATCGCCGCGACCAGCATGGCGAGGACACCGAAGAATCCGGACAGCCAGGCCATCAACCGCTCTGTGACGAGCAACCGTTCGATGTAGTTCGTGACAGCGTCGTACGACACAGCGGCCGCGGGGGCGACCTCGGTTATGGCGCGGGTCAGCGCGCGGGTGAGGGACGCCGCGGGCACGTCGGAGCGGAGCACGATCCGGAAATCCGGAGGCGGCATGCTGTCCTGCGATACCGCCAGGTAGGCCATCGGCAGGAACATCGCGCTCGATTCGTTGGCCGAGAATCGGTAGACCGCGGAGGTGCGCTCCTCCCGTACCTGAAGGTATTTCGCATCCCGGACCAGTCCGACGATGTGGTAGGTGGGCTGCGGGCTGCCTGGTGGCAGCTCCATCTGGAATGTCTTCCCGATGGGATCGGCGTTCTGGAAATACCGCCGTGCGAACGTCTCGTTCACGATTGCCGCCTTCGCCGCGTCCGGCCGGTCTCGACCGTCGAACGTCCGTCCCACGAGGAGCGGCATCCCCATCGCGCGGAAGTAGGTGCCGCCGACCTCGTTGAAGTGCACGTCGCCGTCCTGCACCGCGCCGCCCGTCACGATGCGTCCGTTCCAATCACTGCCGCTGAGCGGCACGATCAACGCCTCGGCGGCGTGGCGAACGCCGGGGACCTGGTGGAGGCGCGTGACGATGGCGGCGAAGGTCTGCGTCCGCGCCTCGGGTCGCACCGCGGTTCCGCTCAGGTCGACAGCCACCACCACCACGTCAGGGTCGAAACCCAGCTCCACCGCGCCGAGGTTTTTCAAGGTGCGCCCGAAGAGCAGCGCGCCGACCACGAGCACCATCGAGAGCGCGACCTGCACGACCACCAGCCCGCGCCGCAGCGCGAGCGCCTCGTGTCCTTCGGTCGACGATCGGCCGCCGGGCTGCATGGCATTCGCCAGATCACGGCGCGTGGCCTTGAGCGCCGGGCTGAGGCCGAACAGCACGCACGTGCAGACGGTGACCGTGGCCATGAACGCAAACACGCGCCAGTCTGGAGTCAGGTCCACGAAAATTCCGCCGCCGCGCGCGTTGAGGAACATCACCAGCGTCTGGCTCATCCAGCGGGCGAGCAGCAGCCCGCCCACGGCGCCCAATCCAGCGAGCAGCACGCTCTCGGACAGCATCTGACGCACGACGCGGCGCCGCGACGCGCCAATCGCCAGACGCACGGCAACCTCCCGGCCGCGGGCGGTGGAGCGTGCCAGCATCAGGTTCGCGAGATTGAGGC